>CAZIYA010000304.1:0-4699 GCA_964543355.1 uncultured Polaromonas sp.
AAGTTTCCCGCTGTCACGGTTCCATCAAACTGTATGTCCCGGTTCTGCAGGATCTTCAGGGCGGCGAGCAACTGGCCGCGCGCCCAGGCCTCGCGCCGACCCTCGAAAGCTAGCGTCGCCAGGGCGTCGATGGTTGGGATGTCGCCGACGTGGCTACCGTAGTTGCTCTCCATGCCCCAGATCGCGACAAGAATTTCTGCCGGGACACCGTAGCGCGCCGCGGCGGCATCGACCGCAGGCCGCGATTGCAGCAGCATGTCCTGGCCGCGAACGATGCGCTGCGCCGACACCGCGCTGTCGAGGTAATCCCACACAGCGCGGGTGAACTCGGGCTGGGCGCTGTCGAGCTCGACGACGCGCGGGATGAAGCGGATGTTGTCGAAGGCGCTCTGGAGTGTTGCTTCGGTGATGCCGGCTGCGCGTGCGCTGGCGCGGAACTCGAGCACCCAGCGGGCAAATTTCTGCTGGTGTTCATCCTCGCTTGATACGGCTGGCATCGGTGGGGCTGCAACCGCCGGAGGCGCCGGCGCGCGGGTGCCGGCCGAGGGGGCGGAGGCGCAACCCGCCAGCGCGAAGACCGCCAGCAAGACGGGAGCCAGCCGGCAGCTAGCGGGCACAGGCGAACGGGAAGGTGTTTGCATGCTTTTCATTTTCGCCCTTCACAGGATGCAGGGGGAGCGGCGCATTCAATACCCCTGCCCGGCGCTGCGGCCTTGCAGCCGGGGGCGCCGGTCTTGATGTGGCGCAATGCTCTCTGTCCGCGGCCGCCTACAATTTTTCACTTTCCTGTTTGCGACTGCGAGGCGACTCATGGACAACGATATCAAGCAGAAAATCCTGGGGCTGCTGGACCAGCACCGCATCATGACGGTGGCAACGCTGCGGCCTGACGGCTGGCCGCAGGCCACCACGGTCGGCTACGTGAACGAGGGCCTGACCCTGTATTTTCTCTGCGGGCTGGACAGCCAGAAGGCAAAGAACCTGGCGCGGGACGACCGGCTTTCGCTGACCATCGATCACGACACGGCGGATTTGATGGCCATCACCGGCCTGTCGATGGCCGCACGCGCGCAGGCCGTCGATGACCGGACCGAAGCGGAGAAGGTCCTGCGCCTGCTGCCGCTCAAATACCCGGAGGCACGGCCCTTGCCGATGAAGATGCCGGAACCGGGCGAGGTCCGCATTTTCCGCGTCACGCCGTCGGTCATTTCGGTGCTCGACTACAGCCGGGGTTTCGGCCACACGGATCTTGTCGTCTGCTGACGGCCGGCCCGCAGCAAAGGGTCTACGCCGGTTCCTCCGGAGAAACGCCCAACGCCACCAGGAAACGCGCCACCATGTTGTAGGTGGCAATCGCGCTGGTCAGCTCGACCAGTTCCGTGGTGTCGAAGTGCTGGCGCAGGGCCTCGAACACGTCATCACTGACCTTGACATCCAGCGTCATCTGCGCCGCGTAACGCACCACCAGCTGCTCGACTGCGCCCAGCGCCGGGTGCGCGGCCGAGGCGCGTGCATCGACTTTCACCAGGCTATTGAGTGCATCTAGCTCGGCCTGGCTGCCGCCGGCGGCCAGGAAGTCCGGCGCGTGGTGTTTGTATTCATAGGCCGCACCGGTCAGCAGCGCGACGGTGCAGATGCCGAGTTCTCGCAGCTTGCGGCTGGTGGGCAGGCCGGTGCGCACCGCGCCCAGGTAGACGTTCCAGGCGCGAGCGAGCGGCTCGCTCCAGAGCAGGGCCTTGTCCAGGTTGATCAGCGTGCCGCCGCGGCGTCTCAGGATGGCATCGACCAGGTCCTGGGGTTGGGGTTTCAGTGCAGGTGTCCAGTCGGGAATGCGCATGGGGGGGCTTCTTTTTGGGGAGTGGTGTGGGGATGGAGGAGGGAAGCAGGCTCAGCGGATAATGCCCGGGATGCTAATCCGATTTACCAAAATGCAGGGTGCGGGCAACGATTTTGTCATGCTCGATGAAACCCGCGGACGCCTGAACCTCACACCCGGCCAGTACCGCTTTCTGGCCGACCGTCACTTCGGCGTGGGCGCGGACCAGATCCTGTCGGTGCGGCCCGCCAGGGACCCGGGCATCGATTTTGAATACGTGATCCACAACGCCGACGGCGGTGAGGTGGAGCAATGCGGCAACGGGGCGCGCTGCTTTGTGCGTTTTGTGCGCGAGCAGGGCCTGACGTCCAAGGACGTGGTCAGGGTCAAAACCCTGGCCGGTGTGATCGAGCCGCGCATGCAGCCCGACGGCCGCGTCACCGTGGACATGGGTGCGCCCATCTTCGATCTGGCGCGTGTGCCTTTCGATGCCACCGGCTTGACGCCGCAGGCTGTGCATTCATGGCAAAAATGGCCTCTGGCCCTTACGGAGCAGGCGCAGACAGCTCCTGTTTTTGTAGCGGTTTTGTCCATGGGCAACCCGCATGCGGTGCAGCTGGTGGACGATGTGGAGACCGCGCCCGTGCTGCAGGACGGCCCCCTGATCGAGAACCACGCGCGTTTCCCGCGGCGCGTCAATGCCGGCTTCATGCAGGTTGTTTCGCGTAGCCAGATCGCCCTGCGCGTGTATGAGCGTGGCGCCGGTGAAACGCTCGCCTGCGGCAGCGGGGCTTGCGCCGCGGTGGTCGCTGGCATACGCTTGGGCCTGCTGGATGCACGCGTGGACGTGTTGACCCATGGCGGCACCCTGACCATCGAGTGGCAGGGCGGGCTGGACGCCGCGGTCTCCCCGGTGCTGATGACGGGGCCGGCCACCACCGTGTTTGAAGCCGCTATCGACGTTCCCGACCACCTGTAGACTGACCGATACTGATTACGGAAACCACAAGAACATGAATCCAAGCGAACACTCCATCCAGAACCCGATCACCGAAGACGACATTGCCAACTTCCTGGCCAACACGCCCGACTTTTTCGAGCGCCACGCGGAATTGCTGGCCACGGTGCAGCTGTCCAGCGGCCATGGCAACCGCGCGGTGAGCCTGCAGGAGCGGCAGGCCGGCATGCTGCGCGACAAGATCAAGGCGCTGGAATCGCGGGTTGTCGAGATGATCCGTTACGGCCAGGAGAATGTGGGTATTGCCGACAAGTTGCAGCGCTGCACGCTTAACCTCCTGCTGACGGCCCACGCCCGCGATTTGCCGGACACCATCGTGCACGAGATCCAGACGCAGTTTTCGATTCCGCAGGCGGCGATCAAGGTCTGGCATGTGAACGGCATTTTTTCGGACGAGAATTTCTCCACCGGCGTCAGCGAAGACACGCAGGCTTTTGCGTCCTCGCTGACCGCGCCGTACTGCGGTGTCAATTCCGGCTTTGAGGCGGTCAGCTGGCTGCCCGACCCGGCCCAGGCGCTGTCGGTGGCGCTGATTCCGCTGCGCCCCGGCAAGTCACCCCAGGCTTTCGGCATGCTGGTGCTGGCCTCGCCGGACCCCGAGCGCTTCCAGAGCGGCATGGGTACGGATTTCCTTGAACGCATCGGCGAACTTGCCGGCGCGGCGCTGTCGCGCCTGCGGCCCCTGACCTCCTGAGCTGAGCCCTGCCTGAGCCATGGCCAAGCCCGAGCCGCGCGCAAACACCGATGGTGCAGCAGCGGTGCCCGAGGCCGACCCGTTGGTCGAACGCTACCTTGAGCACGTGCGCGTTGAAAAACGCCTGGCGCAGCGCACGGTCGAGCTGTATGCACTGGACCTGCAGAAGCTGCAGGCCAACTGCCGGCAGGCCGGCGTGGCATTGACGGGGGTGCAGAACATCCATATGCGGCGCTGGGTGGCCCAGATGCACAGCGGCGGCCGCAGCGGCCGCGGCATTGCGCTCATCCTTTCCGGCTGGCGCGGTTTCTACACCTGGCTGGGCCGCGAGGGTCTGGTGGCCAGCAATCCGGTGCAGGACCTGCGCGCGCCCAAAGCCGCCAAACCCCTGCCCAAGGCCCTGAGTGTGGACGAGGCGGTGCAACTGGCCGCCTACCAGGGCGATGGAGAGGCGGAGCCGACGCTTGAAGCGAGAGACCGCTGCATCACCGAACTGCTCTACGGCTGCGGCCTGCGTATCGGCGAGTTGACCGGGCTGGACGCTGTGGCCGGCAGCCAGGCGCGCGGCTGGGTTGACCTGCAGGCGGCCGAGGCGCATGTGCTCGGCAAGGGCTCGAAGCGGCGCAGCGTGCCGGTGGGCGGCAAGGCGCTCGAGGCCCTGCGGGACTGGCTGGCCCTGCGCAGCGCCTGGGCCAAAGAGGACGCCGCGCTGTTCATCAACCAGCGCGGCACGCGCTTGACGCCACAACACATCCGGGTGCGCCTGAAGCAGCGCTCCCTGCAGGCCGGCCTGGCCACGCCGGTGCATCCGCACATGCTGCGGCATTCGTTTGCCAGCCATGTGCTGCAGTCCAGCGGCGACCTGCGCGCGGTGCAAGAGCTGCTGGGCCATGCCAACATCACCACCACGCAGGTATACACGCGGCTCGATTTCCAGCATCTCGCAAAAGTCTATGACGCGGCGCATCCGCGCGCAACGGTCGCGGGCATCAAACCGGCTGGTAAGGGCAAAGGCTGATCTTCCGACGCGCGGCCGGCTGTCCTTCGACAGGCTCAGGACGAACGGGTATCAGCGAAAGTGGGGTGTTTTCCCTTACCAGCAGGGGCCGCGGGTCCGGCTTTGCCGGCCCGCAGGCGCAGCGACCCCCGAGGGGCTGGAGCCTGCGGCTCC
>CAZIYA010000305.1:0-4662 GCA_964543355.1 uncultured Polaromonas sp.
TGTTGCCGTCGGGGTCGAGCGCGAAGGCGGCGTAGTAGGTCGGGCTGTAATCCGGACGCGGGCCGGGCCCGCCGTTGTCGCTGGCACCGGCCTTCAGGCCGGCCTTGTAAAAAGCGTCTACGGCCTTGTGGCTGGCTGCACGGAACGCGATGTGGGTACCCGGACCCTTGGCGCCTTTGGACGCATAAAGCCACAAGGCTGGTGCATCGGCCGGGCCGATGCCGGCGTAGCTGTCGTCGTGGGAGCCCAGCACGTGGCCCAGCGGTGCCAGTGCGGCTTCGTAAAAACGGATACTGGCTGCGAGGTCCCTGACCTTTATGCCGAGGTGGTCGTACATGGTGATTTCCTGCTTGAAGAGTGGATCAAGCGGTCATCATCAAGCAGCGCGGCGATGCGGTCTTGGAGAATCTTGCGCTCTCCTTTCAGGCCTTTCCTCGCGGCTTGGCGGAAGGCACGCGGCGAGACGCCGGCCGCGCGGTGGAAGGTGCGCACGAAGTTGCTGAGGTCGGCAAAACCGACGTCCAGCGCCACATCGGTGACGGACCGGTCGCCATCGGCCAGCAGCCGCGCCGCATGGCGCAGCCGGGAGCGCACCAGGTACTGGTGCGGCGAGACGCCAAGTACCCGCGCGAACAAGCGCAGGAAGTGAAACGGGCTCAGCCCCGCCTGGCTGGCGGCGTGGGCCAGGGCAATGTCTTCCTGCGAATGGGTGTTGATCCACATCGCCGCTTCCACGGCGCGCCGGCGGTCCCTAGCGGTAGCGCGCTGTGGCATTTGCCTGCGGCCTGCCACCACTTCCACAAAACGGGAGGCGAAGCACAGGCCGGCTTCGTCCAGGCCGACATCGCTCTGGTTTGCGGCCGCTGCTTGCGCCAGCTCGCCCAGCACCACGAGTTCGGGCAAAGGCGGCAGGCCGCCGGTGCGCCAGGTTCCGGCATCACCGCCAATCAGCTCGACAAAGTCCGGAGAAAGGTGGAAGGCCAGGCATTCGTCACCGCAGACATGGTGGTCGTGCGTGCACATGAACTCGTCGCCCGGGTGTCCTACCAGCACGGAGCCGGCCACCAGCTCATAACACTCGCCGCGCGTGCGATAACCGAAGCTGCCCTTGCGCACGTAGGACACCGAGTAGCCGCTGTGCACCTCGGTGAACGGCGTGGCATCGGGACCGGTGCTGCAGCGGTAGTCCACCACCTCGATGGGGCCGGACTGCAGTGCGGTGGCGGTCAGCATGAGGGCTATTCCGTCAGGAAAAAAAGCGTGAAGTTGTCGGTGCCATGTGGAAGATTATGAAAGTTTTTATGCAGTCATGTCCAACCCTGAGGATGTGAGGCGATGCACAAGGCGGGCCTTGCTATATTCGGCCCATGCCCAAACTCCTCGACCTCTTCGGCCATCCTCTGTACCTGCGCCTGTCGCCCGACCGCTTGACGGTACGCAATGTCAAAACCGGCATCTCTATTTCCGAAGTGCCCGAAATCGCCATCCTCCGCGGGCCGAAAAAACCGCAAATACTGGGCGTGGGCGCCGAGGCCTCGCTGCATCGGGCCACGCCCTCTGTGGAAGTTCTCAACCCATTTGCCCATCCGCGTACCATGGTGGGAGACTTCACCGCCGGTGAGCAGCTCATCAAGGCCTTCATTCGCAGGATGACGGGGTCCAGCTGGCTGGCGACGACGCCGCGCATGGTGTTTCATCCGCTGGGTGACCCGGCCGGCGGCTTCACCCAGGTGGAAATCCGGGCATTCCGGGAAATGGCGCTGGGCGCCGGCGCGTCCTCGGTGACGATGTGGCAGGGCCCGGAACTGAGCGATGAGCAGATGCTGTCCGGCCAGTTTCCAGCGACGGGGCGCCTGCTGGACCAGAACTGAGACTCAGGCTTCGCGCAAGGCCTTCTTGAGTTCCTCGCCGATCTCGGGCTTGTGCGCAAACGGGTTGGTCGGGTTGCGTGCCTGCAGGATGTCTTCGAGCCGTGTCTGCACCGAGCCAATGGCCTTGGGGTGGCTGTAGATGTAGAACTGATTGGCGGCAACCGCATCGAACACTTTCTGCGCCACATCGGCTGCCGTCACCTTGCCCGAACCCACCGCCTTGTCGCTCATGGCCTGGCCGATCAACTGGCTTTTGGTCGGCTTGGCAGCGGACAGTTCATCTGGCCGGTTGCGCTGGCTCTGGCTGATGCCGGTAGGCACGAAAAAGGGGCACAGCACCGAAGCGCTGATCTGGTCGGTCACCAGCGCCAGGTCCTGGTACAGGGTCTCGCTCATGCTGACCACCGCATGTTTGCTGACGTTGTAGATGCCCATGTTGGGCGCATTGAGCAAACCGGCCATGCTGGCGGTATTGACGATGTGGCCCTGCCAGGCAGGGTCTTTCCTGGCGGCCTCCAGCATCATGGGCGTGAATACGCGCACGCCATGGGCGACACCCATGAGGTTGACGCCAATGACCCACTCCCAGTCTTTCAGCGTGTTCTCCCAGATCAGCCCCCCTGCCCCGACGCCGGCATTGTTGAAGACAAAATGCGGCGCGCCGAAACGTGCCAGCACGGTGGCGCCCAGGGCTTCAACCTCGGCGGCTTTCGACACGTCGAGGCGAACAGCCAGCACCTGCGCGCCGGCGCCCGTCATTTCAGCCGCGGCCTTGTCCAGCGCGTCCTGCTGCACGTCGGCCAGCACGAGGTTCATGCCGAGACGGGCACCGATGCGCGCGCACTCCAGGCCGAAGCCCGAGCCGGCACCGGTAAGAACGGCGGTTTTGCCTTTGAAATTTGTGATCATGAATTACTCCTGAAAT
This sequence comes from uncultured Polaromonas sp., assembly GCA_964543355.1. Classification (GTDB taxonomy): domain Bacteria; phylum Pseudomonadota; class Gammaproteobacteria; order Burkholderiales; family Burkholderiaceae_C; genus Polaromonas. The sequence continues at coordinate 2,797 of CAZIYA010000305.1, forward strand.
GAAAGGGGACGCAGCATTTCGACGTGGGGAATGCCGTCTTCGATGTAGGGCTCTCCTGCTGTCGCAAACCCATGCTGCAAATAGAATTTCTCGAGCCGCGCCTGTGCGCCTATGCGTATGGGCTGCGCGCCCCACTGCTCGAACACGCAGGCAATGGCATGGCGCATGAGCTCGTGGCCCATGCCGCTTCCGCGCAGGATCTGGCGGATGATGACGCGCCCTATGCTGGCTTCCGCAAACTTCACGCCGGATGCAAAACAGCGCGCATAGGCCACGAGCTGGCCATCACACACGCCAAGAACATGCATGGCCTGGTGGTCCGAACCGTCCATGTCCTGGTAGATACCGGCTTGCTCCATCACGAAAACTTCCGAACGAAGCTGCAGGGCTTCGTAGAGTTCAGCGGCGGTCAACCCAGCAAATGGAACAGCCCGCCAGGCGATCCTGCTCATGCCGGGGCGACGGCTTTCAGGACGTAGCCGATGCGCGGGAAGTGCACATGCAGCGTGCCGGCGCGCTCGTCCCTGCGGCTCAGGGTGTAGTGCGTGCGTGTCGCAGCAATCAGCTCGCCCTCGGTTGGCTCCGGCCCGAAGCTTTCAGCCGTGACCGTGACGCGGCTGCCGAGCGGAATGCCATGCTCGTCCTGGAAGGTGCTGTCGCGCAGCAGGCCGTGGCCCACGACCATCGGTTCTGCTGCAGCCGCAGCGGCGATGGCCCCGGCGGCATCGAATTTTTCCATGCTGCCATGGCCGATGGCATGCATGCGGTCCATCCAGTCGAGCACGGCGGGCGTGAGCTGCAGGATGTCGGCCACCACCGGCGTGCGCACGCGCGTGAACCACAGCGGATGGTAGGCGGAGAAGTCGGCGATGCACGGCACCTGGCCCAGAAGGAAGGGCTGGTCGTCAAGCATGTCCGACAGGCGCCGCAGGTAGGACTTGTAGGCCGCCGCTGCGTCGGGCGGACGCAGGCGCACCATGCCGGCACTCATGGCCTTGCGGTCTTCGCCAAACGCCTGGGCCGCTTCGGGCGGCCCACCGGCAAACATGTGGGCTGCACCCTTGGGCCCGAGGTTGTGCGCCATGGCCGCCCAGAACAGAGAGCTGTCGGCCCACTGCGCCAGGGTGCGCGCCAGGCCCTTGCCCGGCTCGGGGTAGATGGAGGGCGTGGGTTGCAGGTGTTCAAGCACGTCGGAGATCAGCGCGCTGTCGCAAAAAATATCGGCGCCGACCTGCATGAACGGCGTCTTGCGGTAACCACCGGTGAGTGCCAGCACGTCGGGCTTGGGCATCAAGGCCGGAATGACGACCGACTTCCAGGCGAGCTGTTTGTAGCCCAGGATCAGCCGGATCTTTTCCGAGAAGGGCGAGTTCGGGTAGTGGTGAAGAATCAGGTCGGCCATGGTGGTTCTTTCAGGTGGGTGTTATCGCGGCATGGCACGGGTGATCAAGGCATCGAAATCCACGCCGGCGCCCAGGGTGCCAAAAGCCTGGCCCCAGTTGCCGGTCAGTCGCGAATCGCAGAACGCGCTGAACACAGCGGTTGGTGCGCTTTGGTACAGCAACGCCGCCTGCACCGCGAGAGCCACATCCTGTGCCAGCCGGCGAGCCTCCATTTCGGTCGCCATTTCTTCCACGCGGGTCGGCAGTGCGGCAGCGAGGCGGTCCAGTGCGGGGTGGGCGCCTTTGGCCGGCGCCAGTTCCCGCGCCAGCGCGGCGCCGGCATCGGCCTTGCGCAGCGCGCGCAGCAGGTCCAGCGCCATGATGTTGCCGGCGCCTTCCCAGATGGAGTTGAGCGGCATCTCGCGGTAGATGCGGGCCATGATGCCTTCGCCGCCCTCTTCCACGTAGCCGTTGCCGCCCAGGC
>CAZIYA010000306.1:0-4640 GCA_964543355.1 uncultured Polaromonas sp.
GTAGGCGCCCAGGCCCATCAGGGTGTTGGTGCAGGGGTAACCCAGCATGTCCACCAGCGTGCGCAACTCCTGCGAGGCATTGCTCAGCAACACGCCCCCACCGGTGTAGATGTAGGGCCGTTTGGCCGACATCAACAGTTGCAGCGCCTTGCGGATCTGGCCGCCGTGCCCCTTGCGCACAGGGTTGTAGGAACGCATTTCCACGCTTTGCGGGTAGCCGGTGTACAGCGTCTTGTTGAAGGAAACGTCTTTGGGAATGTCCACCACCACCGGGCCGGGCCGGCCGCTGCGTGCGATGTGGAAAGCTTTCTTCAGGATGTCGGCCATCTGCCGCACGTCCTTGACCAGGAAGTTGTGCTTGACGATGGGACGCGTGATGCCGACCGTGTCGCACTCCTGGAAGGCATCCAGGCCGATGGCGTGTGTGGGCACCTGGCCGGTGATGATCACCATCGGGATGCTGTCCATGTAGGCCGTGGCGATGCCGGTGACCGCATTGGTCACGCCGGGACCGGAAGTGACCAGCGCCACGCCAATGTCTCCGGTGGCTCGGGCATAACCGTCGGCTGCATGCACGGCGGCCTGTTCGTGGCGCACCAGGATGTGCTGGATGGTGTCCTGCTTGTAAAAAGCATCGTAAATGTGCAGGACGGCACCGCCGGGATAACCCCAGACGTGTTTGACGCCTTCCGCCTGCAGCGCCTTGACGAGGATTTCCGCGCCGCGAAGTTCCTGGGGAGGAGGATTGGCAGATGCTGCCGCTGCCGAAGCAAGCTCGGCTTTTGTGATTTCCATGATGAACCTTTGTGAATTTCTCTGACGAAATACCTTGGGTGCCTCTTCGCCCACTCTTGTGGAGTAGCGTCAAGACTTGAGGCCAAAACCATAGGCGGAAACATATCCCGCCGAGCCATGACCCGTTTGCTGTTTGAATTGCAATTCGTATTATGGCATCAGGCTGCGGCCATTGGCAGGGAAAACCGAAAAACTCCGGCCGGAGTCCTGCTTGATGCGATAATTTTCCCGATTTGGGTGCTTCCACGGTGCCCGCAAGCACAACAATGACGACGCTGGGACAAATCGGGACTCCAACCCTTGGCAACTGAACAAGAACTTTCCGATTTCCTGAAAAACGTTGAAAAACGCGCTTTCAAGCGCAGCGTCTACCACGTGCGTGACGACGAAGCCGCGCTCGATATCGTTCAGGACAGCATGATGAAGCTGGCCCAGCACTACGGCGACAAGCCGGCGGCCGAATTGCCCATGCTGTTCCAGCGCATCCTGTCGAACACGACGCTCGACTGGTTTCGCCGCCGCAAGACCCGCAACGCCCTGTTTTCCAACATGAGCGACTTCGAATCTGCCGGGGACGACGGAGATTTCGATTTACTGGAAACTTTGGAGACCCATGGCAACTCTGAGGGAACGGAGAGCGCCCAAGACGCCACCGAACGGGCTCAGATCTTGCGGGAGATTGAAATCGAGATCACGGAGCTGCCCGGCCGTCAACGGGAAGCGTTTCTGATGCGTTACTGGGAGGAGTTGGACGTGGCCGAAACGGCTGCTGCCATGGGTTGCTCCGAAGGCAGCGTGAAAACACATTGTTCCAGAGCCGTCCATGCACTCAGCAAGGCCTTGTCCGCCAGGGGAATAAAACTATGAACCATTCACCGCAAAACCGCACCGAGATACTGCAAGACCGCTACGGCCTGAAAACGGCGTCCTACCTGTCCGCTGGCGCCGCCGACCTTCCCTACGATATTTCCGAGCGCCTGCGTGCTGCGCGCGTTCAGGCCCTTGCCGTGCGCAAGCTTGCCAAAGTCCAGGCCGCACCAGTTGCTGCCGGTGCAGGAGCAGGTGCAGCGCTGACCTGGGGCTCGGACGAAGGTTTCAGCCTGTGGAGCCGGATAGGCTCGGTGCTGCCGCTGGTTGCCCTGGTCGTGGGGCTGCTGGTCATCAATTCCCTGCAAGCCGACAGTTTTGCCGATGAACTGGCCGAAGTGGACTCCGCCCTGCTGACCGACGAGTTGCCGCCCGCCGCCTTCTCAGACCCAGGCTTTCTGCAATTTCTCAAAACCAGCCTATGAACGCCGGAACCGGCTTGACCCCGCCTGAAACAATGACCGAGCTGATGAGCGCGCCCATCAACCACCAGCCTGCACAGCTGCTGAACCTTGCCGGCCTGATCCCGACCGGGGGGTTGCTGGCGAGCCTGCTGTTTGCCCTCGTCACGACCGGAGCAAACGCCCAGACAGCAGGGCTGGCCGCCGTACCGCCCGCTCCGTCGAAAACGCTGGTGGCGCAGGCCGCCTCAGGCCCGGGCTGGGCTGAGCTGACTGCGGCTCAGCGGGAGATTCTCAAACCGCTGGCGTCCACTTGGCCCTCCCTGAGCCAGGGCCACAAGCGCAAATGGCTGCAAATGGCCAAAAGCTACCCCACGCTGTCCGTGGAAGAGCAAGCCAAGATGCAGGGCCGCATGAAGGAATGGGTCGCATTGACGCCCCAGCAACGCGCCCAGGCCCGGCTTAATTTTGCAAGAACCAAAGAGCTTTCCAAAGAATTGAGTGCCGAGGAGAAAAACGCCAAGTGGCAGGCCTACCAGGCGCTCAGTGACGAGGAAAAACGGAAACTAGCCGCCAAGGCACCGCGCCGGCCGGCGGGTGCTGCGCCAGCCGCCAAGCCGGTTGCACCGCAAAAACTGGCCAATGTGCCAGCCCGTGCGGACAAGCAAAAGGGCAAACCAGCCCCTAAAATGGCGGTTTCGCAGCCAGTCGCAGACCAGCCCGGCGGAACACCCGCTGCAGCAACGGCCTCCACGCCCCAGTAGTACGCAGGCCTCTTTGGTCCGCTCAACCGGGTAGAACTGAGGCAAAGCCGGTTTCGTTTCAGACATGGTGTTGCGGTGCCTATCCGTCCTCGTTGGAAACCTCCCCTTGACAGCCGCCCACGCCACATCGCCCCTTCCCACCCCTTCACTTCGACGGCGCATGGCCTGCTGGCTTTATGAGGGCATGCTGATGTTCGGCGTCGTGTTTGTTGCCGACTACCTGTTCAGTACCTTGAGCCAGACACGCAACGCCATGGACAACCGCAATGCCCAGCAGGCCTTTCTGTTCGTGGTGTTCGGCATCTATTTCGTCTGGTTCTGGGCCAAGGGACAGACCCTGGCCATGAAAACCTGGAACATCCGGCTGACTGACCTGCAGGGGCGCGCCGTGAGCCAGAAACGTGCTTTTGTGCGTTATGCCCTGAGTTGGTTGTGGTTTTTGCCGCCACTGGCCCTGAGCTGGCTGCTGGGCCTGGACGTTCGGCAAGCCCTGGTGCTGGCCGGTGGCTGGATTGCCGTCTGGGCCATCCTGTCGCGCTTCCATCCGGATGGGCAGTTCTGGCACGATGCGCTGGCCGGCACCCGGCTGGTCTCCAGCCCGCCAGTCAAGGCCCCAGGCAAAACCGCCTGATCTCCGTTGCAGCACCCGCCATGCAAGAGCCGCATCAAACTGCCACACAGCCGCGCCACAATCGGGACATGTCTCCATCCTCCTCCTCTGACCCGCTCCAGGCTTATCCGGCAGTGACTGCCGCAGCCCCCGCCAATCCGCAGAAAGACCGCAAGGGCCTGAACCGTGTCTGGCATGCGCTGGGCTACTCGGTGGCCGGGCTGCGGGCCGGCTGGCACGAAACGGCATTCCGCCAGGAAGCCATCGCCTCCCTGGTGCTGGTTCCGGCCGCTGTCTGGCTGGGCCGCAGCTGGGTTGAAACCGTGCTGCTGGCCGGTTCGGTGGTCCTGGTGATGATCATCGAACTCCTCAATACCGGCATAGAAACCGCCATCGACCGCATCGGCCCCGAGTGGCACGACCTCTCCAAACGCGCCAAGGACATGGGCAGCGCCGCCGTGCTGCTGAGCCTGCTGCTGTGCGCCGGCACCTGGGCCCTGGCCTTGTTCCATAGGTTTTTCACATGACGCCGGCTTTTTCGGTTTGTGTTTATTGCGGCTCCCGCCCGGGTGTCGATCCCTCCTTTGCAAAAACGGCACGCCGGGTCGGCACATGGATCGGTGAACACGGTGGCCAGCTGGTGTACGGCGGCGGACGCAACGGCCTGATGGGCATCGTGGCGGATGCCACGCTGGCGGCCAGCGGACGTGTGATTGGCGTCATTCCGAAGGCATTGGTGGAAAAAGAGTGGGCCCACACCGGCTGCACCGAGCTGCACATCGTGGACACCATGCATGAGCGCAAACGCATCATGGCCGAACACGCCGACGCGTTTTTGTCGTTGCCCGGCGGCATAGGCACGCTGGAAGAATTTTTCGAGGTCTGGACCTGGCGCCAGCTCGGCTACCACGCCAAACCGGTAGGCCTGCTCAACCTGGGTGGTTATTACACCGAGCTGCTGGCATTTCTGGCCTCATCGGTGAAAAGCGGCTTCATGAGCGACTGGCAGATGGATTTGATCCATGTCGGCAGTGAGCCCGAAGCCTTACTGGAGCAACTGGTGCAGGTCGCGGGCATGGCGCCCGAAGGGCTGAGGCTGGACCAGATTTAGGAACTTCTTCAGGCCTTCATCGAAGAGGTTATCTCTTTCCCAGCAAGGGCCGCGGGTCCGGCTCCGCCGGCCCGCAGGCGCAGCGCCCCCTC
>CAZIYA010000307.1:0-4629 GCA_964543355.1 uncultured Polaromonas sp.
TGACAGCAACGCGACCTTTACACGCGGCGAACGCCTCATTGAGCTGTACCAGGCCGAAGGCATTCATATCGACCGGGTATTGATCAAGGTGGCCGCGACCTGGGAGGGCATCGAAGCAGCGCGCCGGCTCGAAGACCGCGGCATCCACACCAACCTGACGCTGCTGTTTTCCTTTTGCCAGGCCGTCGCCTGTGGGCAGGCCGGCGTCCAACTGATCTCCCCTTTCGTCGGGCGCATTTACGACTGGTACAAAAAGTCAGCCGGTACGGCCTGGGATGAGGCCGCCAAAGCGGGCGTGAATGACCCCGGCGTCCAGTCGGTGCGCGAGATCTACAACCACTACAAACACTTCGGTATTGCCACCGAAGTCATGGGGGCCAGTTTTCGCAACATCGGGCAGATCACCGCGCTGGCCGGATGCGACCTGCTGACCATCAGCCCCGAGCTGCTGGGCCAGCTGGCTGCCAGCGATGCGCCGCTACAGCGGGCACTGGATCCCAAAGCCGCCCAGACACTGGATTTGCCGGCGGTCAATTTTGACGAAGTGACCTTCCGCTATGCGCTCAATGAAGATGCCATGGCCACTGAAAAGCTGGCTGAAGGCATACGCGCTTTCGCTGCAGATGCGGTGAAGCTCGAACAACTGATGCTGGCCGCATGAGTGCTGCCACCATTCGTTGCCACCAGACGGCTGCCTGGGCGGGGTTGCAGGCCTGTTTTGATGCGTCCGGGAAAACTTTCGATCTGCGCGAAGCGTTTGTGGCCAATCCCCGGCGGTTTGCGGATTTCAGCCAGAACGCGCCGCATGTCTTTGCAGATCTGTCCAAAAACCTGATCAACGCGTCCGTCCAGGCCCTGCTGCTGGACCTGGCGCACCAGTGTGGCCTGGAGCAGCATCGGGAAGCCATGTTTGCCGGCGAAAAGATCAATCGCACGGAAAACCGTGCAGTCATGCATTTTTTATTGAGAAATCCGGCTCCAGCCCAGCAGGGACGGGCGCAAGCAGCTACTGAAAAGATAGCAAAAGAACTTTCCCAGGTGCATGAAACCCTGGCCGCCATGCTGGCCTATGCGGAGCAGGTGCGTGCGGACGGGGCCATCACCGACATCGTCAACATCGGCATCGGCGGCTCCGATCTGGGCCCGCAAATGGCAGTGCTGGCGCTGGAAGAGTTCAGGCTGCCGGGCAAGCGCCTTCATTTCGTTTCCAACGTCGACGGCCACGAACTGGCCGGGGTGCTGGCGCAGCTCAAACCGCAGAACACGCTGTTCCTGATCGCCTCCAAGACTTTCACGACCACCGAAACCATGGCCAACGCCCTGTCGGCGAAACGCTGGTTCGGGGCGCAGGGCGGCAAGGACATTGCACGCCATTTCGCCGCGTTGACGACCAATGTCGCGGCAGCCAGGGAGTTTGGCATCAGCACCACCTTTGGTTTCTGGGACTGGGTGGGCGGGCGTTACTCGCTGTGGTCCGCCATCGGCCTGCCGCTGGCGATCGCCATCGGCGCGCAGGGCTTCCGGGATTTCCTGGCCGGGGCGCACGCCATGGATGAGCACTTTCGCAGCGCGCCGCTGGAGCGCAACTTGCCGGTGCGCCTGGGCCTGCTCGATGTCTGGTACCGCAACTTTCATGGTTTCACCAGCCGCTGCATCGCGCCTTACAGCAGCGCCTTGCGCCGCCTGCCGGCCTACCTGCAGCAACTGGAGATGGAGAGCAACGGCAAACGTGTGGATGTGAATGGGCAGGCGCTGCCCTTCGCCACGTCGCCCGTTCTCTGGGGCGAACCGGGCACCAACGGCCAGCATGCCTATTTCCAGATGCTGCATCAGGGCACGGACGTGGTGCCGGTGGAGTTTGTCGCGGTCAGGAAAGCCGGCCACGGCTTGCCCGGTCACCATGACAAGCTGTTGGCCAATGTGCTGGCCCAGGCTCAGGCCTTGATGCAGGGCAAAAGCGATGCGGGTGGCCACAAACATTTCCCGGGCAACCGGCCCAGCACTTTCCTGCTGCTCGAAGAGCTCACACCTGAGAGTCTGGGCGCCCTGATCGCGTTGCAGGAACACCGGGTGTTTGTCAGCGGGGCCATCTGGGGCATCAACAGCTTTGACCAGTGGGGCGTCGAGCTCGGCAAGGTGCTGGCCCGCGATATAGAAGCCAGGCTGGAGACGGGCGATGACGCAGGGCTGGACGGCTCGACTTCCGGACTGTTGCGAAAGATCATTTCGGGCTGACTTCTGATCGGCTTTGTGCAGTATTTCATTGCGGGAGCGTGGAATTTCATGGTCAACTGCCTGTAGTGACCTGACTACCTTTGCGCACCATGCCGACCCACCCCGCGCGCGTCTTCCGCGGCCTCCTTTTTTCTTCTTCAAGCCTGCCGGCATTCCCTGTGCGACGTTTCGGCGGCCTTGCCGCGGTATGGCTGGCCATGAGCCTCATGGCCGGGTGTGCCACGCACATGGGCCAGGATGCGGAAGTGGACGATGCAGAGCCGGCTTCCCAAGGCGGAACGTTGGGGCCAGCGCTTGGCGTGAGCGGTACCCCCTGGGCGGAGCTGAGCATTCCTGCAAAAACCGGTGGGCGCAAGGCGGATGACCTCGCCTGGGAGATTTTCCGGGTGCCGGGCAAGCAATCCACAAGCTACAGCCACGTCCGCCACGAAGGCCGTGATGCGGTGCGCGCCATGGCCGATGCCACCGGCAGCATCCTGCGGCACCGCCGGCGTATTGAGCCCGCCGATCTGGGCCGCATCAGTTTTTCGTGGAACGTGCCCTCGCCCGGGGCTGATGCCAACAAGTCACTTGCCGAGCTGGAAGATGTGCCTGTGCGCGTCGTTCTGGCTTTCGAAGGTGATCGCTCGCGCTTTTCGCTCAAGAACTCGCTGTTGTCGGAATTGAGCCTCATGCTGACCGGCGAAGAGTTGCCCTTTGCCACGCTGATCTATGCCTGGTCACGCGTGAACAAACCTGGTGATGTCGTGATGAATGACCGCACCGACCGCATTCGCAAACTCGTCGTGAATTCGGGCGACCAGGGGTACAACCAGTGGCTGAGTTACGAGCGGGACATCCGGGCGGACTACCGCAAGGCCTTTGGTGAAGAGCCTGGTGCCCTGCTGAGTTTCGCGGTTTTCACCGAGGGTGAAAGAAACAAGGGCCAGCTCCAGGCTTTTTACGGTCCGCTGAAGCTCTTGCCTGCTGTCCAGGCGGGGCAAACCACCGCGACGGTTCTACCGCAAGGGGAAGATGGGGTGGGTTTCTCCCAGCTCCAGGCCGGGCAGGGGCGCTGACCTTTCTGGCGGTGCGGCTTGTAAAGGGCTGCCTGACTTATCATGGCGCGGGGGAATTTGCCCTTGCACACTCCTGAGGAGGAGAACAACATGAACTTCGGCCAAGCCATTTCGACCTGCTTTTCCAAGTACGCCACTTTTTCAGGGCGCGCATCGCGCCCTGAATTCTGGTGGTTCTTCCTGTTCCAGATCCTGGTCTCCATCGTCACATCGTTTTTTGGCGAGCTGATCAACGGCTTGGCGGCCCTGGCGCTGCTGTTGCCGGCACTGGCCGTCGGTGCGCGACGACTGCACGACATTGGCAAAAGCGGCTGGTGGCAGCTCATCATGCTTACCATTATTGGTGTGCTGGTGCTGATTTACTGGTGGGTTCAGCCCGGCAGCGAAGGTGGCAGTGAGTACGACGCCGGATCAGCCTGATTTCAAACGCGCATGAAAAACCCCGCAGGGCGCGAGCCCTGCGGGGTTTTTTGTTTGTTGCCCGGACGGTCCGGACGGCGTAGTGAGCAGGTGCCAGGCCAGGCGGACGGAGCGCAGGAACCGGAGCGTATCTTGGGGTACGTGAGGATTCCGACGAGAAGGGGGAGGGGCCCCTTCCTTTCCCCTTCTGCCCAACGACGCATGGCGCCTGCGCAGTAGCCGGATTACATGCCCATGTCGCCCATGCCGCCCATACCACCCATGCCACCAGGCATGCCGCCACCGCCGGCGCCGGACTCGTCTTTAGGAGCCTCGGCCACCATGCACTCGGTCGTCAGCATCAGCGACGACACGGACGCTGCGTTCTGCAGGGCAGTGCGGGTCACCTTGGTGGGGTCCAGGATACCCATGTCGATCATGTCGCCGTAGGTCGCGTTGGCGGCGTTGTAGCCGTAGTTGCCCTTGCCGGCCAGCACGGCATTGACCACAACGCTTGGCTCTTCGCCGGCGTTGGAGACGATGATGCGCAGCGGCTCTTCGATGGCACGCAGGATCAGCTTGATACCGGCGTCCTGGTCAGGGTTGTCACCCTTGATGGTGCCAGCAGCCTGCTTGGCGCGCAGCAGGGCGACGCCGCCACCGGCCACAATGCCTTCTTCCACAGCAGCGCGGGTCGCGTGCAGGGCGTCTTCCACGCGGGCTTTCTTTTCTTTCATTTCGACTTCGGTGGCTGCGCCAACCTTGATCACGGCAACACCGCCGGCCAGCTTGGCCACACGTTCCTGCAGCTTTTCACGGTCGTAGTCGCTGGTCGCTTCTTCGATCTGCACACGAACCTGCTTGACGCGGGCTTCGATGTCAGCAGCGGCGCCGGCGCCGTCGATGATGATGGTGTTTTCCTTGCCTACTTCGATGC
>CAZIYA010000308.1:0-4608 GCA_964543355.1 uncultured Polaromonas sp.
GCGACGCAGCGAGCCTTCAATGCCGCCCAGGATGATGGGCACGTCCTTGTACGCTTCGCGGCAGCGCTGGCTGTAGACGATGGCGGCGCGGTCTGGCCGCTTGCCGCCTGTGTCGCCGGGCGTGTAGGCGTCGTCGCTGCGGATCTTGCGGTCCGCCGTGTAGCGGTTGATCATCGAGTCCATGTTGCCGGCGGTCACGCCGAAAAACAGGTTCGGTTTGCCCAGCGCCTTGAACGGATCGGCACTTTGCCAGTCGGGCTGGGCGATGATGCCGACGCGAAAGCCCTGGGCTTCGAGCATGCGGCCGATCACCGCCATGCCGAAGCTCGGGTGGTCCACATAGGCGTCGCCGGTGACGATGATGATGTCGCAGCTGTCCCAGCCCAGGACGTCCATCTCGGCCCGGCTCATGGGCAGGAATTTCGACGTGCCGAAGCGGCTTGCCCAGTACTTGCGGTAGCTGGTCAGCGGTTTTGCGGCGCGCGCGAAAAAAGAGACGTCGATGGGGGCGTTCATGCGGACTTTGGGGGGAACCCTGTATTTTAGGCTTTTGCACCTGTTCAGGCCACCCGCAGGGCTATTTGGCGAAACACGTCCGCGGCAGGCCTCTCTCAGCGTTTTCACCTAGCGGGTGGACAGCGCAGTGACAGCCTCACCGCGCAGCATGAAAACTCACCACCACCCAAAGAGGAGACAAGCATGCGTCGTGATACTTTCCTGAAATCCATGGCCGCACTAGCCGCTGCAGGCGCCCTGCCCATGGCAGCACGTGCCGCCCCCACCGTGAGAATGATGATCCCCGCCAACCCCGGCGGCGGCTGGGACGCCACCGGCCGGGCTCTCGGCAAGGCCCTGATCGAAGGCAAGCAGGCGGATGCGGTGATCTATGACAACAAGGGCGGTGCCGCCGGCGCGCTGGGACTGGCCCAGTTCATCAACAGCAGCAAGAACGACCCGAACGCCATGATGGTGATGGGCGCCGTGATGCTGGGCGGCATCATCACCGGCCGGCCACCCGTCAATCTGACCCAGGTGACCCCGATTGCGCGGCTCACCAGCGAATACAACGTGTTTGTCCTGCCGCCAAATTCACCCTTCACCAGCATGAAGGACGTTGTGGCACAACTGAAAAAGGACCCCGGCAGCGTGAAATGGGGTGGCGGCTCGCGCGGCTCCACCGAACACATCGCCGCCTGCATCCTGGCGCGCAGCGTGGGGGTTGATCCGAAGAAGGTCAACTATGTCGCCTTCCGCGGCGGCGGCGAAGCCACCGCGGCCATTCTGGGCGGCAACGTGACCGTGGGCGGCAGTGGCTACAGCGAATTTGCCGAACACATCAATGCCGGGAAGATGCGGGCCATCGGCGTCACCTCCCAAAAGCGCCTGCCTGGTGTGGCTGTACCCACCATGAAGGAACAGGGCTTTGACGTGGTGATCGGCAATTGGCGCGGGGTCTACGGCGCGCCCGGCATCTCGCCCGAACAGCGCGACACGCTGACCAACATGGTGGTGGAAGCCACCCGCACCAAAGCATGGACCGATGCGATGCAGTCCAACAAATGGACGCCTGCATTGCTGAAGGGTCGTGAGTTCAGCGAATTCGTGGACTACGAATTCTCCGCCCTGCGCGCCATCATTTACCTGTCAGGCATGGGGTAGGAAGACAGCCGGTGCGAAAGCCGCCCGCAGGTGCGCCGCGGGCACAAACCGGCCCTCACGGGCACTTTGCTCGCCCAGCATGAGCAGGCCCATGGTCTGGTGCACCTGCGCGGCGGTAACGGGCACGGCAGCCCGCCCGCGCAGGTGGTCGCGCAGCTGCGCGTAAAAAGCAAGGTAATTGCCTGCCGCTTCCGGCGCAGGCAGGGGAACCGGCGGTCCGTCCCGGTAAACAAGCACTTCGGCCGGAAGCGGGTCCAGCCCCCAGTCGCCCAATGCTTCCAGGCTGGGCCGGCGCCCGGTTTTGAGCGTGTCTTCCTGTGTGTCCAGGCCGTACTTGATGAACGAGCCCTGCGTGCCATGCACCACAAACCGCGGCCCGGCGACGGGCACCAGTGCGCTGCCGTGCAGGATGACGCGCAGGCCAGGGTGCGTGCTGCCGTAACGCAGCTGCGCATGGAACCAGTCGTTGGTGCGGGCGCCGTCGCGCTGCTGCGCCAGGTCCAGCAGCAGATCGTCGGGGCAGCCAAACAGCTGCAGGCACTGGTCGGCCAGGTGCGCCCCCAGGTCCAGCCACAGGCCTGAACCCGGCAAGGCCTGGTCGCGCCAGCGGTCCGGCACCGCCGGGCGATAGCGGTCAAAGTGCGACTCGAAATGAACAATGCGGCCGAGCACACTCTGGGCCAGCACCTGCTGCAGCGCCAGGAAGTCGGCGTCCCAGCGGCGGTTCTGGAAAACCGTCAGCACGCGCTGCTGCGTGTGCGCCAGTGCCAGCAACTCTTCGGTTTCCGCCAGCGTCACGGTGCAGGGTTTGTCGACCACCACGTGTTTGCCGGCCAGCAAGGCGGCTTTGGCCAACGGATGGTGGGAGGTGTTGCTGGTGGCAATCACGACCACATCAATGGCCGGATCTGCAAACGCCGCGCCGGGCTCGGCCACAACCCGCACCTGCGGCCAGTCGGCCAGCACTTGCGCCGGTTTGCTGCTTGCAATACAGCTCAGCTCCAGGCCGGGCACGCCGGCAATCAGTGGCGCATGAAAAGTCTTTCCGGCAAAGCCATAACCGATGAGGGCGACATGCAACGCAGAGTGGGAGGGCTGGAGGCTCATGCAGCCATCATCGCAAAAATATCCAGCCGCGTGTCAGGCGCGAGGCGTGGGCGGTGCTGCCACCCTCAGGCCCGGGCCGGTATCACCTTGCCCGGTTCGCGCACCGGCAAGGTCGGTTCGCTGGGCGGCAGGTCAATCTCTTCGGGCTGGACTTCGGGTGAAGGCGGCATCACCGGTGGCGGCATCTCGGGTGGGATCTGGGTGCCCGGTTCGGGCTCGGTGGCAAAAGTCATGGGATTCATGGAGGTTCTCCGTAGAGGGGTAGAAAGTACAAAGGCCGGATTGCAGCCGTGCCAGAAAATTTCAATGTCCGCGACGGCTGAACACAGCGCGCAACAGCGCTGCCACTGCCGCGCCGGCAGCAAGGGCCATCAGTGCCGACTGGGCGGGTTTTCGGGCGACATACGCCCCCAGCTCTTCCTGATACCGCTGGTAACGCGAGTAACCTGGCAAGACATCATCGGCCGCTGGGCCCGGATCGAAAGCCCCTGGTGCCAGCGCCTCGACCGATGAAGCGGGGTTGGTCAGCACGGCTTCTTCTGCGGACTGCAACACGTCGTCCCCCAAATGCCGGTGAGCGGCATCAGGCGAGGCGGACGCTTCGTGAAGGGAGGGTGTGGTCATGGAAAAAACTTTCAAAAACTTTCGGCGAGCAAGCACCGAAAACTTTAAAAGCCCTGGCATGGCTCGCCTGCGGGATAGCCGAGTGTCGGCCTGTAGGAGGAGGCCCCGCCGGGCCGGCACTGTGGCGCAGCCCACCCGAAGCAACCGTAAGACGGGTCTTACAGGGGCTCGCGATTGCCCTTACACCGGCTGGCGTTACGCGGCTACGCCCTCTGGAAGCCAGGCTCCGTAAGCTGGGAGCAGTTCACCGTTCGCCCCCCTGCTCCCGGCAGCCGGCCTCTGTTTCCGAGGATTCAACATGACACATGCAGCCTCTTCACCTACGGAGTCCCCGAATAGCCGGGTGTCCGCCAGGCCTTATCACCTCCCGGGGCCCTGGGCATGGCTGCTGATTGCCCTGGTTGGCCTGACGGGCCTGCTGGCACTCGTGCCGGACGGCATCGCCGAGCCGCTTCAGACCGTGATCGGCTGGCTGATCATCGGAATCGTGGCCGCCCTTGGCGTGATGGCCATCGTTCGCGGGCTGGAACGCCTGCTGGACTGCGAGAGCAGCTAGGGCCTGTCCAGGCCCCAGGTCCCCTGCCCCGGCCGCACGGCCACTTTTTTTTGCCCCCGCTTTCAAGGACCACAGATGCCGCAACCCAAGCGCAGCGCGACCAGCACTTCACCGAAACTTTCTCCCGGTGCCACAGAAAAACAAAAGCAGCTCCAGAACAGCACCACCGACCTGGCTGGCACGCTGACGACGAACCAGGGACTGCACATCCCCGACAACCACAACTCGCTGAAGGCGGGGGTTCGCGGCCCGACCCTGATGGAGGATTTCATCCTCCGCGAAAAAATCACCCACTTCGACCATGAGCGCATTCCCGAGCGCGCTGTGCATGCACGCGGCACCGCGGCACATGGCTTCTTCAGGCTCTACAAGCCGATGACGCAATTCACCAGCGCGGGCTTTCTGCAGAACCCGGAAGTGGAAACGCCGGTATTTGTGCGTTTCTCCACCGTGGCCGGCTCGCGCGGGTCGGCCGACACGGTGCGCGACGTGCGCGGGTTTGCGGTGAAGTTCTATACCGACGAAGGCAACTACGACCTGGTGGGCAACAACATCCCGGTCTTCTTCATCCAGGACGCGATCAAGTTCCCCGACCTGGTGCACGCGCTCAAGCCCGAGCCGCACAACGAGATGCCGCAGGCGGCGAGCGCACACGACACCTT
>CAZIYA010000309.1:0-4586 GCA_964543355.1 uncultured Polaromonas sp.
GCCACGTCTATCACTCCTAATTTCCCTCTTGCTTTTAAAACAAGCAGGGTAGTGCCTACGTGGGTCAGTTTTGGATGGAAATTACTGCGCTAAGTGGGTCAGATTTCGACGAAATTCAACAAGTTTGGCCTTGAAAACGGTGACGCGCCGCTCATGACGTATCAGACAGAACTTCCGCCAACCTTGGCAACGGTGCTCCGAGATTTGTCCGCTGGATAGTTCCGACTGGACTCCAGCAATACCGCCAATGAGTCCAAACCCCAAGCTATTCCAGACAGGTGCTAAGCGACCGAAAGAGCTGAGTTCAATGCAGCCTGAATTTCCGAACCATTCGGGTTAGCAAAGTTAGTTTGAAAAAGTTAGCAGGCTCAACGAGGGTGGTTAGCAGGTTCAACTGGTTCTGACACACAGCTTTGTACATTTCTAACTTGATGAAAATATTATTTAACATAATATACATCGTAGAAGATTAAAAGAATAAGCAAAAACAGCAGAAATCCCGCCGAAGCCGCGCCAAGCCTTGAATCGCCCGAAGCTGCTCGGCACAACCCTCGCGCATTCAGCGCCTTTTCAGGTTCACCACTTGCCCCTGGCTTGCCGTTTTCGGACGGCTGCCGTGATGAGTTCTATGGCCTCGGTACGGCTGACGCGCTGGGCGAAGTCGATGGCGGTCAGGCCTTGCTGGTTTTTCAGCAAGGGATCGGCGCCGGCTTCCAGCAGCAGTTTGACGGCTGGTGCCGTGCCGTACTGCGCTGCCATCATCAGCGGCGTACTGCCGTTCGGTGATTCGGCGTCGATGTAGGCATGGTTATCCAGCAGCAGGCTCATGATGGCCAGATGCCCCTTGGTGGCGGCGTAGTGCAGTGGTGTCCAGCCGGTCTTGTTGACGTCGGCGTCCCTTTTGATCAAAGCGGCGGCCATTTCCAGCTCGCCCTTGATCGCGGCCATCATCAGCGGGCTTTCGTCCTGGGCATTGAGCGCATTGACGTTGGTTTTCGGCCAGTCCAGCAAGGCCTGGGCGGCCTTGAGCGAAGGCTCCTGCAGAGCCAGATACAGGCCGTACTGGCCTTTCGGGTCGATGGTATTGGCGTCGAAACCGCGCCTCAGTAACTGCTGGATGCTGGCTGGGTCGTCCTGCTTGATGGCGACAAAGAAGTCTTCGTAGGATCCGGCATTAACAGAAATAAATCCTGTGAAAACAAATAGATATACGGTCTTTTTAATGTAATTTGTGAAGTATTTTTTCATGCCACAACCCCTGAAAAAAGCCGTTCGAAATTGCGGCTGGTGGCTTCGGCGATGGTTTCAACCGGCACCTGCCGGATCTCGGCCACCTGTTTGGCCACATAGGGCACATAGGACGGATTGTTGGTTTTGCCGCGGTAAGGCATGGGTGCCAGGTAAGGGCTGTCGGTTTCGATCAGCGTCCGGTCCAGCGGCACAAAACGGGCAACCTCGCGCAGGTCGGCGGCGTTCTTGAAGGTCAGAATGCCCGAAAACGAGATGTAAAAACCCAGATCCAGCGCGGCCCGGGCGACCTCGGCGGTTTCGGTAAAGCAGTGGAAAACGCCCCCTGCCCGCCCTGCGTTGCCTGCTGTTTCGCCCTCTTCCTTCAGGATGGCCAGGGTGTCGGCGGAAGCGCTGCGGGTGTGGATGACCAGCGGTTTGCCGGTCTGGCGGGCAGCCCGGATGTGTGTCCGGAAGCGCTCGCGCTGCCATTCCATGTCGGCCATGCTGCGTTCGCCCAGGCGGTAATAGTCCAACCCCGTTTCACCGATGGCGACCACTTTGGGCAAGGCGGCGCGTTGCACCAGGTCGTCCAGGCTGGGCTCGGTCACGCCTTCGTTGTCGGGGTGCACGCCGACGCTGCACCAGAAGTTGTCGTAGGTGGTGGCCAGCGCATGAACGGCGGCAAACTCTTCGAGCGTGGTGCAGATGCACAGGGCGCGGTCCACCTGTGCCTGCGCCATGGCTTCCCGGATCTGGGGCAATTGGGCCTGGAGCTCGGGAAAGCTCAAATGGCAATGGGAATCGGTGAACATCGGCGAGGCAATTTGGTGTAAATAATGGCTGCAGCCCATACCAGACGGTCGCAGGCAGCTATCAAAAGTGAAGCGGCCCCGGCAGGGCCTGGAAGGGCCTAGATCGTCTGTGTCGGACGGTCGGAAGCCAGGTGCGCGCCGAGGATTTCCTCGATCTTGATCTTCAGCAGGCGGGACTTTTCGTCGTTGGGAAAACGCACGCCCACGCCCTGGGTGCGGTTGCCGGAAGCGCGGGCCGGGGTGACCCAGGCCACCTTGCCGGCCACCGGGTAGCGCTGCGTGTCTTCGGGCAGCGTGAGCAGCACGTACACATCGTCGCCCAGCTTGTAGTCGCGCGCCGAAGGGATGAAAACGCCGCCTTCGGCGAACAGTGGAATATAGGCAGCGTACAGAGCGGCTTTTTCCCGGATGGCCAGCTGAATGACGCTGGGGCGGGCGGCGCTGGAACTGGTCGCGGTGGCACCGGCGGGAGGCGTTGTACTCATGCTTGTAGTTTATCGGTTTGGCCGCCAGGCTGTCAGCAAGAAAAAGCGCTTATCTGGAACTGTTGGAATTGAGCGCCAGTTGCGCCCGGCTGACCAGCGATTCGAGCATCAGGCCCGGGTTGTAGGGGTGTTCCACCGTGCGGGCCGTGGCTGCAAGCTCCTTGGCCCAGGCGCCCAGCGCGGCAAAACCGGGGCCGGGCTTGCTGGCAGGCTGCGCCGGCAGGTCCGTGCTGCGGAAGAAACGCGGCTCGGCGCCAGCCCGGGTGACCAGCATGTCGTGGCAAAGCTTTTGCAGCGCGTCCACGGCCTGGGCCGGCCCAAAGTCGCTGAGTGCACCCACCTCGCCCCGGGCCATGGCTTTGGGCAGGGCCTGCCAGTGCTGGGCGACGGTGCTGCTGGCACCGGCCTGCGCTCTTTCGAGCGCGTCGGTCGGCCGCCCGCCGGCGGCAGCCAGCAGGGTGTGCAGGTCGGCCGCGGCCGGCAACTTGTTGCCCTTGCCTTCCGGCCCGGCCTGTTCGGCCAGCCAGGCCAGGGCTTCGTCAAAGGCCGGCCAGTGCATGGTGTGCCCCTGGCAACGGCTGCGGATGGTGGGCAGCAACTGGTGCGCCGCCTCGGTGGCAAGGATGAACTTGACCGCCCCTGGCGGTTCTTCCAGCGTTTTCAGCAGGGTGTTGGCGGTGATCGCGTTCATGCGTTCGGCCGGGTAGACCAACACCACCTTGGTGCTGCCGCGCGAACGTGTGAACTGGGTGAAAGTGACTGCCTCGCGCGCCGCATCAACCTTGATTTCCTTGCTGGGCTTGCGCTTCTTGCTGTCCAGCTCGTCCTGGGTTTTCTCGTCGAGCGGCCAGCCAAGGGCCAGAGAGAGGGTTTCGGGCATCAGCGCGCACAGGTCGGCGTGGGTATGCACCGCCACCGCGTGGCAGCTGCCGCACACGCCGCAGGCGCCGTCAGCCGTCGGGTTTTCGCACAGCCAGGCCCGCGCCAGGGCCAGCGCCAGGTCGAACTGGCCGAGGCCGGACGGGCCGCTGAGCAGCCAGGCATGGCCGCGTTGGGTCAGCAGGCTGCGCAGCTGCGTCTGCAGCCACGGTGCCAGCGGCACGGCGTTGGCGATTTCCGGTTCGGCGCTCATGCCAGCCAACCCCGGGCCTGGAACACCGCATGCACCGAGGACCAGACCGCTTCGCGTGGCCGGTTGGCGTCGATGCGGGAAAAACGCAGCGGGTCGGCGGCCAGCCGGTCGGCATAACCCTGGGCCACGCGCCGGAAAAACGCCACCGGCTGGGCTTCGAACTTGTCCGGCACGCGGGCGCCAGCCAGTCGCAGGGCGGCTTCTTCAGGCGGCAGGTCGAACCAGACCGTCAGGTCGGGCTGGACAATCGCCGGAGCCGTACCCTTTCTGCCGAGTTCATGAACAAAATCGCGGCCCAGGCCTTGCACATCCTGCGCCCACAGCTCCAGTTTTGATAACACGTCGAGGTCGAATCCGCGCCCGCCCCCCTGGTAGGCAAAGGTTGCATCGGTGAAACGGTCGCACAGGACCACATCACCACGCGCCAGCGCCGGGGCGATCACGGTGGTCAAGTGGTCGCGTCGGGCCGCAAAAATCAGCAGGGCTTCGGTCAGCGGGTCCATCACGTCGTTGAGGATCAGGCTTCGCAGCTTCTCGGCCAGGGGCGTTCCGCCAGGCTCACGGCTCAGGGTCACGGCCCTGCCCTGCGCCTTGAAAGCCTCGGCCAGTGCGGTGATGTGCGTGGACTTGCCCGCGCCATCTATGCCCTCGAAACTGATGAACAAGCCAGCAGCGACATTCACAGGGGCACCTCTTTTTCAGCCGGGGCCGCGGAACCGGCTTTGCCGGGCCGCAGGCGCAGCGCCCCCTCGGGGCTGGAGCCTGCGGCTCCAAACCTGCCTGCGCAGGTTTGGACAGGCGACAGAAGCGAAGCCTCAGGCGAACGGCGGCCTGCAAGGTGCAGCGACGACACGTCAGTGCGGAGCGTGGGGGCCATGGAATTTTCCGACGGGCCGCCCCTAGGAAAATTAGCCCCCTCGGGGGGCA
>CAZIYA010000310.1:0-4582 GCA_964543355.1 uncultured Polaromonas sp.
TGTCGCTTCGCGTACTGCGCTGCCCCCCGAGGGGGCGCTGCGCCTGCGGCCCGGCGAAGCCGGTTCCGCGGCCCCTGCTGGTGAAGAGCGCGTCTTCCCGCGTGTCACTTCTTTCCTCCGTTCGTTCTGGCCTCAAAGGAAGCCCGCCAGCCGCGTTAAGAGATGGCCAAGGCCATTTCGAGACCGGAAATGAAGGCATCTTCGACCCGGTGACCCAGGCACCAGTCGCCGCAGGCGCCTATGCCCAGTTTGGCGTCCAGCAGATGGGATTGGCCCAGGGGTTCGGTGGTCTGGGCATGGCGCCAGCGGTGCACGGCGGCATGGCTGGGCTGGGCCCGGATGCCGGTGACTTCGGTGAAGGCCTTGAGCAGCTTGGCCTTGACGCGCTCGTCATCATCTTCCAGATGGCGCTCGGACCATTCCGGACTGGCCTGCACGGTCCAGCGTTCGATGGCGCTGCGTCCCGGCTTGGACGATTCACGTGCCAGCCAGGCAATGCGGTGGTGGGTGCTGCGTGCTGCATTCCAGTGCGGGCCCAGATGCGGCAAGGTGGGTTGCATGGCCTGCGGGAAGGCCAGCATGAGCGTCCAGCAGGGGGCAATGGCGATGCCTGCCAGCACCGGCATCAGGGCCTTGCCCTGCTGGGAACTCAGCAGCAGGGCGTGGGCCTGAGGTGCCGGTACCGCCAGGACCACCGCATCAAAGCCGGAATACACCTGGCTGCTGGCACCCGGACCTTCAGTCTGTAGTTGCCAGCGCTCGGGGTGCAGCTTGTCGCGCTCCATCCGGATCACCTGGGTTTCCAGCGTCAGTGCGCCGGCGGCGGCCAGTGGCTGGGCCCATTGCTTGAGCAGCGCGTTCATGCCCGGTGTGGCCACCCAGTGCGCTTCCTTGGGCGGCAGCGAGGCGGCCACCACGCGGCCTGCTTCGTCGAGAATGCGCACGGTATTGGCGCTCCAGGGGCGCACCAGGCCCGGGCTGGTGGCCAGGGCTTTTTCGAAACGTGTGTCGCGCACGGTGAAATACTGCGTGCCGTGGTCAAACCCGCCGAACTCGGTGTTGCGGGTGGCCATGCGGCCGCCTGGGCCGCGACTTTTTTCAAACACCGTCACCTGGTGGCCTGCCTGCATCAGCGTACGTGCACAGGTGATGCCGGCCATGCCCGCACCAACCACGGCAATATGGCGTTTCACGGGAGCGGAAGCAGGGACAGGGCGGGTTTTTTTTGTCATGTCTTGTACTTTTTATCGGTTGGTCAGAGGGGGAACATTCATGTGTTTTGCATGGCGGGCTTCGCGCCATTTTCGCAGCCCGGCATCCAGATGAATACAAATCATGGTGACACTCTACACGCTGGCGCCGATGCGGCGCCAGGCGCCGGCTTTTTTAAAACGCATGTTCGCGCTCCAGGAGCGCCTTTCGTGTTGCTGGTTTGGCCAGCTGGCTGAGCCACCACTGCAGGGCACGGCCTTCACTTCCAGCTGTCACGCGGCGCCAGGCGTAACTGACAGGGATGACACGTTCGGCCCGCTGAACACGCTTTTCCACCAGCCGCCCTGTTGCGATATGCGGCCGCGCGAGGTATTCCGGCAGAAAGCCGCCGCCCAGGCCACGCAGCTGTGCGTCGAGTTTTTCCTGCATGCCGGGCACGGTGAAGATGTCCTGGCCGCCCAGCAGGCCCACGGTGATGCCGCTGCCGCGCTGCACCGAATCGGCGACCGCAACGGCTCGGTGCGGCATGAGCATCGCGTCGGTGACTGGTTCGGCGGCTTTGGCCAGCGGGTGATGCGGCGCGACGGCATAGATGAAGTGAATGCTGCCCAGCGGCTTGCTCTGGACCGATTTGTGAATGCCGGGCTCGATCGCCACACCAATGGACAGGTCGGCCTGGCCCGACGTGAGGGCTTCCAGCGTGCCTGACAGGGCTTCTTCCCGAAGACGCAGGCGTGTCGGCGGGTTCAATGCAAAAAAAGCCTCGCACAGCTCCATCACGGTGGTGCGCGAGATCACGCTGTCCACCGCCAGGGTCAGCTCCGGCTCCCAGCCGGTCGCCACGCGTTTGACGCGGTTGGCCACCGCGTCGAGTTCGGCCAGCAGGCGGTTGCCTTCGCGCAGCAGTTCCTTGCCCGCTTCGGTGAGCCTGGCCTGCCGCGAGGAACGATCGAATAGCAGCACGTCCAGGGCGTCTTCCACCTGCCTGATGCGGTAAGTCAGTGCGCTGGGTACCACGCCCAGTTCACGTGCCGCCGCCGCCATGCTGCCGGTGCGGTGCACGGTTCCTATCAGGCCCAGCGTTTCCGGCGTCAGGGCATCGCGTACCCGGTTGTTGATCGTTGCCATGGTTGCAGTTCAAATAATTTGAATGATGCCATCAAACAGCCGCAATGGATAAAACAGCATCGGCGCCTACATTGGAGGCATTGCAAGCGCACCTTGAAAGGAGCACACGATGATGACCAAACGATCTTCCGGCGAACGCGGCTATGCTGACCACGGCTGGCTCAAGTCCTTCCATTCTTTCTCGTTTGCCGGCTACTACGATCCGGCCCACATGGGTTTTGGCAACCTGCGGGTGATCAATGAAGACCGCATTGCCGCCGGCCGCGGGTTTGGCACGCACGGCCACAGGGACATGGAAATCATCAGCTATGTGCTGAGCGGCGAGCTGGCGCACCAGGACAGCATCGGCAACATCAAGGGCATTCCGCCGGGTGATGTGCAGCGCATGAGCGCAGGCACCGGTGTGCAGCACAGCGAATTCAACCATGCCGAGGGCCGCACCACGCATTTCCTGCAGATCTGGATTGAACCCAATGTGACGGGTATTCCGCCCAGCTACGAACAGAAGACCTTTCCCGAAAGTGAAAAGCGCGGCACACTGCGGCTGGTGGCATCCCCCGATGGGGCCAGTGATTCGGTGACCGTGCATGCCGATGCCAGGCTTTATGCGGGCCTGTTCGATGGCGATGAAACCGCTGAAATCGCACTGAATCCGCAGCGCAAGACCTATGTGCATCTGGTGCGAGGGGAACTCCAGGTCAACGGACAACCTCTGAATGCAGGCGATGCGTTCAAGCTGGAAGCCGAAAGCCGGCTGCAGCTGTCCCATGGCAAGACGGCCGAGGTGCTCGTGTTTGATCTCGCCGCCTGAACCGGAAGGACCGGCACTTGCACCGCTAGGCGCTTCGGTTCATTATTTTTCTTTCATCACTTCAACAAAAAGGATTCACCATGCTCAATTCACTGCAAAACCCGCTCTCCCTCCTTGGCCGCGTACTGATTGCCCTGCTGTTTATTCCGGCCGGTTTCAGCAAGATTGCCGGGTTCGCCGGGACGGCAGGCTATATCGCTTCCAAGGGTGTGCCGCTTCCTGAAGTAGCTGCGGCTGCAGCCATTGGGGTGGAACTGGGTCTGGGCCTGTTGTTGCTGGTTGGCTTCCAGGCACGCTGGGCCGCGCTGGGCATAGCGCTGTTTACCGTGGTCATCACGTTTATCTTCCACAACTTCTGGGCTGTCCCTGCCGAGCAGGTCATGATGCAGCAACAGGCCTTCTTCAAGAACATCGCCGTTGTCGGTGGCCTGCTGACCATCGCTGCCTGGGGCGCCGGTGCCTGGAGCGTGGACGGCCAGAGCAAAGGCTGATCGCAGCGCCATTGAGATTTTCGGGCCGGCTTTACAGCCGGCCTTTCTGTTTTTCTTCCAGATCAAGGACGCGCAATGACAAGTGTCATCGTTGTTTACCATTCGGGTTATGGACATACCCAGCGCATGGCGCAGGCGGTTGCCGAGGGCGCAGGCGCCCGGCTGCTGGCCATCGACGCCGACGGCAACCTTCCCGCGGGCGGCTGGGAGCAACTGAAGGCTGCCGACGCCATCATCTTTGGCTCGCCCACTTACATGGGCAGCGTCAGCTGGCAGTTCAAGAAGTTTGCCGACGATTCGTCCAGACCGTGGTTTGGCCAGGAGTGGAAGGACAAGCTGGCCGCCGGCTTCACCAACAGCGCGGGCATGAACGGTGACAAGCAGGGCACGCTGACCACGCTGTTCACGCTGGCGATGCAGCACGGCATGCTTTGGGTCAGCCAGGGCCTTATGCCTTCGAATGCCAAAGCGGCAAAGCGCGACGATATCAACTACCTGGTGTCTTACAGCGGGGCCATTGCACAATCGCCTTCGGATGCAGGGGCCAGCGAGATGGCTGCGGGCGACCTTGAGACGGCCAGGCTGTTCGGCAAACGCGTGGCCGATGTGGCTGCAAGATTTCATGCCTGACCCCATCTGGGGAATACTTCTCTGGAGACACTGCCATGCCTGTTGAACTGAAGCTGACCGGACACGAGAAGGACCTGGGTGGCGGTTTCCGCGTGCGCCGCCTGTTGCCGGCCGTCCAGCGGCAGTCGGTAGGCCCCTTCCTGTTTTTTGACCATTTCGGTCCTGTCACGGTGGCACCCGGCGCGGCGCATGACGTGCGGCCGCATCCGCATATCGGCCTGGCAACGGTGACCTACCTGTTCGACGGCGCCATCATGCACCGCGACAGCCTGGGTTTCAGCCAGCGCATAGAACCCGGCGCCATCAACTG
>CAZIYA010000311.1:0-4565 GCA_964543355.1 uncultured Polaromonas sp.
AACTACATAGGCATTTCCGAAGACGCCAACACCATGTTTGCCAAGGTGCTGTCGATCTCCGACGTGCTGATGTGGAAGTGGTTCACCCTGCTGAGCTTCAAGAGCGAGGCAGAGATCGCCGCGCTGAAGAAGGAAGTCGAGGGCGGACGCAACCCGAAAGATGCAAAAGTGGCGCTCGCCAGGGAGATCACGGCCCGCTTCCATTCGGCCGCCGCGGCAGATGCGGCGGAGCAGGATTTCATCAACCGCAGCAAGGGCGGCGTGCCTGACGAGATTCCCGAGCTCACCCTGAGCGGTGCCCCCCTGGGCATGGCCGCACTGCTCAAAATGGCCGGGCTGGCCGCATCCACCGGTGAAGGCAACCGGCTGATCGACGGCGGTGGCGTGCGTGTGGACTCCAGCGTGGTCAGCGACAAGGCGCTCAAGCTGGGCGCCGGCACCTACGTCGTGCAGGTGGGCAAACGCAAGTTCGCGCGTGTGACTCTGAACTGAACTGAAACGCCCGTCCCATGAGCCATCCATGAAGCTGCCCAGCCTGCAATCGCTGACACCGCAACGACTGCTGATGGCTTCGGTGGTGGTGGCGCTCGTCACCATCGTGCTGAAAACCGGGGCCTGGTACATCACCGACTCGGTGGGCTTGCTGGCCGACGCCATGGAGTCCTTCGTCAATCTGGCCAGCGCGATCTTCGGGCTGACCATGGTCACGATTGCGCAGCGGCCCGCCGACGATGACCATCCCTATGGGCATCACAAGGCCGAGTATTTCTCCTCGGGGTTTGAGGGGGTGCTGATCATCGCCGCGGCGCTGGCCATCATCTGGGCAGCGGGGCACCGGATTTTTGACCCGCAGCCCCTGCAGCAGGTGGGCTGGGGGCTCGTGCTGTCCGTGCTGAGTTCGGGCCTCAATGGCCTGCTCGCCTGGTTCATGTTCCGTTCCGCCAAGGCGCATCGCTCGATCGCGCTTGAAGCAGATGCCAGACATCTGGTCACCGATGTCTGGACTTCGGTCGGGGTGGTGGTCGGCATAGGCGCCGTGGCGCTGACCGGCTGGCTCTGGCTCGATGCCCTGGTGGCCATCGGTGTGGCCCTGAACATCCTTTGGGAAGGTTTTCACCTGATGTGGCGCTCATCACAGGGGTTGATGGACGAGGCGGTCGAGCCCGAGGTGCTGGCCGATATCAACAAGACACTGGCCGGTTTTTCCCATGCCACCATCCGCTTCGACCACATCAGCACGCGCCGCTCCGGCCAGCGGCGGTTTGTCGACCTGCACATGCACATGCCGGGCAGCTGGTCCCTCGGCCGCGCAGCTGCGGTTCGCACCAGTGTCGAGCAGGCGCTCATGAGTGCGGTGCCGGGGCTGCGCGCCACCATCCAGCTGCTGCCTTCCGATGTGGAAGCGCACTTTGACGATGAAAAGGACCTGATTTGATCAGCGTGATCCAACGCGTGAGTCAGGCGCGTGTGGTGGTGGGCGGTGAGGTGACAGGTGAGATCAGCGCAGGCCTGCTGGTGCTGCTATGTGCCGAGCGCGGTGATGCGGATGCGCAAGCCGACAAGCTGCTTGCCAAAATCCTGAAACTGCGCATCTTTGCCGACGAGGCCGGCAAGATGAACCGCAGCGTGCAGGACACCGCCGGTGGCCTGCTCATCGTCAGCCAGTTCACACTGGCCGCCGATGTGTCGGGCGGCAACCGGCCCAGCTTCACCGGTGCGGCGTTGCCTGACGAGGGAAGGCGCTTGTACGACTACTTCGTGGCGCAGGCCAGGCTGGCGCATCCGCTGGTGCAGACTGGCCAATTTGCGGCCGATATGCAGGTGCATCTGATCAATGACGGGCCGGTGACGATTCCGCTGCGCATGGATCCGCTACCGATTTAATAGCTGCTGGCGCCCGTCCGATATGGGCTAACTGCCAATTTGATACATGAAAACTCAGCGGTAAGGGTTTTTGACACCCAGGCCGGCCAGTATTTCAATCTCGCGCGCTTCCATCGCCTGAGCATCAGCTTCACCCGTTTCATGGTCCCAGCCCTGCGCGTGCAGCATACCGTGCACCAGCAGGTGTGCATAGTGGGCCTGCAGCGTCTTCCTGTTCTCGCGCGCCTCTTTGGCAATGACCGGCGCGCACAGCACCAGGTCGGCCGTGACCACAGGCTCTCGCGTGTAGTCGAAGGTCAGCACGTTGGTGGCGTAGTCCTTCTGCCGGTAGCCGCGGTTCAGCGCCTGGCCTTCTTCGGCGTCCACGATGCGTACGGTGATCTCGGCATCGCTTTCCAGCGCATGGCGAATCCAGCGTGCCACGCTGTGGCGCGGCAGGGAGGCGCGGTGGCGCTTCGCGTCCCGGATGTCGCCGAACTGCAGCGACAGGCTCAGATGTTTAAGAGCCATTTCGGCTTTTTGTCCTGATGGGGCGGGCGACAGGCACTATCGAATCCATAGCGTCGTCGATGTCCGGGGTTTTGCCCTTGTAGCCGTCGTAGGCGTCCACAATGCGTGCCACCAGTGGGTGGCGCACCACGTCGGCGCTGGTCAGGCGGGTGATCGCAATGCCCTTGACGCGTTTGAGTACACGTTCGGCATCGATCAACCCGCTCAGTTGTGTACGCGGCAGGTCTACCTGGCTGACGTCGCCGGTGATCACCGCCTTGGCGCCAAAGCCGATGCGGGTCAAAAACATCTTCATCTGTTCGGGCGTGGTGTTCTGCGCCTCGTCGAGGATCACAAAAGCGTGGTTCAGCGTACGCCCGCGCATGAAGGCCAGGGGCGCGATTTCGATCTGCTGGCGCTCGAAGGCCTTCTGCACACGCTCAAAACCCATGAGTTCGTACAGCGCGTCGTACAGCGGACGCAGGTAAGGGTCCACCTTCTGGTTCAGGTCGCCGGGAAGAAAGCCCAGGCGCTCGCCGGCTTCGACCGCCGGGCGCGTCAGCACGATGCGCTGCACCGCGCTGCGCTCCAGCGCATCTACCGCGCAGGCCACGGCCAGGTAGGTTTTGCCGGTACCGGCCGGGCCGATGCCGAAGGTGATGTCGTGCGTGGCGATGTTTTCCAGGTAGGCGCCCTGGTTGGTGGTGCGCGCCCGCAAGTCGGCGCGGCGGGTGGACAGCGCCATGGCGCCGTCCGGCGCAATGCTCAGCGCGGTATCGCCGGCCAGCATCAGCTGCACGGTTTCCTCGGGAATCGGGCGCTGCGCCATTTCATACAGCGCCTGCAGCACTTCCAGTGCCTGCTGGGCCTTGACCTTGGGTCCGTCGATCTTGAACTGCTCGAAGCGGTGCGCAATCGTGACCTGCAGCGCCGCCTCGATGGTGCGGATGTGCGAATCCATGGGGCCGCACAGATGGCCCATGCGGGTGTTGTTCGGCGGGGTGAAGGTGTAGCGGAGGATCAAAAGCGTGTTTTCCTTGAGGCAAGGCAGACAGATGGGTGATTGTCCCCCCATATTCAAGTCGTTGGGCGCACGCACGACTGCTAAGATTTGCCCATGATCGGACGAATAAGTGGCCTGCTGGCCGAAAAGAACCCCCCGGAAGTGCTGGTGGACTGCAACGGCGTGGGTTACGAGGTGATGGTGCCCATGAGCACCTTCTACAACCTCCCCGGCCTGGGTGAAAAAGTCTCGCTGCTGACCCATTTTGTGGTCCGTGAAGACGCGCAAATCCTCTACGGCTTCGGCAGCGCCAGCGAGCGCGCCGCCTTTCGCCAGCTCATCAAGATCTCCGGCGTCGGCCCGCGCACCGCGCTCAGCGTGCTCAGCGGCATGAGCGTCGGGGAACTCTCCCAGGCCGTGACCCAGCAGGAAGCCGGCCGCATCATCAAGGTGCCGGGCATAGGCAAAAAAACCGCTGAGCGCCTGCTGCTCGAGCTCAAGGGCAAGCTGGGTGCCGATATCGGTGTGCGGGTCAATGTCGCTGACGATGCGCAGTCCGACATCCTGCAGGCGCTGGTGGCGCTGGGCTACAGCGACCGTGATGCGGCGCTGGCCCTCAAGGCCCTGCCCAAGGACATTGGCGTGAGTGACGGCATCAAGCTGGCGCTCAAGGCACTGGCGAAATGAGCATTCAGACCGACGACTTCGACATGTCCGGCGTGCCCCCTGTGAAGCGGGTCATGTCGGCTGCGCCTGCCTCGCCCAATGAAGAAGCGATAGAACGCGCACTGCGGCCCAAGCTGTTCGACGAGTATGTCGGCCAGGCCAAGGTGCGCGAGCAGCTCGAGATATTTATCGGTGCGGCCCGCAAGCGCAGCGAAGCCATGGACCACGTGTTGCTGTTCGGCCCACCGGGCCTGGGCAAGACGACCCTGAGCCACATCATTGCGCACGAACTCGGCGTGAACCTGCGCCAGACTTCAGGCCCGGTGCTGGAAAAGCCCAAGGATCTGGCAGCGCTGCTGACCAACCTCGAGAAAAACGATGTGCTCTTCATCGACGAGATTCACCGCCTGAGTCCGGTCGTCGAGGAAATCCTGTATCCCGCGCTGGAGGACTACCAGATCGACATCATGATCGGCGAGGGGCCCGCGGCACGCTCGGTGAAGCTCGACCTGCCGCCTTTCAC
>CAZIYA010000312.1:0-4538 GCA_964543355.1 uncultured Polaromonas sp.
TTCCGGACCATTCCTTCCAAAATCCTGACCCTGGAGCAGCTCAACGCACCGAAGATTTTCGGCGACCTGGCGATGAAGCCACGCGGCATGGTGCTGGTCACCGGCCCCACCGGGTCGGGCAAGTCCACCACCCTGGCCGCCATGGTCAACTACCTGAACGAAACCGAATACGGCCACATCCTGACGGTGGAAGACCCGATCGAGTTTGTGCACGAATCGAAAAAATGCCTGATCAACCAGCGCGAGGTCGGCCCGCACACGCTGAGCTTCAGCGCCGCGCTGAAGTCCGCGCTTCGAGAAGATCCGGACGCCATCCTGGTCGGCGAGATGCGTGACCTGGAAACCATCCGTCTGGCCATGACGGCCGCGGAAACCGGCCACCTGGTGTTCGGCACGCTGCACACCTCAAGCGCTGCCAAAACCATTGACCGGATCATCGACGTGTTCCCGGCCGAGGAAAAGGACATGATCCGCGCGATGTTGTCCGAGTCGCTGCAGGCCGTGATCTCCCAGACCCTGTGCAAAACAAAGGATGGCCAGGGCCGTGTCGCCGCGCACGAAATCATGCTGGGCACCAGCGCCATCCGCAATCTGATCCGCGAGGCCAAGGTCGCGCAGATGTACTCGTCGATCCAGACCGGCAACAGCGTCGGCATGCAGACGCTGGACCAGAACCTGACCGACCTCGTCAAGCGCAATGTCATTTCCGCAGCAGAAGCGCGCGGTAAGGCAAAAATTCCCGAAAATTTTCCGGGGTAGAGATGGCCCATACTCGCAGCGTGGGCTTGTCCCCGTCAAGCAGGGGCCGCGGAACCGGCTTCGCCGGGCCGCAGGCGCAGCGGCCCCCTCGAGGGGCAGCGAACCACACGAAGTGGGGAGCGTGGGGGCATTATTTTTTAGGAGCCGCACATGGAACGCGACCAGGCCAGTAAATTCATCAATGACCTTCTCAAGCTGATGGTGGGCCGCAACGGCAGCGACCTGTTCATCACCGGCGACTTCCCGCCCGCGATGAAAGTGGACGGCAAGGTGACCAAGGTGTCGCCGCAGCCGCTGAACGCCGGCCATACGCTGGCCCTGGCGCGTGCCATCATGAACGACAAGCAGGCTGCCGAATTCGAACGCACGAAAGAGTGCAACTTCGCCATTTCGCCACCCGGTATCGGCCGCTTCCGCGTCAATGCCTTCATCCAGCAGGGCAAGGTCGGCATGGTGATGCGGGTGATCCCGGCCGTGCTGCCGACCATTGACGGCCTGGGTGTGCCGCAGGTGCTCAAGGACGTGGTGATGTCCAAGCGCGGGCTGTGCATCCTGGTGGGCGCCACCGGCTCGGGCAAGTCCACCACGCTGGCCGCCATGGTGGACTGGCGCAACGAAAACTCCTTCGGCCACATCATCACGATTGAAGACCCGGTGGAGTTTGTGCATCCGCATAAGAACTGCGTGATCACGCAGCGCGAAGTGGGCCTGGACACCGACAGTTGGGAAGCGGCGCTGAAAAACACGCTGCGCCAGGCGCCCGACGTCATTTTGATGGGCGAGATCCGCGACCGCGAAACCATGGAACACGCCGTGGCCTTTGCCGAAACCGGCCACTTGTGCCTGGCCACGCTGCACGCCAACAGCGCCAACCAGGCGCTGGACCGCATCATCAACTTCTTCCCGGAAGAGCGCCGCGCCCAGCTCCTGATGGACCTGTCGCTGAACATGAAAGCCATGATTTCGCAGCGCCTGGTGCCCAAGCAGGACAGCAAGGGCCGCGTCGCTGCGGTTGAAGTGATGCTCAACACGCCGCTGATCTCCGACCTGATCTTCAAGGGCGAGGTTTCCGAGATCAAGGAAATCATGAAGAAGAGCCGCAATCTGGGCATGCAGACTTTCGACCAGGCGCTGTTCGATGCGTTCGAAAGCAACATGATCACCTACGAAGACGCCCTGCGCAACGCCGACTCGGTTAACGACTTGCGGCTGCAGATCAAACTCAATTCCCAGCGCGCCAAAACGCAGGACCTGGCGGCCGGCACGGAGCACATGGCCATTGTCTAGGCCGGAGCGCCGCCTTTTTTCGGTACGCCAGCAGGCGCTGTCTGGATAAAAGCGGCAAAGCAGGTTTGAAGGTAGTCCATGGTGGCGCGAATCTTCGGGGCCCGGTGCCGTCCCGCCAGGATCGCGGCATAAATCGCGTACTCTCCCGGCACCCCGTAACGTGCGAGCACGGGTTTTAACCGGCCCTCCCGGACCAGCTCCCGCCCCACCACGTCGTTGATACGCGCGATCCCGGCCCCGGCCAAGGCAAGGGAAACAACCGCCGCGCTGCTGTTCACGCATATCTGCCCGCGTACATCCACCGCAGTGCGCACACCATCGACCAGAAAATCCCAGCGGTTATGGGCTGGAACGGCTGTGTTGCCGATCAGGCTATGCGATGCCAGATCAGCAGGTGTGCGAGGCGTGCCATGCTTTCTCAGGTAGTTGGGCGCGGCATACAAGGCGCGTCCATGCCGTCCCAGTGAACGGGCGATCAAGGTGTCTGCAGGAGGGATACCGGCACGCACGGCAATGTCGATACCTTCGTGCGCCATGCTGACCAGGCGGTCGTCAATGTGAAGATTGACGTGCAGATCCGGATGCAGGGTTCGAAGCGCTGCAAAACGGCTCGTCAGCACGTACTGCGCAAGCAACTGACTCACGCTGATGTGAACCGTCCCGCTCACCGCCTTGCTCCGGCTTCCGAGGCTGGCCTGCAGTTGGCGATGCTCCTCCACCATGTGCTGGGCATATTCAAGAAAAACCTCGCCCTCGTCCGTCAGGGAGAGGTTGTGCGTGGTGCGGTGCGCCAGGCGCAGATCGCACGCCTCTTCGATCCGGGCCAGAGCCCTGGAGACATGGCTGGCCGCCACATTTCTCTCACGCGCCACGGCAGAGAGTGATTGCAAAGCGGCAACCTGGACAAACAGGGCAAAGTCATCAAGGCTGAGGTTTTTCATGCTTGTGCATTTTGAGCACAAGCATCGTGCAGGGCAAGGGGTGTCCGAAACGAGGCGTTTGCAGCACATTGGCAAGGCGCGCATCCCGCCGCTTGACCTTCAATCCCGCCAAGGAGTTTCATATGCCACTCGTTCGCATCAGCCTACCTCAAACGACCTCTTCCGCCGAAGTGGCAACAGTATCTGACACCATCCACCGCGCCTTGGTGGAAACCTTCAACGTGCCTAAGCTTGACCGGTTCCAGGTCGTCCATCGCCACAGCGCCGGAGAGCTCGTGTGCACGCCCGAATATCTGGGCGTCAGCCATGGCGAACGCGTCGTTTTCGTGCAGATCACCTGCGCGCCAGGCCGCAGCCTGGAGATGAAAAAAGCGCTGTACGCCAAAATCGCTTTGGACATCTCCCAAACCAGCGCTTTCCCTGCCGCGGACGTGATAATCAACCTGGTGGAAACCAGCCGGGAGAACTGGTCTTTCGGTTTGGGAGTCGCCCAATACAGTCCATGAATGCTCCCCCACGCGGACATGCCGGGCGCTCTGTTGCCCCCACCCGCTCTTCGCCTGTTTATTTTAAAGTACCTATCCATGTCCTCCACCAATCCCAAAACCTACGAACCCGCTCCACCCCGCAAAGTCGCCTTTCTGGGCCTGGGCGTCATGGGTTACCCAATGGCCGGGCACCTCGCGCTGGCCGGCCACCAGGTCACCGTCTACAACCGGACCGCTACCAAATCAATAGCATGGTGCGCTGAGTACGCAGGGACCAGTGCCCCAAACCATGCCTCAACACCGCGTGAAGCCGCGCACGGTGCCGACATCGTGTTTTGCTGCGTCGGCAACGACGCCGACCTGCGCAGCGTGGTGCTCGGCAAGGACGGCGCGTTTGCCGGCATGCAGCCGGGCGCCATCTTCGTCGACCACACCACGGCCTCCGCCGACGTGGCCCGGGAACTGTATGCGGCCGCCAAGGCGCTGAAGCTGCAGTTTGTCGATGCGCCCGTTTCCGGCGGCCAGGCCGGCGCGCAAAACGGCATGTTGACCGTCATGTGCGGCGGCGATGCGGCAGCGTTCGAGGCCGCCAAACCGGTGGGCATGGCGTTCTCCAAAGCCTTCACGCTGATGGGGGCCAGCGGTGCGGGGCAACTGACCAAGATGGTCAACCAGATCTGCATCGCCGGGCTGGTGCAGGGCCTGAGCGAAGCCATCGCCTTCGGCCAGAAGGCCGGGCTGGACATAAACCAGGTGCTGGACGTGATCGGCAAGGGCGCCGCACAAAGCTGGCAGCTCGACAACCGCGGCAAGACCATGGCGGCCGACAAATTCGACTTCGGCTTTGCAGTGGACTGGATGCGCAAGGACCTGGGGCTGGTGCTGGATGAGGCCAAGACCAATGGCGCGCGGCTTCCGGTGACGGCGCTGGTGGACCAGTTTTACGGCGACATCCAGGCCATGGGCGGCCAGCGCTGGGACACGTCCAGCCTGATCAAACGGCTGAAGTAGAGCCCCCACGGTCGCTCACTGCGTGTAGCTCCCTGCCCCCCGAGGGGGCCGC
>CAZIYA010000313.1:0-4530 GCA_964543355.1 uncultured Polaromonas sp.
AAATGGCTGGCGCTGCAGGGCCCCGAGTCCGCGCTGCTGGCCGGCCAGCCTGAAGCCAGGGACGGCAGTGCGACCCCCATCCCTGGGGCAAGTTCCCCGCGCGTGGCCCTGCTCACCGACTCGGCGGCCTTGCCTTTTCCCGAGAACAGCCTGGACCTGGTGTTGCTGCCGCACACGCTGGAGCTCAGCAGCGACCCGCATGCAACATTGCGCGAAGTCGAACGTGTGCTGGTGCCCGAAGGCCGGGTGGTCATCAGCGGGCTGAATCCCGCGAGCCTGTGGGGCCTGCGCCAGCGGCGCGCGCATTTTTACCGGCGCCTGGGCTACGGCGAGCTGTTTTTGCCGGAGGCCGGCGAGTTCATCGGTTACTGGCGCTTGCGCGACTGGCTGCGGCTGCTGAGTTTTGAGGTCGAGTCGGGGCAGTTCGGCTGCTACCGGCCTGCCGTGAGCCGGCCGGCGTCGCTGGAACGTTTTGCCTGGATGGACAGGGCCGGCGAGCGCTGGTGGCCGATTTTTGGCGCACTGTATTTCCTGGTGGCTGTCAAACGGGTGCGCGGCATGCGCCTGCTGGAGCCGACCTGGAAAGCGCACAAGGCAGCCGCCACCGCGCCGGCGGCCATTGCCAACCAGGTCCGCAGCCCCGGCTCTTTTTCATCACTTCCCCTTTCCCCAGAACAACAACCATGGACTTCCGCAACGCATGACTGATCTTCCGCAAACCGCAGCACAACATGTGGTGATTTATACCGACGGCGCCTGCAAGGGCAACCCCGGGCCCGGCGGCTGGGGCGCCATGCTGACCAGCGGCGACACGGTCAAGGAACTGTTCGGCGGAGAAATGGGGACCACCAACAACCGGATGGAAATGACAGCGGTGATCGAAGCCCTGGCCGCGCTCAAGCGTCCGTGCCGCGTGACGCTTTACCTGGACAGCGAATACGTGCGCAAGGGCATCACCGAGTGGATAGGCGGCTGGAAAGCGCGGGGCTGGCGCACCGCCGCCAAACAGCCCGTGAAAAACGTCGACCTCTGGCAGAAGCTCGATGCGCTGGTCACCGGCAGCGGCCACACCATCGAATGGCGCTGGGTCAAGGGCCACGCCGGCGATCCCGGCAACGAGCGGGCCGACGCCCTGGCCAACAAGGGCGTGGTGCTGGCGTTGTCGAAGGCCTGAGCTGCCGGCCCGCATCGGGCCGGCCAATGTAAAGCCGGCGTAAATCCGGCCGGTAAATGGTCTCGGGCAAAACCCCTTTCATCCCAGCGGTGCAACCTGCTGTTACATTGGTAAATTGTTCGAGTTTCCATAAAACCAACGGCCTTCCCACATGGCTTCCAAAGCAATTTATTCAGTCGTCGCGGTGCTCGGCATTGCCGGCCTGTCGGGTGCGGCCTGGTGGTACCAGAACAGGACGCCCGGCACCGCCCGGGCGGCAGGCGCTGGCCAGGCCCAGTCCGCGGCGGGTGGCGCCCCCACCGTCGAAGCCGGCAAGGTGGTGCTCATGAAGCTCGTGGACGACGCCCAGGCGGTCGGCAGCCTGCGCTCGCGCCGCAGCGTGGTGTTGCGCCCCGAGGTCAGCGGCCGCATCACCCAGCTCAATTTCACCGACGGCCAGCGCGTGCGCAAGGGGCAGGTGCTGGTGCAGTTTGATGACCAGTTGCCGCTGGCCCAGGTGCAGCAAAGCCAGGCCGAGCTGTCGATTGCCCAGGCCAACCAGAAGCGCAACCAGGAACTGGTGGCGCAGAATTTTGTCAGCCAGCGCTCCCTCGATGAAAGCGCTGCCGCCCTGCAGGTGGCGCAAGCCAGGCTGGCGCTGGCCAAAGCGACGGCGGCTCGGCTCAAGATCATTGCGCCTTTTGACGGCATTGCGGGCATTCGCCTGGTCAATCCGGGTGATTACCTCAAGGACGGTGCCGACATCGTCAATATTGAAGACATCGATGCCCTGTTTGTCGACTTCCGCCTGCCCGAGCGCTTCCAGAACAAGCTCAGGCGCGGTCAGACGGCCCTGGTGGACATGGATGCGCTACCGGGCAGGAAGTACACCGCTGTCGTGCAGGCCATCGACCCGCTGATCGATGCCAACGGCCGCTCGGTGGCGGTGCGCGCCTGCATCGACAACCGGCAGCTGCAACTGCGTCCCGGCATGTTTGCCCGCGTCAACGCCGTGTTTGGCGAGCGCGACAACGCCACCGTCATTCCGGAAGAGGCCCTGGTACCCCAAGGGAACAGCCAGTTTGTCATCAAGCTGCTGCCGGGACAGGACGCGGCCACCTGGACCACCCGGCGCGTGCCGGTGCAGGTGGGTATTCGCCAGCCGGGCAAGGTTGAAATAACCGCAGGCCTGCAGGCCGGCGACACCGTGGTGACCACAGGGCAGCAGCGTGTGCAGCGCGACGGCATGAAAGTGCGCGTGGTGGACCTGCATGCGCCCGCTGCCGCCGGGCCGGCTGATGCCGCTTCGGCGGCCTCACCAGTTGCGCCGCCCGTTGCCGCTGCACCGGCCACGCCCGCCGTGGCCGCACCTTCCTTGACCGGCCCCAATCCCTGTCTGGTGGGCCTGCGTGATGCAGCTGGCGCGGTACCGGCAGCGCCGGCCACCGGCCGCGGTGCGACGTCGGCGCCTGCCCCGGCCGCAGCCCATACCCCCATGCCTGAAGCCCGGGCACGTCCGGCTGCGCGCAAACCGGCCTGAGCCGGCGTTTTCAGACTGGACAGAACCTGATGCAACTGGCTGAAGTTTCCATCCGCCGCCCGGTGTTTGCCACCGTCCTGTCGCTGCTGATCGTGCTGGTCGGTGCGGTCAGTTTCCAGCGCCTGGCCGTGCGCGAGTACCCGAAAATCGACGAGCCGGTGGTGACCGTGAGCGTGCGTTACCCTGGCGCTTCGGCCGAGGTGATCGAGTCGCAGGTGACCAAGCCGCTGGAAGATTCAATTGCCGGCATTGACGCTGTGGATGTGCTGACCTCGATCAGCCGCGCCGACCAGAGCCAGATCTCGGTGCGTTTCCGGCTCGAGAAAGACGCCGATGCCGCCGCCGCCGAGGTGCGCGACCGCACCTCGCGCGTGCGCAACAAGCTGCCGCAGGCCATTGAGGAGCCGGTGATTGCCAAGGTCGAGGCCGATGCGTTTCCCGTGATCTGGCTGGCCTTCACCAGCGACAGCCTGACCCGCCTGCAGATCAACGACCTCGTCAGCCGCATTGTCAAGCCGCGCCTGCAAACCGTGACCGGGGTGGCCGATGTGCGCATCTTCGGTGAACGCAAATACGCGATGCGTGTCTGGCTCGATCCCGGGAAGATGGCGGCTTTTCGCCTGACGACGCAGGACGTTGAAGACGCCATCCGCCGCAGCAATCTGGAGGTTCCTGCCGGCCGTATTGAATCGCAGCAACGCGAGTTCAGCGTGACCTCCGAAACCGGGCTGGTAAGTCCCGGGCAGTTTGCCGAAGTGGTGATCCGGAGCGTCAACGGCTTCCCGGTCAAGGTGCGTGATGTGGCGCGTGTCGAGGAAGGTGCGGCCGATGAGCGCAGCGGTGTCCGGCTGAACGGCCGCGCGGCCATCGGGGCCGGCGTGATCCGCCAGGCCACGGCCAACCCGCTGGACCTGTCGCAGGGCGTGCGCAACATGATTCCGCAGCTCAAGGCCGACCTGCCGCCGGAAGTCAACATCGACATCGCCAACGACAACTCGGTGTTCATCGACCGTTCGGTGAGGAACGTCTACCAGACCATTGCCGAAGCCGTGGCGCTGGTGGCGCTCGTGATTTTTGTGTTCCTGCGCACCTTCCGCGCGTCCATCATTCCCATCATCACCATCCCGGTCAGCCTGATCGGCACCTTTGCGCTGATGGCGCTGGCGGGCTTCACCATCAACACGCTGACCCTGCTGGCGCTGGTGCTGGCCATCGGACTGGTGGTGGACGATGCTATCGTGATGCTGGAAAATATCTTCCGCCACATTGAAGAAGGGCTGGACCCGTTTTCGGCGTCCATCAAGGGTGCGCGGGAAATCGGTTTTGCCGTGGTCACCATGACGGCGACGCTGGTGGCCGTTTACGCACCCCTGGCTTTCACCCCGGGGCGGACCGGCCGGCTGTTTGTCGAG
Organism: uncultured Polaromonas sp.; assembly: GCA_964543355.1. GTDB lineage: Bacteria > Pseudomonadota > Gammaproteobacteria > Burkholderiales > Burkholderiaceae_C > Polaromonas. Next base: position 4,106 of record CAZIYA010000313.1, read on the forward strand.
TTTGCGCTGGCGCTGGCCGGTGCGGTTGTGGTGTCGGGCTTTGTGGCGTTGACCCTCACACCCATGCTGTGCGCCAAGCTGCTCAAGCACAACCCCCAGCCGAATGTCTTTGATCGCAGCATGGAGCGCTTTCTCAATGCGGTCTCCGACCGCTACGCCAGCGTGCTGCGCTGGGTACTCACCCGGCGTTGCCAGCCGGCCGATCCCGGTGCAGCGGGCGGGAAGGTTCGGGCTGCGGTGCTGCAGGCACGCTGGATCGTGGTGGGCGTCATGCTGGCCAGTGCGCTGGCCATCCTGCTGATCTTCCCGACCATGAAGCAGGAGTTGTCGCCGCTGGAAGACCGGGGCACCATCCTGGCCACTGTCAATGCGCCCGACGGCGCCACGCTGGACTACACCAACCGTTATGCGCAGGCGCTGGAGAA
>CAZIYA010000314.1:0-4517 GCA_964543355.1 uncultured Polaromonas sp.
CGCGCGTGGTGGCGGACCGGAGGTGGTCGGCCAGCGGATGATTTTTTTCTTCGCGTCGCGGATGCCGTGGTGATAGTCCACCACGATCTGCGTTTCCGGGTCGTAATACATGGCGTTGATGGTGAAGTCGCGCCGCGCGGCATCTTCTTCCATCGGGCCCCAGACGTTGTCGCGCAGCACCCGGCCCGACGCATCCACCGCGTGTTTCATGCCGGCCAGCTCGCTTTTGCTGGTGCGCTCGTTGCCACCGACCTGTTCGGCCAGGCTGCTGTCGAGGTGGGCGCGAAAGGTCGACACCTCGATGACTTCGTGCTCGCGGCCGCGGCCGTAAATCACATGGACGATGCGAAAGCGCCGGCCGATGATGAAGGCCCGGCGGAACAGGCCCTTGACCTGCTCGGGCGTGGCATCGGTGGCCACGTCGAAGTCTTTCGGGCGCAAGCCCACCAGCAGGTCGCGCACGGCACCGCCGACGATGTAGGCTTCGTAACCCGCCTGCTTGAGGGTGTGCACCACATCCATCGCGCGGTCATCGACCAGCTTGGGGTTGATCGCATGGTCCTGGGGGCCGACTTCGCGGCGCTCGCCGAAAACTGATTTCTTGGACCGGGTGGCGCCGGCAGGGCCGGCAGACTTGCCAAACAGCTTGTCGATAAATTTTTTGATCATTGAATCAGGAGATTTTGCCGGGCTGGCCGCGCTTGCAGGGCAAGGGGCACGGCCTCCGGCAGTTAGAACAGCTCAAGTATGCGCCATCCGCGCTCGGTGGCGACCGCCCGCAGGCGTTCGTCGGGGTTGGTGGCCACCGGGTGCGTGACTTTTTCCAGCAAAGGCAGGTCGTTCATGGAATCGCTGTAAAAAGTGCTTTCCACCGTGTCCCAGTCCAGGCCCCGATCGGCCAGCCACTGCTGGACACGTGCCACTTTGCCTTCCCGGAAGGACGGTATGCCGCGGATTTCGCCGGTTGGCCAGCCGCCGGCGTCGCGCGCAAGTTCCACCGCAATCAGCTCGGTGACCCCAAACGCTTCGGCGATGGGACGCGTCACGAATTCGTTGGTGGCCGTGACAATCACCGTGTCGTCGCCTGCCGCCTGGTGCCGGCGAACCAGCGCCAGGGCCGAATCCTTGATGCCTTTTTGCACGATTTCCCGCATGAAACGGGCGTGAGCAGCTATTGAATTGGTAGCGCCCTTCTCCCGGATGGCCTGCGTGGCAAAACGTACATAGTCGTGGATGTCGAGGGTTCCGGCCTGGTAGTGGGCAAAAAACTCCGCGTTGCGGCGCTTGAACTCGTGGCCGTCGCACCAGCCCAGCGCAATCGTGAATTCACCCCATTCGTAGTCGGAATCGATGGGTATCAGCGTGTGGTCCAGGTCAAACAGTGCAATCCTGGCCCCCACGCTCGTCGCTTCGCGTACTTCGCTGCCCCCCGAGGGGGCTGTGCTTGCTCGGGGCGGCCCTTCGCTGCTCACGGCAACGCTGACGGGTGTGGTCACAGCGTCTCCAGCATGGATTTGATCAGCGGAATGGTGATGGCACGCTGGGTTTGCAGCGCGTAGGCATCGAGCTGGTCGAGCAGCTGCATCAGGTTACCCAGGTCGCGCGAGAAGCGGCTCAGGATGAAATCCATGGCCTCGTCACTGAGAAAGACGCCACGCGCGTCGGCCTCCTGGCGCAGCACGGCGCGGCGCTCATGTTCGGTCAGGGCCTGCAGCGCGAACACGTGGCCCCAGCCCAGGCGGGTACGCAGGTCTTCGCGCAATGAAAGGTCGGCGGGCGGCGCATTGCCGGCGGCCAGCACCCAGCGCGGATGGCCGTCGGGCGCGTTCAGGGCGTTGACGAACCAGTTGAAAGCCGCCTGCTGCTGCACGGCGGTGTACAGGTGGCAGTCGTCCATGATCACCGCCGCCCACTTTTCACTGAATTCAGGCGGCTCCAGCATGGTGGCGTCCAGCCAGCCTACCGAGGCGCTCTGCTCGCGCAGCGTTTCGCTGACGGCCTTGAGAAGATGGGTTTTCCCGCTGCCGGGCTCTCCCCACAGGTAAGTCGGCACCGGCGAGCGCAGGCTGTTGCCGGCCCACAGCTCCAGGTGCCTGAGCGCCGCCTCGTTGGGTCCGGCAAAGAAATTGGTGAACGACGGCGGCGATGCCAGTCCGATGTCCAGTGCAATCTGCTTCATGCCTGCCATTTTCGTGCTCAACCCTGGTACAACCTGCTCAACATGTAACTGGCCCGCATGCGGCGAATCGCCACCAGCAGTACCGCACTGGCGGGCAGGGCAATCAGCACGCCGAGAAAACCGAACACCTGCCCGAAAGCCAGCAAGGCAAAAATAACGGCCAACGGGTGCAGGCCAATGCGCTCGCCGACCAGCCGCGGGGTCAGGTAAAAACTTTCCACCAGTTGCCCCGCGCCATACACACCGATGACCACAAGCACGCCATACAGGCTGCCGAACTGCAGAATGCCGGCGAGAAACGCGAGCAGCATGCCCAGCCCGAAACCCAGGTAGGGGATAAAAAAGGCCAGCCCGGTGAACACACCCACAGGCACGGCCAGGTCAAAGCCGAACACCGCCAGCGCCACGCTGAAATACACCGCCAGCACACCCATGACCAGCAACTGGCCGCGCAGGTACTGGCCCAGCACCGAGTCGGCCTCCGCCATGAAGCTGTCGAAGGCGCCCCGCAGTTTCGGCGGCACCAGTTCCAGCAGCAGCGCCACAAAGCGGTCCCAGTCCTTGAGCAGGAAAAACAGGGCCACGGGAATCAGCACCCCGTTGCCGACGATGGCCAGGGCCACGCTGCCGCCCAGCTTCAGGGAGGACAGGACAGATCCGAAGGCGTCCTCAAAATTGGCGCTGAGGTACTTGACAACAAAAGCCTTGATGCTTTCAACGTCCAGCGCCACCGTGATGCCGAACTGCGCCAGCCAGGGGCCCAGCGCGGTGTTGATGCGCGCGGCCAGCACCGGCAGTTGCTCGCGCAGCAGGGGCAGTTCCTTGGCAAAAATGGGCACCACCAGCAGCAGGACGGACAGCAGGATCAGGATAAACAGGGTCTCCACGATCAGGACGGCCAGCACACGCGGCATCCGGCCGCGGCCCAGGGCGTCGAGCCTGTTCACCACGGGCGTCAGCACATAGGCCAGCACCGACGCCACCACAAAGGGCGTCAATACCGGACCGAGCAGCCATAGTGCCAGCACCACCAGGGCGGCGATCAGGCACCAGGCGGCGGTGCGTTTTTGGGTGGAAGTGAATTGCATGCGGCCCTGACAGGGGTGAACCCTTAGAATCTTGGCTTGGATTCTATCGGGCTTGCGCATTAATCAATAAGTACTGCGCAGCCGTCCGCACCAGGCCCCTTCTACCCAAGCAGCATGACCACCTCCTCTTCTTCCCCCCTGAGCTACAAAGACGCCGGCGTTGACATCGACGCGGGCGACGCCCTGGTCGAACGCATCAAGCCCCTGGCCAAAAAAACCATGCGCGAAGGGGTTCTGGCGGGGATCGGCGGCTTCGGCGCGCTGTTCGAGGTGCCCAAGCGCTACAAGGAACCGGTGCTGGTCAGCGGCACCGACGGCGTGGGCACCAAGCTGCGCCTGGCTTTTGAGTGGAACATGCATGACACCGTGGGCATCGACCTGGTGGCCATGAGCGTCAACGACGTGCTGGTGCAGGGCGCCGAGCCGCTGTTCTTCCTGGACTACTTTGCCTGCGGCAAGCTCGATGTAGACACCGCCGCCGCCGTGGTCGGCGGCATTGCCAGAGGCTGCGAACTCAGCGGCTGCGCACTGATAGGCGGCGAAACCGCCGAAATGCCGGGCATGTACCCCGAGGGCGAATACGACCTGGCCGGTTTTGCCGTGGGCGCCGTTGAAAAATCAAAAATCCTCACCGGCAAGGATGTCAAGCCCGGCGACGTGGTGCTGGGCCTGGCCAGCAGCGGCGTGCATTCCAACGGTTTCAGCCTGGTGCGCAAATGTATCGAGCGCGCCGGCTCCGACCTGCCCGCCACGCTGGATGGCAAGCCGTTCAGGCAGGCCCTGATGGAGCCGACGCGGCTTTACGTGAAAAACGTGCTGGCCGCGCTGGCCGCCCACCCGATCAAGGCGCTGGCCCATATCACCGGCGGCGGCCTGCTGGAAAACATTCCGCGCGTACTGCCGGAAGGCACGGCCGCCCACCTCACCAAGGGCAGCTGGCCGCAGACCGAGCTGTTTGCCTGGCTGCAGAAAACCGCCGCCATCTCCGATTTCGAGATGAACCGCACCTTCAACAACGGAATCGGCATGGTGGTGGTGGTGGATGCCGCCCATGCCCAGGCCACGGCAAAAACGCTGCGGGACGCCGGCGAACAGGTGTATGAGATCGGTGTGATTGCGCCTCAGGGCGACGGCGCCGCGGTCACCGTCAGCTAAGGCGCAACGGCACCACCGGACAGGGCCGCGGACCTTACGGAACACGCCGCCATGCCCGGCATACCCTCTATCCCGCCACGGCGGCTTCCGGCCGC
>CAZIYA010000315.1:0-4499 GCA_964543355.1 uncultured Polaromonas sp.
ATATAGTGCCCCCACGCTCCCCACTGCGTGTGGTTCGCTGCCCCCCGCTGCGCCTGCGGGCCGGCCAAGCCGGACCCGCGGCCCCTGCTTGAAAAGAGATGCCTCTGCCTGTCAATATGAGGCCTTCCGCGCTTGTATAGTCGCCCCTTTCGAAACAAGAACTCTCGCCGCATGAAAATCGCCCACACCATTGCCGACCTGCGCTCGCAGCTGGCTCCTTACCAGCGTCCGACCTTTGTGGCCACCATGGGCAACTTGCACGATGGCCACATTGCGCTCGTCAACCAGGCGAAGCCCCGCGGCGATGTGACCGTGGCCAGCATTTTTGTGAACCGCCTCCAGTTCGCGCCGCATGAAGATTTCGACACCTACCCGCGCACATGGGAGGCTGACTGCGAAAAATTGCAGGCCGCCGGCTGCGATGTGCTGTTCGCGCCGCGGGAAACCGACCTCTACCCCGAGCCGCAGACCTACAAGGTGCACCCGCCGGCCGAACTCGCCGACATCCTCGAGGGGCACTTCCGGCCCGGCTTTTTTGTCGGCGTCAGCACCGTGGTGATGAAGCTGTTTTCCTGCGTGTTCGCGGGCAAGCCGGACGGCGTTGCGCTGTTCGGCAAGAAGGACTACCAGCAGCAAATGATCATCCAGCGCATGGTGCAACAATTTGCCCTGCCGATCACCATCGTTGCCGGCGAAACCCTGCGTGCCGCCGACGGCCTGGCTCTGTCTTCGCGCAACGGCTACCTGAATGCGCAGGAACGCAGCGAAGCGGTCTATTTGTCCATGGCACTCAAAGCCCTGGGTGAAGCCGTCCAGGTGCAGGGCATGTCCAGGAGGGAGGCCCTGGAAGCAGCCGCGATGCAGGCGCTGGCCGCGCGCGGCTGGAAGCCCGACTACCTGACCGTGCGCCGCCGCGCCGACCTGCTGCCGCCGGAAAGCGCCGATGCATCGCTGGTGGTGTTGGGTGCCGCCAGGCTGGGCACCACGCGGCTGATCGACAATCTGGAAATCTGACGTTTGATATAAAAAGTGCCTCCAGCCCAATAGGGACGGTCGCAAGACGCTATCTATTCAGGAGCAAATCGAAAAGCCGAGGCAGGCAAGGCCGCCACGCCTTTGCAGAAAAGAATCAGTCGGCAGCCGGTGGATGGCCGTCTTCGGCAGGCTCCACACCGGGCCCGCGCTGCCCGGCCAGCCACTGGTAACCCTTCCACACCAGCAGCGCCGAGCCCGCACCCAGCAAGGCGTAACGGAGCAGGGGCCGGCGCACGCCGGCCAGCACCAGCGGGAGCACCGAGCTGATCAGGGGCGCGCGCCTGAGCAGCCCGAGGGCCAGCGGCAAACCCTTGCCCATGGCCAGCCCCGGGGCACCACTTTTGAAAACAGTTGCCGACTGCCGCGCAGCGCGCACAGCCTGCGCCAGCTCGGCGCGCTCCGTGGCCGAGCGCACCAGTAGCAGCTGTTTTCTCAGCGCGCGTTGACCGGCAGCGTCACTCATGGGGGTGTTTGTCATGATGGGGGGTGCCAGCAGACGCGGCTTGCAGCGTGTCGCGGTCCTGCGCCATTTCGGCAAATGTCGCCTGCAGGAAGGGCGGGCGCGTTGCCAGCGTGTGCCGGACGCGCCACCAGAACCAGCCCCCCAGGCCCAGGTACACCGCCGCAAAAAAGGCCAGCACGGCCACACGCTGCGCCGGATCGACGGCCAGCACGATCATGAGGGTGAATATCAGGACGCCGACCAGCCCGAACACCAGCAAGCCAAGCAGGCCCAGCAACAGGCCAATCAGGCGCTGCAGTTCCTCTTCCAGCTCGACGCCGGCCAGAGCCAGGCGCGTGTGCGTCATGGCCAGCGCGGTGAGGGCCAGCTGACGCAGCGACGCGAAGAGGCGCGGTGGCTGGCCGGTGCTTTCCGCCATGGCGTGGTTTACCGGCGGTTGACCAGCAAGCCGATCAGGAAACCGCCGGCAGCGGCAATGCCCACGGCTTTCCACGGATGCGCGTGCACATACTCGTCCGTCACCTTCGCTGCCTCCTTGCCCTTGAGCAATGCCGCCTCCTGCAGGCCGGTCAGCTTTTCGGTGGCCAGCTTGAGTTTGGTTGCTGCTTTCTCGCGCAGCGCGGCAGCGGTTTCGCCCGTGGCGGCGGTTGCCGCCTTGAGCAGGTCTTCCACATCGGCGAGGACCACTTTCATGTCGGTGATCAGTTTGTCTTTGCTGGTGTTTTCCATAGCATGCTCCCAAGTGCGGGTGGTAAGAAATCCGGGCGCGGCGCGAACCCGATTCCAGTTTAGTCCAACCGTAAAGCCGCAGGCCACAACCGGGTCAAAATCCGCCGGCGCCTTGATTCACCGCAATAATGCGCAGTCATCCCGGCCCACTGACCAGATAGAGAGACACCACCATGGAAGCCCAACTCCTGACCCCCCTGTTCACCCTGCTCGGCACCCTGGTGGGCGGGCTGGTGACCTTTGCCGTGAACCGGCAGCAGTTCAAGCACCAGATCCAGGCGCTCCAGCAGCAATACAAAACTGAATTCATGGCCGAAGAAACCGCGCGCCACTTTCTGAGCCACAAGAGTTTCACCGACCGGTCCTTCGAGGTGCTCAAGAAACACCTGGGCGGTTTTGACGACGACGAGTTGCGCAAGATCCTAGTGCGTGCGGGTGCAGTACGCACCTATCGCGACGACGACGGTGAGTGGTGGTACCTGTTGTCGCGCATGGGGGAACGGATTGAGAAGATGCAGCAGCGGGGGTGAGTGGATTCGCTGCCCCGCGGATTTCATCGCCGGCATCACGCTTCGTTCCTGGTCCGCACCGGGCAGTAGGAGCGACTCCCCACTCCCTCCCCCCACCCCTCCCTCGCCCCGCTGGGCGATGGAGGGGAGCTTTATTTGGCCGTGTGTGCGCTCTCGCGTGCAAACATGACGGCCGCTTGGGTCCGCCATGACGCGCTTCGCGCGTCATGGCTCCCCGCATCCGCATCCGCATCCGCATCCGCATCCGATCCCGATTCATTTCCCCCACCCGTCGGGCTGGGCCGAGGAGCGCAGCCGAAAACGGATCAGGACGGGCGATTGTCTGAGCGCAGCGGGTTCGAGCCCGGCCCCGTTTTCGGCGAGGTTCTATGGTTCGCGTCAAGCCAGTGTTGCATTCATCAGCAGTTTTGACGGATCAAACGCCTGGCCTGACTTCCACACCGCGAAGGCAATGCGCAGCAGCTTTCTGGCCAGCACCACCAAAGCCGCCGTGCTCGGCAAACCACGCTCCTTCAGGGCCTCGTACATTGGCCTGAACAGCGCACTGCGCGTGGCCGCCATGGCGCACAGGTACAGCTGTCTGCGCAGGTGAGGATCACCTTTCTTGGACAGTCTGCGTTTTCCTCTTTTGCTGCCCGAGTCTTCTGGGCGGGGGTCCAGCCCCGCGTAGGCCACCACCGCGTCGCTGTTGGCAAACCCGATTCTCGTCAGTAGCGTGGCCAGCAACGCGGCCCCTTGCGGGCCGACACCGGTGATGGTCTGCAGCCGCTTGCAGCCTTGCACCAACTGCTTGTCGCTGGTCATCAACACGGCGACCTTGGCATCTATTTGCGCCATCAGCTGCTTGAAGTGGGCCCTCAAGGCCTGACCCTCCTCCTCAAGGACCGCGACATGCTCCAGCGCCATGGTCAGCCTGGCGCAGCTGTCGGCCAACTGCACGCGTGCCCGGTGCAGCTCGCGCAACTCGCCCAGCAGCCTGGGCGTGGGCTCCCAGGGGCGAAGGCGCTTGCGCCCCTGACCCAGCAGCTGGTGGGCCACATACTGCGCGATCAAATGCGCATCGAGCGGGTCGGTCTTGCCGCGCTGGCCCATGGCCTTGGCGTAGTGGTGCACGTCCATCGCGTTCAGAACGTAGACGCCAAAGCCGGCGGCTTTGGCCTGGCTGGCCAGCTCCAGGTGGTAGCGCCCTGTGGACTCCATCGCGATGCAGGCGCCGGCGGGCACGGCCTTGAGCCACTCCCGGATGACTGGCGGGCTGTTGGCAACGGCCTGGGTGGTCCTGGCACCATGGCGGGCGACCACGAAGGCGGCTTTGGCCACGTCTACGCCAATAATGGCGTTGCCAGGGGGGCTGCCCGCTGGCTCGTACGATGGCCGGGCATCGATTGCTCGATCTTGCATTTAACGCTCCTTGTGTTGACAATAAAAGCGCTGGGGCAAGGCCAGTGGCTCACGTTAACTTGCGTAGAGATCGGCGATTGATGGGGGCTCGTCCGCCATCCTCGCTCAGTTCCTCATCGACGTTGGGCTGCTGGAGCTGGAGATTTCTCGGTCAGTCGGTCTCTTGCAGCCGATGCACCGCAGTGTCCCTTTGCCCCAGCGCCTCCACCATACAAGCACCGCAGGTTGCCTGAAGCGAAGCGGAAGGACCCAGACCATCGGGTCGCCTTTCTTTTCCTTAGGTTTCTTTGGCGAAGCAAAGAAAAGTAAGTCGCCCGCCGGGGCGAGTCCCGGCTTGCTGG
>CAZIYA010000316.1:0-4491 GCA_964543355.1 uncultured Polaromonas sp.
CCTTGGCCGGAATGTCGACGCGCGCCGCGCTGGTTCCAACGATGCGGTAGTCCTCCGGGGATTTCAGCGGTGAATCCAGCGCCAGCGTGAGCTCCACATGCTGCTGCTTGACCAGGGCCCCGTAGGCCACCGACCGGTTGTCACTGCCGATCACCGATACCAGCCCGTCACGTACCGTCAGCAGTACCCTGTCCACCTGCAGCACACTGGCAGCCCGGTCCACCAGCCAGGCGCGCGCCTGGGCCGCGGCTGCCCGCAAGGGCACGGCGTGAATCTGTATCGACGCGCTGGCAATGGTCGCGCCCTGGTTGGGCGCGCGGGTGGTATCGCCCAGAACCATGTTGATACTGGCCAGCGTCACATCGAGCTCTTCCGCCACGATCTGGCCAAGCGCGGTGCGGATGCCGGTGCCCAGGTCCACATGACCGTTCAGGGCTGTCACACTGCCGTCGTCCCAGACAGCCAGCAATATCTCCACGCCTTCCAGCGGATTGCCACTGATCAGCGCTGGTTGGCCCTGGGCAGGCGGCGGCGCTGGCGGTGGCTCGCGCGTGACCAGCAGCACGCCGCCTGCCGCGTGAAAGTCGGCGCGTGTGAGCGGGGTGTCGGCGCGGCGCGTCATGACTTGCCTGCCTGCGCCGAAACCGGACGCATCAGCTGGACCGCGCGCCTGACCGCCTTGAGGATTTCCAGATGTGTGCCGCACCGGCACAGGTTGCCGGACAACTCGCGGCGTATCTCATCATCCGTCGGATCCGGGTTGCGCGCCAGCAGCGCCACCGTCATCATGATCATGCCGCTCAGGCAGTAACCGCACTGGGCCGCCTGCTCTTCGATAAAAGCCCGCTGCACCGGATGCAGCGCCGCCAGGGACCCGAGACCTTCCAGCGTGGTGATCTCGCGGCCGGCCACACCGCTGGCCGGGATCACGCAGGCGCGCGCGGCCACGCCGTCCACCAGCACCGTGCAGGCCCCGCATTCACCCAGGCCGCAGCCGTATTTGGGGCTGTTGAGTTCCAGGTCGTTACGCAGCACCGTCAACAGGCTCGCCTGCGCTGCAACTGCCAGCGTCTGCGCGACCTGATTGACAGTGAGTGTCACGACAGGAAGTGTCATCGAATCAGGCTGCCCGTTGCTGTGTACATCTCAAGCTCCACAAAGTTGGAGCCGTTGTGATTCTTCGGTCCATAGTCCACCCGGAAATCCCCCAAGTCCAGGCTGCCCACACCTTCGAGTGCAGCGATGAAATTCTCCCGCGTCAGGTTGCGGCCGGCTCGGCGCAGGCCCTCGACAAAAGTTCTCGCCACAATATAACCCTCCAGCACCGTGTAATTGTCGCCAGACCCGGCGGATGCGCCCAGTGCCTTGCGGTATTCCTTGACGATGCCGTAACGCTCCAGCGTCGGGGACGGCACAATGCTGGCGGTGATCACGCCGCGCAGGGCTCCGTTCAGCCGTGTCGCCGACGCCTTGGCATCGGCCAGGCCGACGGAGATGGTGTAAAGCGGTGTGCCGAGACCGGAAGCGCGCATGTCGCGGATCAGCACCTCCGACATGGTTCCCGCCATGATCATGACAACGGCGTTCGGCGCCGCCTGCTTGAGCTGGCCGGCGATGTCGGTGGCACTGGCCGCCGTGATGGCCATGGGGAGCGTCTTCACAACCTCCAGCTTTTCCGCCTTGGCGAGTTGCAGCAGGGTTTCCAGGTTGGATTTTCCAAACACGCTGTCCTGGTAAACCACGGCGACCTTGTTGGTCCCCACCACTGCGAGCTGCTGGGTGATACGCGCCAGCTCGGCTTCGTAACTTGCCCTCACGTGGAAAAGATAACGGTTGTGTTTGAGCCGGATCGACGTCGTGCCCACCAGTGGTGCAAACATCGGCACCCTGGCCTCCTCGGCCACCGGCATCGCAGCGATCAGATTGGCTGTCGCGACATAACCGATGAGTGCGAACACCTTGTTTTCATCGATCAGAAGCCGGGTGTTCTCGACGGTGCGTTTGGGATCGTAGGCATCATCCAGCGCTGTCAGCTGCAACTTGCGTCCGTTCACGCCACCGGCCTTGTTGACCTGCTCAAAATAGAGTTCGATACCGCGCCGGTAGTTGTTTCCGGTCGCAGCAACCGGTCCGCTGAAAACAGCGGACTGTCCGACCGCGATCACGGTATCGGTCACGCCGGTTTCGGCGCGAGCAATTGAAAAGGCAGCCAGGGCCGTGACGAGCAAAACGCCCTTCACGCGGATCCATCGAGACATCATGTTGATCAACTTTCCATGTTTTTTGGAGATTCAGGCAAAAGATGTCCCGCCGCCCACGCAGGGACAGCCCGCAAGGCGCGGCAAGGCAGCCCTGCGTGAGGACACCGGGGGTTCAGGTCAGGTCTTTGGACTGGATCCGCTTGACACCGCGGGCAGTCATCTGTTTCCATGCAGCAGCCAGCGAACCGTTCAGGTCGATGGCCCGGGTGGCATCTTCGATCACATAGACGTCGAAACCCGCCTTGCGCGCATCCATCGCCGTCCAGGCGACGCAGAAGTCAGTCGCCAGCCCGGTCACGAAAACACGCTTGATGCCACGCTGCTTGAGATAGCCGCCCAGTCCGGTCGGCGTCTTGCCGTCGGCCTCGGTGAAGGCCGAATAACTGTCCACCTCCTGGTGGTAGCCCTTGCGCACAATGACCTGCGCCGTCGGCAGTGCCAGGTCCTTGTGCAGCGCGGCGTCGTCCGTCCCCTGCACGCAGTGGTCGGGCCACAGCACCTGGTTGCCATAGGCCAGCTTTTTGACTTCGAAGGGCTTCTTGCCCGCATGGGTGCTGGCAAAGGACGCATGGCCCTTGGTATGCCAGTCCTGGGTGATCACGATGTTCTCGAAGGCGGAGGCGAGTTTGTTGATGACCGGCACCACTTCCTCGCCGCGCTTGACCGGCAGGGTGCCACCTGTCACGAAACAGTTCTGCACGTCAACAACAATCAGCGCGCTTTTGGCATCGGGCTTGATGCCGGCGGCGAAGGCCACGCGGCCGGCCAGGCCGGCTGCCGCCAGGAGGCCGGCGCCGGACAGGGTTTTCAACAAGGTTCTGCGGGTAGCGGGAGGCATGATGAGATCTCCTTGAAACGGGTTAAATGACGTCGACAACAACTGGCGCACTAAACGCTGAGGTAGGCGCGCCGCACCTCTTCGTTGGCCGACAGCTCGGCCATGGAACCCTCGTAACGGATCTGGCCTTTTTCGAGCACATAGGCCCGGTCCGACACCAGTTCCGCGAAATGCATGTTCTGTTCGGACAGCAGGATGCTGACGCCCTGCGTCTTGAGTTCCAGGATCATGTGCGCCATCTGCTCGACGATCACCGGTGCCACACCTTCCGAGGGCTCGTCCAGCAAGACCAGGTAAGGGTTGCCCATCAGGGTCCGCGAGACGGTCAGCATCTGCTGTTCGCCGCCGCTCATGCGGCCCCCCTGGCGGTCCGGCATCTCGCCGAGGTTGGGGAACAGCTTGAACAGCCGATCGGGCGTCCAGACCGGCGCTTCGCTGCCGTCCGGCCAGCGGCGCGGCGGCTGCCGCCCCACCTCCAGGTTTTCCATCACTGTCAGGTCGGTGAAGATGCGCCTGTCTTCCGGCACAAAGCCCAGGCCCATGCGCGCCGCGTGGTGGGGCTCGCTTTTTGAAATGTCGGTGCCAAGAAATGAGACACTGCCGCGCCGCTTGTCCAGCATGCCGATCAGCGCTTTGAGCGTGGTGGATTTCCCGGCACCGTTGCGCCCCATCAGGGCCACCACTTCGCCGCGCCGCACTTCCATGCCCACGTCGTAGAGGATCTGGGCGGCACCGTACCAGGCGCACAGGCCTTTGGCTTCCAGCAAAACTTCTTTCACAGCGCTCATGAGACGGCATCCTTTTCCAGTGTCTTTTTCTCGAAGGTCTTGCCGCTGCCGAAATAGACTTCCTGGACTTTGGGGTGGTCACGGATCTCCAGCGGCTTGCCTTCTGCAATCAGCCTGCCGCGTGCCAGCACAATCATGCGGTCGGCATAGGCAAACACCACATCCATGCTGTGCTCCGTGAACAGCACCGCCATGCCGCGGTCAATGACCAGCTGTTTGGTCAGGGCCATCAGGTCGTTGCGTTCCTTGGGCGCCATGCCCGCGGTGGGCTCGTCCATCAGCAGCAGCTTGGGGTTGTTGGCCATGGCCATGGCGAGCTCCACCCGCTTGACATCACCGTAGGCCAGCACGCTGCAGGGCCGGTCGGCCTGGGCTTTCATGTTGACCTGCTCGAGCAGCACCAGCGCCTCCTCGCGCTTGTGGCCGGCCGCGCGGCGCCACATGGAAAACAGCTTGCGGTCCGAGGACAGCAAGGCCATCTGGACGTTCTCCACGACCGTCAGCGACGAAAAAGTCTCGGCAATCTGGAAGGTCCGGCTCACGCCTAGCCGCCAGATGTCGCGCGGAGCCAGGCCGATGAGTTCCTGGCCGTTCAGCTGAATGG
>CAZIYA010000317.1:0-4467 GCA_964543355.1 uncultured Polaromonas sp.
AGCCACCAGATACAGCAGCGTGACAAGATTCATGCTCATTTCGGGGCTCCTGCGTCAGCCACAACGGTTTTCTTTTCCTTCTTGCGGAACATCTCCAGCATGCGGCGCGTGACCAGGAAACCACCGAACACGTTGACCGCAGCCAGCGCCACGGCCAGCACACCCATGGTCTTGCCCAACGGCGTGACGGTCAGCGCGGCAGCCAGCATGGCGCCCACGATGACAATCGCCGAAATGGCATTGGTCACCGCCATCAGCGGCGTGTGCAGGGCCGGCGTGACGGTCCACACCACGTGGTAACCCACGTAAATGGCCAGTACAAAGATGATGAGGTTGATGATGGTGGGTGACACGGCATCCATGGTCTTCTTCTCCTGATGGGACGGCGTTGCCGCCGGCTCCTGATGTTGGTTTTTCTTGAAATCCGCGGGCTACTTGCGCTTGACTTCGCCACCCTGCGCCATCAGGCAGGCTGCCACGATGTCGTCTTCCAGGTCGATGTTGAGCGCACCCTCCTTGCTGATGATCAGCTTGAGGAAGTCCAGCAGGTTGCGTGCATACAGCGCGCTGGCATCGGCAGCCACCAGCGCCGGCACATTCGTCTCGCCGATCAGCGTGACGCCGTGTTTGACCACGGTTTTGCCGGCTTCGGTCAGCGGGCAATTACCGCCCTGCGGCGCCGCCAGGTCAACAATCACGCTGCCGGGCTTCATGGCCTTGACCATGTCCTCGGTCACCAGCACCGGGGCGGGACGGCCCGGGATCAGGGCGGTGGTGATCACCACGTCGGCCTGGGCCACGCGTTTGGCGACTTCGGCCTTTTGCCGCTCCAGCCAGCTCGCCGGCATCGGTTTAGCGTAGCCACCCACACCAACAGCAGCTTCGCGCTCCTCGTCAGTTTCGTAGGCGACGTCGATGAATTTACCGCCCAGCGATTCGACCTGCTCCTTGACACTGGGGCGCACGTCGCTGGCTTCAATCACCGCGCCGAGGCGCTTGGCCGTTGCAATGGCCTGCAAACCGGCCACGCCGACGCCCAGAATCACCACCCGGGCGGCCTTGACGGTGCCGGCGGCGGTCATCAGCATCGGGAAAAAGCGCTGGTATTTGTCGGCGGCCATCATCACGGCCTTGTAGCCGGCAATGTTGGCCTGAGAGGACAACACGTCCATGCTTTGCGCGCGGCTGGTGCGTGGCGCGGCTTCCAGCGCAAACGCCGTCAGCTGGGCAGCGGCCAGGCGCTGCAGGCCGGTGGCATCGAAGGGATTGAGCATGCCGACCAGCACCGTCCCGGCTTTGGCCAGGCCGATTTCGCTGTCCAGCGGGCAACGCACCTTGAGCACGATGTCGCTGGCATAGGCGCCGGCCGCATCGGTGATCTCGGCGCCCACGGCCACGTAGGCATCGTCAGGAACGCTGGCGGCCACGCCCGCGCCCGACTGGACGCACACGGTGTGGCCCTGGGCCTTGAGTTTTTTGGCCGTCTCGGGCGTGACGGCAACGCGTGTTTCCCCCGCCGTGATTTCGGCCGGTACCCCGATTCGCATGGGTGTCTCCTCGTTGCGTGTAAGTAGTTCTACTTGAATTGAAGCTGTCGGCTAGCTTACATGACTTTCATGTGATTTTTGCCACACGGTAACAAGCCGGGTACAGCCAGGCCGCCCGCGCGATGCGCCCCACGGATAATGCGGCCATGAATACAAGATGGAAACCCAGTGTCACGGTCGCGGCCATCATCGAGCGCGAGGGCAAGTTCCTGCTGGTGGAAGAACACACGCAGGACGGCCTGCGCCTGAACAACCCGGCCGGCCACCTCGACCCCGGCGAAAGCCCCATCCAGGCCTGCGCCCGCGAAACGCTGGAAGAAACCGCCTTCCATTTCAAGCCCGAGGCGCTGGTCGGTATCTATATGTCACGCTTCGAGCGGCCGGTGCCCGGCCAGGAAACGCCGCTGGACATCACCTATCTGCGCTTCGCCTTTTGCGGCACGCTGGGTGCAGAGGTGGCCGGGCAGGCGCTGGACGAAGGCATTGTGCGCACCTTGTGGCTCAGCCCCGAAGAGATCCGGGCTTGCGCGCACTTGCACCGCAGCCCCTTGCTGCTGACCTGCCTGGAGGACTACATGGCAGGCAGGCGCTTCCCGCTTGATCTGGTGACCACGGATGCCAGCGTGCATGCACCGCTGAGGCAGCGCTAGGAAGCGTTGCCGGACTGGGTGAATTCCGCTGACAGCCAGCGCGGGCCTCAGTAAAGAATCCGTTGCGCCACAGGCGGCGGCGTCCATTGGTACAGCCAGGTTTCCGTCAATGACTGGCCGTCGACCTGCAAATGCATGCGCAGGTTGATGGGTGCCGTGCTGTCGCCATCGGGACGCACGTCGAACATGGCACGCCACCCCTCGATGGCGTCCAGCGGCCGGGCTGACGTCAATTCAATCGTGCCGCGCGAGGCGGTGACCACGGCGTTGACCTGAACCCCGGGGTTCAGCAACGAAAAGTCGCCGCCTGCAAAATCGACTGCAAAACGCCATGTGTAGGCCGTGCGTTTTTTCCCGACCACGCCGCCGAGGCCGGTACGTGTGGCCACGCAGCGCGCCAGCGGCATTTGCACGACGGGCGGCTGGCCACCCCAGTGCAGCCGGTAGGAAAACAGCAACTCCTGCCCTGCCTGCGGCTTGTCCCTGGGGTTCCAGAAGGCCACGATGTTGTCAAAGGTTTCGTCCACGGTCGGGATTTCCACCAGCTGCACCGTGCCCGCGCCCCAGCCCGCCTTGGGTTCGACCCACAGGCTCGGGCGTTTTTCATAGAACACACCATCGTCCTGGTAGTGGTCAAAGTTCCGGTCGCGCTGCATCAGGCCAAAACCGCGCGGGTTGTCGTCCTGGAAGGCGTTGAACTGCAGTTGCGCCGGGTTGGTCAATGGGCGCCACAGCCATTCGCCCGTGCCACTGTGCATGGCCAGGCCGTCGGTGTCGTGGATTTCACCGCGCCAGTCCCAGCCCATGCGTTTGTCGTTTTCGCCGGTCTGGAACATGCTGGTGCACGGCGCGATGCCCAGGCGGGCTATGGTTTTACGCGGGTACAGCGCCACGTCCAGGTCCATGATCTGCGTGTCGCCCGGCGTGATCACAAAGCGGTAGGCGCCGCTGACACTCGGCGAGTCCAGCAGGGCGTACACGGTCAGTGAAGCTGCTTTCGGGTCCGGCTTTTCAAGCCAGTAGCCGATGAAATCCGGAAACTCTTCCGGGAAAGTCTGCGCCGTGTCGATGGCCAGGCCCCGCGCCGACTGGCCATACTGCCATTCGCCGCCCACCGCGCGAAAGTAGCTTGCGCCGAGGAACGCCGCCACGTCACGCACCGGATCGGTGTGGTAATTCAGCCGGAAGCCGGCAAAACCGAGATTGGCGGGCAGTTTGTCGCCCCTTACGCCGCTTTTCCCGTAATCAAACATGGCTGGGTCATAGGCCAGTTCCTGTGCCTGGCCGTTGCTCACTTCGTGCATGCGCACCGGCACCTTGAAGTACAGGCCGAGGTGGAAAAACTTCGCCACGAAGCGCAGCTTGTCATCGCCCCACAAGGCATGGTCGTCCCGAAAACGGATGGCCTGGTGCTGGTCCCAGGTCAGGTCCGAAATACCGGCCGGCAAGGCCATCGAGCGGGGCCGGTAGGGTTTGGCCGACAGGTCGCGCGCCTGGCCCTTGAGCACCGCGTAGTCGAAGGATTGGGCCTTGCCCACGGGTTTGAGGCCCGCGGCCTGGGCCAGCGACGAAAGCCATGGCAGCCCGGTGGCCACGCCGGCAGCCGTGATGGCCTGCCCGGTGCGAGAAAGAAATTGACGTCGTTGCAAAGTGGCAGCTCCTGCAAGAAGGGGGCATTCCATTGTGCGGGAAACATCTGCGATGGCGCAGTGCAGCCATCGACAATAGTCCGAATGGCTCTGCAAACCCAGCGGTTTGCCCTGAAGAGCACCCGCCTCCGGCCGCCGCCCGCATGGCCAGCAGGGCCGGCCAGCCCGAAACAGGCGCAAAAGCTTTCGCCTTTTTACAATGGGGCCATGGGCAACAAGCAAATCAACACACACAGCCACGACGGCAAGCGGCAACGGATCGTCGTCGGCCTGAGCGGCGGGGTGGACTCCGCCGTCACCGCCTGGCTGCTCAAACAGCAGGGGCATGAGGTCATCGGCATCTTCATGAAAAACTGGGAAGATGACGACGACAGCGAGTTCTGCTCGTCCAACATCGACTTTGTCGACGCTGCCGCGGTGGCCGACGTGATCGGCATAGCGATCGAACACGTCAATTTTGCGGCCGACTACAAGGACCGCGTCTTTGCCGAGTTCCTGCGCGAGTACCAGGCCGGCCGCACGCCGAACCCCGACATCCTGTGCAACGCCGAGATCAAGTTCAAGGCCTTCCTCGACCACGCGATGCGCCTGGGCGCGGAAAAAATCGCCACCGGCCACTAC
>CAZIYA010000318.1:0-4444 GCA_964543355.1 uncultured Polaromonas sp.
GCGCAGCGCCCCCTCGGGGGGCAGAGAGCTACGCGCAGCGAGCGAACGTGGGGGCTCAATCTATTGTTCAAACTGTGGGTTCAGCAGCCTGATGCGGCTCATGGCCATGCCGGCCGCGGCGGTGCGGGTTTCGACCCCGAGCTTGGCAAACACACGCTCCAGGTGTTTTTTAACCGTCATGGGGCTGGTACCCAGGATGTCACCGATGTCGCGGTTGATTTTTCCTTTGACCACCCAGTACAGCACTTCAGCTTCGCGGGCGGTGAGCTTGAAGCTCAGGCTCATGGCCTGGATCACGGTTTCGTCGGACTCTTCGCGCATGATGATCAACCAGTCGTCGTCACCCGTCTGCTGGTGCAGGCGAAAGGTCAATCGCCTGGCCCCATGGCTTGCACTTTCGCAGCTCAGGCGTGGCGGCTCGATCTGCCGTTCGGCATCGGCCAGGTTGCGGCGCAGCCAGGTCAGCACGGGCTCGGGGGTCTGTGGCGCATGGGTACCGTAGTAATGCAGCAGCAGGTCGCGCGCAAGCGGGGTCTGCCACATCAGCTTGCCGTCGCTCACACGCACCGTGATGGTGGCGTAGCCGAAGGCATCCAGCGCGTTTCGCGCCTGGCGCTTTTCGCGTGCGCTTTGCAGATGCACGCCAATACGCGCCAGCACCTCCTTGGGCTTGATGGGTTTGACGACATAGTCCACACCGCCCGACTCGAGCGCGGCAACCAGGTACTCGGTTTCGGTCAATCCCGTCATGAAGATGATGGGGATATGCGCCGTTCTGGCGTCAGCCTTCAGGCGTTTGGCCACTTCGAACCCGTCCATGCCGGGCATCATGGCGTCGAGCAGAACGATATCGGGCAAGGCCTGGGCGGCGCGCTGCAATGCAGCCTCACCGTGCGTGGCCACCAGCACGGTAAAGCCCGATTCATCGAGTGCGTCGTGCAACACCGACAGGTTGTCGGGCACGTCATCGACGATCAGCACCACGTCGCTGTTGGCGCGATCCAGGGTCTGCTCCAGCGGCCGGCGGGTCATGAGCTCACCTGGCTGAGCTGCTGGCTCATGGCTTCGAACTGGAACTGGCGGGCCAGGGCACGCATCTCGGCGGCAAAGCCGGCACTTTGCGGCTGCGCCTCCTCGATCTCGTCCAGCGTGTTCATGATGCCGCGGTAATACCCCAGACTGACCACTTCGCGCAGCGCATCAAGCTGCGCCGCTGGCGGGTACACCCGCGGCCCTGCAGTTGCCGCCGGTGCGGGGGACTGCGGCGGCGCATCCAGCCAGACCAGCGACAGGCGCCGCTCCAGCCAGTCCAGCAACTCGCTGTGCCGCACCGGTTTGAGGATGAAGTCTTCCAGCAGGATACCCACATCGTTGTCCAGCCCTTTGTCAAAGGCGTTGGCCGAGACGATGGCGATATGAGCCCCCACGCTTTTCACTTCGTGTAATGCGCGAGGCTTTGCAGGCCGCCGCTCGCCAGAGGGATCGCTTCTGTCACCTGTCCCAACCTGCTCAAGCAGATTGGGAGCCGCAGGCTCCAGCCCCTCGGGGGCTGTGTTTCCCTGGTGAGGCCCGGCGACGGGGGAGGTGTGGCCCAACGCCCGCAGCCGGCGTATCGTCTCCCAGCCGTCGATGCCGGGCATGGCCAGGTCCATCAGGATGACCTCGGGCTGGTAGCCTGCCGCGAGCAGATCCAGGCAGTCATGACCGCTGGCGGCGGTACGTATCTCGAAGCCCAGCGGCTGCAGCACATTGACCAGCAGCTCGCGGTCGGCCTCTTCGTTGTCCACCACCAGCACTCGCCGGCGCGCGCCGGCATACCCGTGACGTGCCTTGTTCGCGCGCGACGACGGCACGGGCAGCGCCGCCCCGGGGGCCAGGCGCACCTCGGGCAAAAACAGCTTGACGCGAAATACCGAACCGACATCGGGCGTACTCGACACCGTCAGTTCACCGCCCATCAGGTCGGTCAGCATCTTGGCAATCGTCAGGCCCAGCCCGGCACCCGGTGCAGCCGGCCCGGGCGTCGCTGCGCGCGTGAAAGGCTCGAAGATGCGTTCGATCTCCTGCACCGACAGGCCCGGCCCGGTGTCTTCAATTTCGATGCTGGCCATCTCGCGTGCATAACGCAGGCGCAGGCCGATACGGCCTTTGGCGGTGAACTTGATGGCGTTGCCCAGCAGGTTGATGAGGATTTGCCGCACGCGTTTTTCGTCGGCACGCACCACGACCGGCATCACGCCTTCTAATTCAAACTGGAAGGCCAGGCCTTTAGCCTGCGCCTCCAGTTCGAACATGCCGGCCATTTCCTGCACCAGGTCGGCAAAGTACATCGGCTTGACGTTGAGCGTGAGCTTGCCGCTTTCGATGCGCGCAATGTCCAGCGTACCCTCGATCAGCGAAAGCAGATGTTCACCGCCGCGCCTGATCACACCGACGGCCTGCTGGCGATGCGCTGGAATCGACTGGTCTTCCCCCATCAGTTGGGCGTAGCCCAGGATGCTGTTGAGCGGCGTGCGCAGTTCGTGGCTGATGGCGCTGATGTAGCGGCTCTTGGCCTGGTTCGCCAGGTCAGCCACGCGCTTGGCCTGCTGCAGCGCTTCGTCGGTCTGGCGATGCGACTCGATTTCCTTCATCAGCAGATGCGTCTGGCGGTTCGATTCCTCCTGTGCCACCTGCCGGCTCTTGTGTGCCAGCACCAGCCACCAGGCCACCAGGCCGGCAATCACCAGCAAGGCCATGTAGGCCTTCAGGAAACCGGAGCGCAGCGCCGGTTCGGAGGCCACCTGCAGGTCCAGCAATGCCCGCATTTCCTGGTGATACAGCAGGCCAAACACGCTGGCCAGCAGCGGCACAATGACCAGCATCAGGAGCAGGAAGTGCCCCAGGCCCGTGTCCAGGTAAGGCCAGATGCGGCGCGGCAACAGCCAGCGCAAGGTGGCCGACCACTGCGCCGACAGACTCGCTTGCGGCTTGCACAGGTCGCCGCAGCGCGCATCAAGGGTGCAGCACAACGAGCAGATGGGCCCCTGGTAAGCCGGGCAATGCGCCATGTCCGGGCCTTCGTAGTCGCGCTCGCAGATCACGCAACGCTTGAGCGCATAAGGCTTGTAATTGCCTTGGGCGTCGGTCTCGGGGGCTTCGCCCTGCCGGGCAATGTAGTAGCGGCCCTTGGTGGCCCAGGCGATCAGTGGCGAGGCCACGAAAGCCGTTCCGAGTGCAATCAATGCAGAAAAAGCCTGGGCCAGGGGACCGAACAGGCCGAGGTGCGCGCTCACCGACAGCAGCGACGCGAGCGCCATGGCACCCACACCCACCGGATTGATGTCATACAGATGCGCGCGCTTGAACTCGATACCTTGGGGCGACAGACCCAGCGGTTTGTTGATGACGAGGTCGGCCACCACGGCCATCATCCAGGCAATCGCGATGTTGGAATACAGGCCCAGGACATCGCCCAACGCCTGGAACACATTCATCTCCATCAGCATGAAAGCAATCAGGGTGTTGAACACCACCCAGACCACCCGGCCCGGGTGGCTGTGGGTCAGCCGGGAGAAAAAGTTGGACCACGCGAGCGAACCGGCATAAGCATTGGTGACGTTGATCTTGAGCTGCGAGATCACCACAAACAGCGCGGTGGCGGCCACGGCCCAGCCGTAGTGGGGAAACACATATTCGTAAGCGGCCAGGTACATCTGGTTCGGGTCCACCGCGCGGTCCAGTGGCACCATGTGCTGTATCGCCAGGTAGGCAAGAAAAGCGCCGCCCAGCATCTTGACCACGCCGAGCAACACCCAGCCCGGCCCGCCGGCGAGCACCCCGGCCCACCAGCGCCGCCGGTTGGCCGCCGTGCGCACCGGCATGAAACGCAGGTAGTCGGCCTGCTCACCCATTTGCGTGATCAGCGCGATACCCACCGTCAAAGCAGCACCAAACAAGTGCAGATCAAACCCTGAACTTGTGCCTTTTTCACCTTTGTAGTGCGTTATTCCGGCGAAAGCGCCCGGATCGCGCACCAAAACATACACAAACGGCACCACCAGCATGATCAGCCAGAGCGGCTGCGTCCAGACCTGCAGCCGGCTGATGGCCGACACCCCGTGGGTGACCAGAGGGATGACCACCAGCGCGCAGATCAGGTAACCCCAGCTTGGCGGAATGCCCAGCGCCAGCTCCAATGCATAGGCCATGACCGCCGCCTCCAGCGCAAAAAAGATGAAGGTGAACGACGCGTAGATCAGCGAGGTCAGGGTCGAGCCGATGTAGCCGAAGCCGGCGCCGCGCGTCAGCAGGTCCATGTCGACGCCGTAGCGGGCGGCATAAACGCTGATCGGCAGGCCGGCCATGAAAATGATGAGGCCAGTGGCGACGATGGCCCAGAACGCGTTGGTGAAGCCGTACTTCACCAGCAAGGTGGCACCCACCGCTTCCAGGATCAGGAAGG
>CAZIYA010000319.1:0-4421 GCA_964543355.1 uncultured Polaromonas sp.
GGCACATAGCGGTAAGCCATCCACAGCGAGGCCAGGCAAAAAGGCACGACCATGAAAAAAATCGAGCGCCAGCCGAACAGGTCGACCAGCACCCCGCCAATGCTGGGGCCGATGGCCGGGGCCAGCACCACACCCATGCCGAAGATGCCGCTGGCACGCCCCTGCTCGTGCGGCGCAAAAGCCCGCATGATGATGATGGCCGGTATGGGTTGCACCACGCCGGCCGCCAGCCCTTCGGCCACGCGTGCGCCCAGCACCAGCGCAAAGCTGCTGGAAAATCCGCCCACCACGCCGCCGGCCAGCAGGAGCAGCATGGTGCCGACATAGGTGCGGCGGTAGCCGTAACGCGCCAGCAGCCAGGGCGTGGTCAGCATCGAGACCGTCATCGCCACCATGAAACCCGAAGTGACCCACTGCGCGCGCTCCTGGCCCAGCGTGAAGTGCTGGCTCATGTCGGGAATCGCCACGTTGACAATGGTCGAGGACATGATGGAGGCCATCGTGCCGATCATCACCGAGAGCAACAGCAGCCAGCGGTAACGCGCACCGTAGCGCGCCTGCATTTCTTCCAGGGTGGCGGGGTTGCTCAAGACCGGCTTTGTTCAGTCTGGGCGAGACGGGGCTGCATCAGCCGCGCGGCTCGGACCAGAGCTTGCCGCCGGTGGCCCAGTTCTCGCGTTTGATGTCGGTGATGATGACGTCAACGGAGTCGGGCGCGCCACCGAGGATTTCGACGCTCACGCGGGTGAGCTCTGCGACCAGCTTTTTCTTCTGCTCGACGGTGCGGCCTTCCATCATTTCGACGTGATAAGTGGGCATGGTTTTCCTTTGAATTGATTTGAAGCGGAGCCTCATGATAAAACCCTGGGCCGCGCGGCGCTGTGTCGGCAAAGACTGACAGCGGGACAAGGCGGGAAGCCGCTGGAGCGGCGCGGCAAACGTGGGAAACTGGGTTCGACTCCCGCAACCGCCCTGCGTCCCTTGAGCGCTTTGAGAAATCTCCTTGTCCAACGATAGCCCTTCCCCCGCACCTGCCCATTTGCCGCGCCTGGCCGGCCGCGCCTACCGTTGCCAATGCGGCTTTCCGGTATTTTTCAGGAACAGCACCTGCCTGGCCTGCGGCACCCCGCTGGGCTACGATCCCGCGCAGGCCCGCCTGCTTCCCCTGATGCCGGGCGAGCAGCCGGATACCTGGGTGGCCTGGCAGCCCGACGGCGAGGCCGCCGCCGAAAAGGAAGACCAGGGCGCTGCGCCGTCCTCCGCGGTGTATCTCCGCTGTGCCAACCTGCAGACCCCGGCGGCCTGCAACTGGCTGGTGCCGCTCAGCGAGGCGCCGCCGCAGGTGCTGCTCTGCCAGGCCTGCCGCCTGAACCGCACGATTCCCGACCTGAACGACGCTGCCCACCCGGACAACGCCGAGCTGTGGGGCAAGATCGAGCTGGCCAAACGGCGCCTGGTGTCGGCCCTGCTGGCGCTCGGCCTGCCCGTTGCCTCGCGCGTGAGCGAGGATACCGAGCGCGGCCTGATGTTCGACTTCCTGCGTTCACCCGACTTCGGCCCGGACATCCTCACGGGGCACGACACCGGCCTGATCACCCTCAACCTCAACGAAGCCGATGACGCCACGCGCGAGGCCATGCGCAAGGCCATGCATGAGCCCTACCGCACGCTGCTCGGGCATTTTCGCCACGAAGTTGGCCACTACTATTGGGACCGGCTGGTGTCCGGAACCTCGTGGATGCAGGGTTTCCGGGAACTGTTCGGCGACGAGACCCAGGATTACGCAGCCAGCCTGCAAGACAATTACGAGCAGGGGCCGCAGCCCGACTGGGCGCTGCATTACGTGAGCGCCTACGCCAGCGTGCACCCGTGGGAGGACTGGGCTGAATGCTGGGCCCATTACCTGCACATTCGCGATACCGTCGATACCGCGCTGAGTTTCGGCCTGTCGCCCGACAGCGCGCAGCTCGAATTCACGCCTTTCGCGCTGGACGCGCTGTACCAGCCCGGGGACCCCAATGCCCAGGTTTTCCTCGACTTCCTGAACCAGTGGACACAGCTCACCACCTTGCTCAACGAAATGTCGCGCGCCATGGGCCAGCCTGATTTTTATCCCTTTGTGTTGCCGCGCGAGGTGGTGGCCAAGCTGCATTTCATTCACCTGGTGGTGACGTCGGGCAGCTGGCGGCAGGAGCAGGTCCCGCACCAGGAACAGACGCAGGATTGACAAGGAAAAGGAGCTTCAGCCCAGTGAGGACGGGCGCAGGAAGCTATGATTTCAGTAGCGACCCAGGCATCGAAAAACTTCTGCCTGCTTATTCGAGCGCCTGGATGGACAGGCCGTGTTTGTCGGAAAAGGCCTTGAGGATGGCAGCAATCTGCGCGTCGTCCAGGGTGGTCACCAATTCCAGGATCTTGTTGTGGCCGCCTTTCTGGCTATCGTTCACCGTCACCACAGCCGCGCTGTCCTGCCCGGCAAACAGGGCCTGCAGCGCAGGGCCCAGCGAGGTCATCACCGCGTCGCGTTGCGCATAAAGGGTAGCCGCATCGGCCGGGTAGTGCAGCTCAAAAGAGAAGTTGGTTTTCGGGTTCATCTGGATCCTTCATGGGGTGTTCTGCCGGCCGCCGGGCCGGCAAACCCAGTGTGTCTGCGGGCCGCGTCGCGCGGCGTCGGACACGGACGCGCCCCGCCGTCGGTGGGCCGGCTAGCCGCCGCCGGCCAGGTCTTTCATTTCCCAGGCCACCCGCGCCAGTTCGGGCTTGAGCTGCACGCGCGCTGCTTCATCCAGGCCGGACAGGCTTTGGGCCAGGTTCACGCGGCGCGGTGACAGGGCCGGGCCCCGGGAGGCGAATACGACGGCATTGCTTTTTTCCGCAGCCATGACTTCGACCGCGTTGCCACTGAAGCTGCGGCTGATGCGGCCGACCAGCAGCGGGTAGTCCGGGTGGTCGCTGTGCAGGTTGACCACCAGCACACCTTTGTCGCCGAGCGCAGCAAAACAGTCATCGTAAAAATGCTGCGAGCACAGGGCCGCTGGCTGGCCTTCATGGTCGAAGCCGTCGACCAGCAGCACGTCGAACCGCGGCGTTTCAGTTTGCAGGTAAAGGGCGCCGTCGGCGGCAATCACCATGAAGCGCTCGTCATCGTCGGGGACCTGGAATTCGCGCCGCAGGGCAATCACATGCGGGTTGATCTCCAGCACCGTCATGCGGGACGCGCGCAGATGCCGGTGGCAGAACTTGGCCAGGGAGCCCCCGCCCAGCCCGATCATGCCGATGTGCGCCGGCGCCGGCTGGAACAGCAGGAAGCCCATCATGGTCCGGGTGTAGTCCACATCCAGCCGCGAAGGCTGGTGCACCAGCATGCGGCTTTGCAGCTCGCCCAACGTGAAATGCAGCGACCTGGAGGCGCCATCCTCGCGCACAAAAGGCTTCACGTACTGCAGCGACTGAAAATCATCGGCCGTTGCGCTCATAGCGATCTCGCTGCCATGCGCAGGTCCATCAGGATGGCCGGCAAGGCCATGGCCACCAGCAACAGGGCAATCGGCAGGGTGGCGCTGAAGCCCATGGCCTTGAAGGCAACGGCCCCGACGATGCCACCGGAAAAAAACAATCCGAGCAGGGTGGCGTGGATGAACAGCTTGTCGGTGTTGGCCTGGACAAACTGGATGCTGTTGGCTTTTTTCGACTGGTTCCAGTAGATCAGCCGTCCCAGTTCTATGCCCAGGTCGGTGACCACACCCGTCATGTGGGTGGTGCGGATTTCGGCGTTCGAGATCTTGGTGATGATGGCGTTTTGCAGGCCCATGATGAAACACAGCAGCAGCACCGCGGTCGGCACCAGCAGGGCGGCGAATGATTTCAGGTTGGCGCCCACCAGGCCGAACACCAGCAGCAGGGCCGCTTCCAGCAGCAGCGCCAGCGCGTACTTGCTCCGCAATTCCTGGCGGCGCGCCCAGCTGATGAGCAGCGTGGTGGTGATGGCCCCGGCAATAAAGGCCGACAGGCTCACCAGGCCGGCCAGCGCCAGGGTGATGCTGCCCACCACCAGGTCGTCGGCAATGGCCGAGACGATGCCGGTCATGTGCGAGGTGTAGCGCTGCACCGCCAGAAAGCCGCCGGCATTGATGGCCCCGGCCACAAAAGCCAGGATGCCGCCGAATTGCCGGTTGCTGCGGCGTGTGCGGTTCCGGGCTGTGAGTTGAAGCAGGAATTTGAAAAACATGGAAGCTCTGCCATGCAAGAAACATGACAGTGGACATTATGGTGCGAGTGCCGGCGTCGATTGGGGCGATTCAACGCTTTGGGCGGAAATTTTAGTGAAATCGGCTTGTGGCCCTTATTTGGCGGGCGCAAGTAGCTATTTAACTCATAGCAACAACTCTTTTTCCTTGTCATCCCGGGCTTGATCCGGGATC
>CAZIYA010000320.1:0-4397 GCA_964543355.1 uncultured Polaromonas sp.
GGCGGGTGGATTTGCCGCAGCCGGTGGACATTCCCATTTCCGCGCAGGCGGTGACGGATACGCGGCTGGCCTCCACCATTTCCAGCGGCAGTGCCAAGGTGCACACGGTGGAACACCTGATGTCGGCCTGTGCCGGCCTGGGCATCGACAACCTGTATGTGGACATCACGGCGGAAGAGGTGCCCATTCTTGACGGCTCGGCTTCCTCCTTTGTTTTTTTGCTGCAATCCGCAGGCATTGAACTGCAGGGGGCACCCAAGCGTTTCATCCGCGTGCTCAAACCAGTCGAGGTGCGCGAAGGGCAGGGCGCCGGCGAGAAGTGGGCGCGCCTGACCCCCTACAACGGCTACAAGCTCGGTTTCGAGATTGATTTCGACCATCCGGCCGTGGACTCCACTGGCCAGCGTGTGGAGTTCGACATGGGTAGCGGCTCCTACAGCCGTGACATCGCACGCGCCCGTACCTTTGGTTTCACCAAGGACGTTGAAATGATGCGCGCCAACGGCCTGGCGATGGGCGGCGGTCTGGACAACGCCATCGTGATGGACGACTACAAGGTGCTCAATACGGACGGCCTGCGTTACAACGACGAGTTCGTCAAACACAAGATCCTTGATGCCATGGGTGACCTGCACCTGCTGGGCAAACCGCTACTGGCCGCTTACAGCGCCTTCCGCTCCGGCCACGCGCTGAACAACAAGCTGCTGCGTGAACTGCTTTCGCAACCGGACGCTTATGAGGTCGTCACTTTCGACGATGAGAAAAAAGCGCCCCGGGGTTTTGCCACCTTGGCGCGGGCTTGGTAGCCAGGCGGCCACAGGACGATAGGGACCGATGGCCGTTGTTCGCATCGCCATTTTTCTGCTTCTTTTTGCAGCCGGCGTGTCGTTTGCGCTGTTTGCGATCACTTCGCAGGACCGCTACAAACGCACGGGACTGGCCATCCTCAAGTGGACTCTGGTGGCCGCCTTTGTCTTTTTTGCCGTTCTGATAGCGGACCAGATCTGAGACCAGTCAGCGCGGCCGGTCTCAATGGTGCCGGCCGTCCTTGAATGAAGCGGTTGACTTGCGCCCCAGCGTGGCCGCACGTGCCAGGATGGCCGCTGAGCCGCCTACGTGCGCATGCGTGATCGCCAGGGCCAGCGCATCGGCAGCATCCTTGCCCGGCAGCCCGGGCAGCCTCAGCAGGCGCTTGACCATTTCCTGCACTTCGGGTTTGCCAGCCTTGCCATAACCGGCCACCGCCTTTTTCATTTGCAGCGGCGTGTATTCGGCCACCTCGATGTTGCAGCTCACCAGTGCCGTCACGCAGGCGCCGCGCGCCTGCCCCAGCATCAGCGTGGCCTGCGGATTGACGTTGACAAACACGATTTCGCAGGCCGAGCTGTCGGGCGTGTAGCGGGCGGTGATTTCGCAGATGCCGTCAAACAGCACTTTCAGCCGCGCCGGCAGGTTGCCGCGGTCCAGGTGCGTGGTCTTGATGGTGCCGCTCGCCACATAGGTCAGTGCGGGGCCGTCCACGTCGATCACGCCGAAACCGGTGATCTGCAGGCCGGGGTCGATACCTAGAATTCTCATCTGCTATTCATTTTGTAGCTGCTGGCGCCCGTATTTATTGGGCTAGAGGCCAAAATACCATCGAACAGAATGGAAAAACACGGGCGCGGCAAAACACAGGGCATCGACGCGGTCCAGCAGGCCGCTGGCGCCGGTGACAGACTTGCCTTCGCTGCCCCAGTTGGTGATGCCGCGGTCGCGCTTGAGGGCTTTCATGACCAGGTGGCCCAGCGAACCGGCGACGCAGGCAATCAGCGCCATGGCCACGGCCTGGCCAGGCTTGAAGGGCGTCAGGCCCGACATCAGCCCGCCGACAAAGCCGCCGACCGCCAGGCCGATCAGCCAGCTGCTCCAGTGAAAACTCTGGCTGACCTGGGGGGCGGTGGGTGCGCGAGGCCATTTGCGCGCGGCCAGGTGTTGCACCAGCATGCCGGTCTGCACCACAAACACCAGGAAGAACACGAGAAAGGCGTTTTTGCCGCCATAACCGGGGAAATCCAGCAACAGCAGGGCCGGCACATGGCTGATGCCGTAGACACAGACCATGATGCCCCACTGCAGCTTGGCGTTGCGCTCCAGGAAACGCTGCGGGTCATTGGCCAGTGCGCTGACCACGGGGATGGCAAGGAACACGTACACCGGAATGAACACCGTCACCAGGTCAAAGTGCTCGGTCATCACCAGCCAGAACTGCGCCGGCAGCACCACGAAGAAAGCCAGCACCAGGCTGCGGTGGTCGCCGTGCCGCGTCGGCGAGAGTGTGATGAATTCGCGCAGGGCAAAAAACGCCACGATGGCAAACAGCAGGGTGGCTACCGTTTCTCCCAGCGCCCAGCCGACCCAGAACACGGTGCACATGACCCACGAGGTGTTGAGCAGGCTGCCCAGTTCCCGGATGTCCTGGGTGCGGGTTTCGTTTTCACCGTCATCGCGCAGTGACATGACCACCGCTGCCACCGTGGCGGCGGTCAGCAGGCCAAAGACAATCACGAAGAGCAGGCCGACCTGGTGCGACGGGCTGAGGTTGCGCAGGAAGCTGCTCATCAGGAGTCCTTCAGCGCGATGACGGCCTGGCGCGCCCGGACCAGGAAGCTGCTGCGGTCTTCGCCCGGGTCGAGCACGACCGGTGCGCCGAAAGTGACCGAACACAGGATGGGCACGGGCACCACTTCGCCCTTGGGCATGACGCGCTGCACGTTGTTGATCCAGGCCGGCACCAGCACGATGTGCGGAAATTTCAGCGCCAGGTTGTAGAGCCCCGATTTGAAGGCCTGCGGCTCTTCCTGGTTGCCGCGTGTACCTTCGGGGAACAGGATGATGGAGTCGCCGCTTTCCAGCGCATCGATCAGCGGCTCCAGCGGGTCTTGGTCACCGGTCTTGGCGCGGTCCACATAGATCGCGTTGAACACCGAGGTGGTGATCCATTGTTTGAACGGCGTTTTGGTCCAGTAGTCTTTGGCGGCAATCGGACGCGTGATGCTGCGCAACTCGCTGGGCAGGGCGGCCCAGATCAGCACCAGGTCGGCATGGCTCTGGTGGTTGGCGAAATAAATGCGCTGCTCGGCCTTGGGGGGGCAGCCCTGCCAGCGGGCCTGGGCACCCGTTAAAGCGCGGATCAGGCCCAACAAAAACAGGCTCATGATTTTTGCGCCTATGTTCATGGCACCTCCACGCCGCCCATGCGTGCCGCGATGGTGGATGCACGCGACGCGAGGTAGCCCGAGCCGGGCCGTGTCTCGAAGTACCGGGGGCGCGGCAGCATGACGGCCAGGCGCGCCGCTTCATAGGCGCTAAGTTTGGCTGCCGGTTTGCGAAAGTAGTGCTGGGCCGCGGCCTCGGCGCCGAAGACACCTTCGCCCCATTCGACGTTGTTGAGATAGATCTCCAGGATGCGCTGCTTGCTGAGCAGGGCCTCGAGCAGCAAGGTCAGCACCAGTTCCTGGCCCTTGCGCATCAGGGTGCGTTCTCCCGAGAGGAACAGGTTTTTTGCCAGTTGCTGCGTGATGGTGGAGCCGCCCACAATTTTCGGCGGCCGGGCTGCAGGCCGGTTGCCCGCCGGCGCAACGCGGTTGGACAGCTTGCCTGCCATCTGCCCGGCCCGCTGTTCGGCGCGGGTGTTTTTCTCCCAGGCTTTTTCCAGTGCTTCCAGGTCCACCCCTTCGTGCTCGACAAAGGTGGCGTCTTCGGACGCGATGACGGCACGTTTGAGGTTGACGGACAGTTCGGCATAAGGCACCCACTGCTGGCGCCATTTGAGTTCGCCTTTTTCGGTGGCCAGTCGCCAGGCTTCAGAGCGCTGGAACGCCGTGGACTGCGGATCGATCACTGTCATCAGCGCTATGCGGGCAGCAAAATACAGCTGCACCGCCAAACCCGCCAGCAGCACCAGCAACACCCAGCGCAGCACGGCTTTCATGCCAAGGCCTTCAGCTGTGCCTGCATTTCCTGCAACACCTGCGCGGAAGGCGGGCGCACGCCGCGCCAGAACAGGAAAGACTCGGCCGCCTGCTCCAACAGCATGCCGAGGCCGTCGCGCGGGACGGCGCCATGGGCCCGTGCCCAGGCGGCGAATGCCTGTGCGGCTGCGCCGTACATCATGTCGTAGGCCAGTGCACCGGGTTTGAGCAAACGCGGATCCAGTGCCAGCGCGGCGCCGCTCAGGCTGCTTGCCGTGGCGTTGATAATTACATCGAAATTGGCCTCCAGCCCTTGCAGGCCGTGCGCAAGCAGCTCTGTTTTTTGTAGCAACTGCTGCAGCGAAGGGTGGTCCGCATGGCGCGCCACCAGCTCGGCGGCGCGGGCCTGCGTGCGGTTGGCCACGACCAGACGGCGTGGCCCCG
>CAZIYA010000321.1:0-4382 GCA_964543355.1 uncultured Polaromonas sp.
TCGATCAGCGGTTTGCGCAGGGTCTGCAGCACCGTCAGCAGGCGGCGCTGCGCGTCGGGCACCTCGCCGAAGGCTGCCAGGCCCAGCGGCTGGGCGGCCTGCGCCAGGTCGTCCATGAAGGGATGCAGCACTTCCATGAAACCGGCAAAGTCGGTGCGGATTTTTTCCCGGCTCCACTTCAGGTCAAGGTGGAATTTCTGTTCAACAAAATGGGCGATCAGGCGCGCCTCCAGTTCGGCCTTCACCGGCCCCGGTGCGACGGTTTCCCAGTCGTGCATCAGGTCATGCATCTCGTGCACCTGCGGGCGGAAACCGGCCGGCGAGAACATTGGCGTCGAGTGGCTGACCAGCACGGCACGGCCGCGCCGCTTGGCGGTCAGCGCCTCGCCGAGGTTGTCCATGATGTAGGGGTAGACATTGGGCATGTCGCCCAGCGCCAGCAGCGGATCGTCCTGCGCGGACAAGCCGCGTTCCTTGCCTGGCGCCCATTCCACCGTGCCATGTGTGCCCACATGCACCAGCGCATGCGCGCCCAGCTGGGTGCGCAGCCACAGGTAGGTGGCCAGATAGTTGTGACTCAGCGGTACCTGCGAACGGTGCCCTATGCGCTTCTTGCGGAGCTCTGCCGAGGTAGCGGCCGTCACTTCATGGCGCAGCGGCTGCGGCAGGATGACGACATGGCCCAGTTGCAAACGCGGAATGATGAAGGCCGCCTCCCCTTGCCCGGGCTGGCCCGCCGCGCCCGATGGGCGCACCATGGCGGCCTTGTCGGCCGGGCCCCAGTAGTCTTCAATGCGCTTTTGTGTCGCCGGCGGCAGGCTGCGAAACCACGCCAGGTAGCGGGACAGCGGCAAGGCGCCGGCCAGCCCCTGGACCTGCAGGCCCTGCACCACTTCCGGTTTGTAAAACGCGGCCATGGTGGCCTGCACCTGCGGCGTGATCTGCTCCGCGGCCGGTGCCTCGGTCTGGTAGCCGGCGGCTTTCATGGCTGCCAGCATGTTGTGCAGGCTCTTCGGCACATTCAGGAAAGACGCGCCGAAGTTGCCCTCCCCCAGCGGGTAGTTGTAGACCATCATCGCCACGCGGCGTTGTGCCGGCGGCGTCTGCTGCAATCGCACCAGGGCGGCCGCCTTGTCGGCCACGGCGCCGACCTGGCCGGTGATCGGCAACAACGAGCCGCTGGCGGTATCGCGCGCGGTGATCAGCATGGCATCGACCATGCCGGAGAGTTCGCTTGGCGTGTAGTAATAGGAAACGTCGCTGAGTGCCAGCCCGTCCCGGCTCTGCGCCCATTCGGCCGGGTTCATCGCCAGCGCCGGCATGGTTTGCAGCACTGGCACACCAATGCGCTCGAGCTCGGCCTTGCGCTCGGTCGGGTTGAAGACCAGCGCGGCGTTGATGATGACATCGGCCACGCGCCGCTGGCCCGCCGCGGTGGAAATATGCGTGGCCTGAAAGAACAGGTCTTTCTGCTGGCGCGGGCCGTAAAAGGCATAGGCGCGCAGGCCGCGCTGTTCGAGCGCGGCAATCAATGCGTCCAGCCAGCCGGTGTCGGCCCCGGTGAAAACCGCGTTATTGACGGCGATTGCTACTGTTTCAGGAGCTGCTCGCGCTTGCCCCATATGGGCTGGATGCACATTTGATGCATCAAACGGGAGTTTGTCGAGCGCGCCGGCTTGGCCTTCGATCTGCGGCCAGCGCGGATGGTAAAACCCCGCCAGCGGCAATTGCACAGCCGGTGGCAGGCTCGCCGCATCTGCCGTGCCGTCCTGCTTGAGCGCGCTCATCGCCAGGGCGATGTTGGTCGCGCCGCCATAACGCCAGTACTCGCGCAGGCGCTGCGCCCATGCGGCGCTGACGCCGCGCTCGGCCGCCAATGGCGCAGCCGCGGACGACTGGTTTTTTGCCACCGTGCTGAACTCACCGACCAGCACGTAAGGCGTGTTGCCCCTGGCAAGCACTTCGCCAAACCGGGCCGCCGCGTTTTGCGCCACGCTGCTGTGCGGCGCGTCGATCACCAGCAGATGCGCGCCGCGCAGCGCCTGTTCAAGAGCTTCGGGCGTGTCTCGTTCCGCGGACATAACCTTCAGGGGCACCCCGGCCTGCCGCGCTGCCGCGATCAGTTGCGCCAGCCGCGGCGGTGTCACAACGTAGGTCGTCAACAACACGGTGGAAGCTGGCGAAGGCTGGGCTGCGGCCAGGCCCACGCATGCGCCCAGCAAAAGAAACAGGCGCAGCAGGAAACTCATGGCCGGGCCCCGGACGCGGCAGCCGGCGCCTTGGCCGCTTCGGGTACCGCGGGCACATACACCATGCTGCCGTCTTTCATGCGGTAGGCAGTGCCGGCTTTTTCGCCATCACCCTCGCCCGAAGCGCCACTGGCCTTGAAGCGCGTGACCTTCTGGCCTTCCTTGGTGATGATCTCCATGTTGGGCTGGCCCTCGTTGCGGATGATGGTCAGCTTGTCCTGCGCAAATGGGTTCATCGGGTTGTTGATGACCGCAATCATCAGCATGCCGATGACCACCATGAACACGTCGATCAGGTTGATGGTGGACAGCACCGGGTCGTCATCGTCCGCGTCGAGACTGTTGAGAATGGAAAACTGCCTTTTGCTCATACCTTCTCCTGCACCGCTTGCGCATCCAGGATCATCACCAGCTCGCGCATCAGCCAGCGGCGGCGCACGGTGTAGACCACGAAAGTAATGGAAGCCGAAGCCAGCGCAACGATCACGGCAGCAAAGGCTGGCGCCAGGCTTTGGGCCACGCCCTGCGATTCGCCCGAGGCGACAGCGACCAGCGCCGGGCCCATGGGAATCATGGTCGCGATCAGGCCCAGCATGGGCGCGACGCGGCTGCACAGGCGCACGCCTTCAAGATCCTTGAGCAACGCCAGCTCCATCTGGTCCTGGTCGTTGCCGTGCGAATGCAGCACCAGCGGCCGCATCGGGTCACGCCTGCGCTGCACAAACTCGACGCCGAAAGCGCCCAGGCTGTAAAGCGCGTAGACAAAAGACAGCAGCACGCCCAGGGTGACGGGCCACAGGAACAGCCGGGCCAGTTCAAAAAGAATGGTTTCAAACGCAAACATGGGAAGTCTTTCTTCAGGTCAAAAAATGGAAAGCGCAATCAGGCGTATAGGCCTGGCGGCGCGCGCCTGCATGCCAGCAGCACTCGACAGGCGATCACGCAAGCGGTAGCTGGTTCGGCTGCTCAGCTCTTTCGGCTAAAGCCGGAACCATGGGCTGGCCCCAGCTGTTCTCAAAAACCAGATCATCCAGTGCACAGCGACGCGCCCAGCGCTCCTGCTGCAGCATGGGTTCTTCGTAGAAGCCATCCACCGGCCCGAGGCACAGCAAGGCGATCGGTTCGGCGCCGGCCGGCATCTGCAACAGCGCACTGACTGCCGCCGGCTCAAACAGCGACACCCAGCCCATACCCAGACCTTCGGCACGCGCCGCCAGCCAGAGGTTCTGGATGGCGCAGGCGGCGGACGCCAGGTCCATCTGCGGCAGGGTGCGGCGGCCAAACACATGTTTCTCGCGGCCATCGGCCAGCGCCACGACCCAGACCTCCGCCGCACTGAGCAGGCCTTCCACCTTGAGCCGCATGAACTCGTCCTCACGCTCGCCGAGGGCGCGTGCCGTCAGGACACGCTCCTGCTCCACTAGCGCATGCAGGGCTTCCCGCAACGGACGGGTCGATATGCGGATGAAGCGCCAGGGCTGCATGAAGCCCACGCTGGGCGCGTGGTGCGCTGCCTGCAGCAAACGCCGCATCAGTTCGGGCGCAACCTCGCCACCCGAGAAATGCCGCATGTCGCGCCGCTCGTCAATGGCGCGGTAAACCGCAGCGATTTCGGGCACGGAAAAGGCGTGGCTGGAAGGCGGATGGCTCAATCTTCGATTCCGCGCTGGGCTGGAATACCCGCCTTGAACGCATGTTTTACCAGGGTCATCTCGGTCACGGTGTCCGCAATCTCGATGATTTCGGGCGGGCAGCGGCGACCAGTGATAACCACATGCACATCTTTGGGCCGGTTCTTCAGCGTCTGCAATACATCGTCGAGCGGCATCCAGCCGTAGATCAGCGGATAGGTCAGCTCGTCCAGCACGACCATGAAGTTCTCGCCGCCGAGGATGGCGGCTTTGGCTTTCTCCCAGCCCTTGCGCGCGAGCTGGGCCGAGTGTTCCAGGTCCTGGCTCTTCCAGCTGAAGCCATCGCCCAGGCCTTCAATGGGAATGCCGAGCTGCTCGAACATGCGGTGTTCACCGAAGCGCGCGCTCGGCACCTTCATGAACTGGAAAATCTTCACGGCCTTGCCATGCACGTGGTGGCGGCCGTGGGCACGCAGGGCAAGGCCGAAAGCTGCCGTGCTTT
>CAZIYA010000322.1:0-4366 GCA_964543355.1 uncultured Polaromonas sp.
CAGGCCCACCGGGCCCTTGTCGGTATAGGTGAACGTGCGGCCGACCTGGGCCACGCGGTCAATCCAGGCCTTGAGCTGGCTCGGGACTGAGAAGTTGTACAGCGGTGCACCCACCACGATGACGTCGGCCGCCAGGAACTGTGACACCAGCGCTTCCGACACAACGTTCTCACGCTTTTGCGTGTCGCTCAGTGCGCTGCCTGCAGGCATGCGAAAGCCCAGGGATTCGGCCGACAGGTGGCTGGGTGTGTCCACAGCCAGGTCGAGGTAGCTGACCTCGGTGGCCGGGTGGCCGGCGCGCCAGGAGGCCACGATTTGTGCGGTCAGCTGGCGGGAAACCGAGTTGCCGCCGAGGATGCTGGAGTCGATGTGGAGAAGCTTGCTCATGGTGAATTTCCTTGCTGGGTTGAATGGAGGTAGGCCCTGTTCTGCAGCCATGGATAGATTGTGTGGATGAGTAGATTGGTTGATAAGATGGTGAAAATGTGATTCATCGTCCTATTCTTGGGACAATCGCCGACCGAAGAGCGGAAGGAGCGCGTGATGCAGGACCTGAACGACATGGTGTATTTCGCCGAAGTGGCGGAGCGCGGCGGTTTTGCAGCGGCTGGTCGTGCGCTGGGCTTGCCCAAATCGCGGCTTTCGCGCCGCGTGGCCGAGCTGGAAGTCCAGCTCGGCGTGCGGCTATTGCAGCGCACCACGCGCAAGCTGTCGCTGACCGAGGCGGGCGAGCTGTACCTCCGGCACTGCGTCGCCATGCGCGACGAAGCGCTGGCCGCAGGCGAGGCGGTTTCACAGATGCAGAGTGAACCGCGCGGAACGCTTCGCGTCAGTTGCCCGGTCACGCTGGCGCAAGGCACGCTGGGTTATCTGGTGCCGCGTTTCATGGCCTTGTATCCCCATGTCAGGGTCGACATGCAGGTGACCAATCGCGTGGTGGATCTGGTGGAGGAGGGCATCGACATCGCGCTGCGCGTGCGTCCCACGCTGGACGACAGCGGCAGCCTGGTCGTCAAGCAACTCGGCGCCTCCTGCAGCTATCTGCTGGCCAGTCCCGAACTGCTCGGGCGCCAGGGCGCACCGGCCACGCCTGACGACCTGAAGAAGCTCGACACCGTGGCCATGTCGTCCGCCGACGGGCGCAGCACCTGGGAGCTGATTGGCCCGCAAGGCCAGGAGTATGTGCTGCAGCACCAGCCGCGCTATGTGGCCGACGACCTGCAGACGCTCAAGCTTGCGATGCTGGCCGGCACGGGCATAGGCTTTTTGCCGGGCATGCTGAGCCAGGCCGAGCAGCAAGCCAGGTTGCTGGTGCATGTGTTGCCTGGCTGGTCATTGCGGCCGGGCATGCTGCACGCTGTGTTTCCGTCGCGCCGCGGGCAGGTGCCGGCTGTACGCAGCTTCCTGGATTTCCTTGGCGAGCACCTGAAATCCGAAACGCCGGGCAAGGCGCTCCTGTTTTTATAGCTGCTTGCGCCTGTGGATAAAGGGCCGGAAGCCAGTTTGACATACATCGATCGGTCCAGACGCATTTGCACACCTGATGCAGGAGGCGCCTGCCCGTCACTGACCCGTACCGAACCTCAGTGATGACCTCGCACGCGCGCGTTCTGCTTCGACCTCGCGGTTGCGAGGCTCGGCGTTGGTCACCAGTGAACCGATCAGGTTTCGTGCGGACGCCGCCACCTCTTCCACCGCTCGCTCGAATGCTGCTTCATTGGCTTTGGACGGGACGCTGAACCCGCTGAGCTTCCTGACAAACTGCAGCGAAGCGTCACGGATTTCAAGTTCCGTGGCGGGCGGCTCGAAGTTGAACAGGGTTTTGATGTTGCGGCACATGCTGGCTCCTTGGGACGAAAGGCTTCATTGAAATGCCGCTGACTGCGGCAAGCTCTGTACTTGGTGAGTCATTCCCAAGGCACATTTTGCCGCCTGTCGTCGGCCCTCCGCTTGCCCTGTGTCTTATTCGGCAGGCTTGATCACCACCGACTCCGCCGAGGCAACAAAAGGCCCGTGGTACACCGCTTCGATGTTGTTCCCGTCCGGGTCCAGCACAAAGGCGGCATAGTAGCCAGGGTGGTACTTCCGTTCGCCCGGGGCGCCGTTGTCGGTACCGCCTGCGGCCAAGGTGGCTTCGTAAAAGGCTTTAACCTCTGCCTGGTCTTTGGCCCGAAATGCCAGATGGATGTGTGAGACGACACCTTCGGCCTGGTCCATCCACAACTCGTCAGCCGAAAAATGATCATCGGTTTCCTGAATGGCGTCGGCCTTGCCCAATGACTGCAGCACGGCGCGGTAGAAGCGCTTGCTGGCTGCCAGGTCATGGGCACGCAGGTGGATGTGGTCAATGAGGCGGCCGCGATGTATTTCCATGGTGATGCCCTTTTGGTTCAGCCCTGTAAACAATGGTGATGCGCTTGCCGTTGGGCTGGATGATGAACGACTTTGTACGCCGGCCAAGGCATCTCATCTGTAGGACAAAAGGTCATGAAAGTGGCGGTGAAGAATTGATCCAGGGAACTTATCCAGTCCCCAAATGCCCGAACCCCCGGACGATTCATAATCCATTCAGAAAAAAAGAAGGCTTGCTGATGTTCCTGACGTATTTCGAAACGGCGCCGCGCCGCGTGCTGGCGCTGGTGGCGGTGGGCTGTGTGGCCATGCTGGCATTTGGGTTGTACCTGCAGCATGTGGTGGGCCTGGAGCCTTGCCCCATGTGCATCGTGCAGCGTTATGCGCTGGCGCTGGTGGCGGTTGTTGCCGGTGTCACGGCTTTCTTCAGCACCAGGTGGCTGATGATGGTGGGTTCTGCCAAGACCTTGCTGCTCGCCGGCTTCGGTGCTTTTGTGGCGGCTCGCCAGAGCTGGCTGCAGTGGTACCCGCCGGAAGAAGCGTCCTGTGGGCGTGACTTTTACGGAATGATCGAGACCTTCCCGCTGCAGCGGGTGATCCCGATGATCTTCAAGGGCAGCGGCGACTGCACCAAGATCGACTGGACTTTTCTGGGCCTGTCGATTGCCAACTGGTCGTTCCTGTGTTTTGTGGGCATCGCCCTGCTGATGCTGGCCTTGTTGCTTGTGCAGGGCCGCCGGGCAGGTTCCAGCCGCTGAACGAAACAGCTGCCCCGGTATTCAGGGTGGCAGCGGTGCCACCCGCGCCGGCACCAGCAGAATTTCGACGCTGCCCCCGGGGTGGTTGCTTTTGAGCCGCAGTTCTTCGTGGCTCAGCTTCAGGATGTCGGTCTTGTATTCCTGCGATTCCTCGATCATCGTCAGCACACCGTTTTTGTAAGTCCAGGCACCGAAGGCGGCCTTGCTGTGGGGCGAAGTCATGACCAGTGTGCCGTCGGACAAGAACGCGTACAGCATGCCGGGCTCCACGCCGGTGGAGACGCTGACCTCCCACACCTTGTTGATGAAACCCGGTTTCACGTTGGGCGGCTGCGCTGTGGGCACATAAGCCGCAGCGGCCGTGTCTGCTTCCCTGGTGCAAGCGGCCAGCATCAAGAGGGCAACAACAATGCTGCCTGCCCGTCGGAGTGCATGGTTCATCGCGCCTGACCTCCAAAGCACTGATTTCCTGCCGGGCTTGAGAAAAACAGGGCGCTGTACATATCAACAGCATTTTAGCCATTTCCAGGCTGGCATCGACCCATTCCCTGTGCTTTACCTTGGGTATCCTGCTTGCCATGGCAGGGCAGGGGCTTTGCTGGCGTGGGGCTGAATCCGGTCATATACTGTACATAAATACAGTTATTTTCCCCTGTTGAATTCCATGTCTTCCTCCCTCTTCACGGCCCCAGACCTGAACGCCATGCGCCATGTGTGGCGCGCCGGCGAGCTGGGCAGCGCCAGCCTGGCGACGGTGGACACGGGTTATGCGGCGCTCAACCAGGTTTTGCCCGGCGGCGGCTGGCCGCAGGGCGCGCTGGTTGAAATGCTGCAGCCGCAAGCCGGCCTGTATGAGTGGGGATTGCTGGCACCGGCGCTGGCCGCCATGCAGGCGGCCGCGCCGGCGCAGTTCATGGTGCTGGTGGGTGCGCCCTGGCTGCCGTTCGGGCCGGCGTTGGGCGCGCGCCGGCTCGACATGTCGCGCATCCTGTGTGTGCACAGCCAGGGGCCGGCGCTGCTGTGGGCCACACGTGAAGCCCTGCAGTGCGCCGACGTGGCCGCCGTGCTGGCCTGGCTGCCCGATGCGCGCAGTGCGCATTTGCGCCGCCTGCAGATTGCCGCGCATGCGCACAACAAGCTGCTGTTTGTGTTCCGGCCGCTGCGCGCGCAACTCGAGTCTTCCCCAGCGCCGCTGCGCCTGCTGCTCGAAGGGGTGGTGAGCGAGCAGGGCAACCTGCAGGTGCACGTACTCAAGC
>CAZIYA010000323.1:0-4358 GCA_964543355.1 uncultured Polaromonas sp.
AGGGCATGAATGCCCGTGACGCGTTCACCAGCGAGGAAGTGAAGGACACGCTGGACCTGTGCGTGAGCTGCAAGGGCTGCAAACGCGACTGCCCGACCGGCGTGGACATGGCGAAGATGAAGGTGGAGTTTTTGCACCACTACAAGGCCAGGCACGGCTACACGCTGAAAGACAAACTGGTGGCGCGCCTGCCCGACTACGCGCACTGGGCCAGCCGCTTCGCGCCGCTGCTCAACCTGCGCGACAAAATTCCGGGCCTGGCCGCGCTGAGCGAAAAGCTCACCGGTTTTTCTGCAAGACGCAGCCTGCCGCAGTGGACCACCCGTACCTTTTTCAACAAGCCACCGGAAAGCGCCACGCGCGAGGAAGTGCTGGCGGCAGCCAGACCAGTGGTGCTGTTTGTCGACACCTTTAACGGCACCTTCGAGGCGGACAACGCAGTTGCAGCATTGAAAGTGCTGCAGGCCGGCGGCTACACAGTGCATATAGCTACCAAAACGGTAGCAGACGGAAAACACCTGTGCTGCGGCCGCACCTACCTCGCCAGCGGCATGGTCGATGAAGCGAAGGCCAAGGCCGGTGAGCTGGTGGACGCCCTGCTGCCCTTCGCCGAGCGCGGCATCGCCATCGTCGGGCTGGAGCCCTCCTGCCTGCTGACGATGCGCGACGAGATGCTGGTCATGGGCCTGGGCGAGGCGGCACATACCATCAGCGACCAGGCCCTGCTGTTCGAGGAGTTTCTGGCGCGCGAAGCCGCTGCGGGCAAGCTCGACGCCCTCAAGTCAAAACTGCATCCGGTGGACGAACCCATCCTGCTGCACGGCCACTGCCACCAGAAGGCGTTTGGCGCGGTCAGTCCCATCATGGACGTGCTCAGGCTGATCCCCGGTGCGGCGCCG
Organism: uncultured Polaromonas sp.; assembly: GCA_964543355.1. Lineage (GTDB taxonomy): Bacteria > Pseudomonadota > Gammaproteobacteria > Burkholderiales > Burkholderiaceae_C > Polaromonas. The sequence continues at coordinate 900 of CAZIYA010000323.1, forward strand.
GAGCTGATCGAGTCCAGTTGCTGCGGCATGGCCGGCAGCTTTGGTTATGAGGCCAGCCACTACGAGGTGTCCATGCAGATGGCCGAGCTGAGCCTGCTGCCTGCGGTGCGCCAACAGCCCGACGCGATTGTCGTGGCCGATGGTACGAGCTGCCGGCACCAGATCCGCGACGGCGCCCAGCGCGAGGCGATGCACGTGGCGATGCTGCTGGCACAACAACTGCGCGCCTGAAGCAGCCCGGCCGCGGAACGGGTGGCGTACAGTGAAGCGATGCACACGACCGACATCCTGACCATCACCATGAACCCGGCGCTGGACGTGTCAACGTCCACCGACAAGGTGAGGGACACGCACAAGCTGCGCTGTGCCACGGCGCAGTTCCATCCCGGCGGTGGCGGCATCAACGTCGCCCGCGTGCTGCACCGGCTGGGAAGCAACTGCCTGGCGCTTTACCCGTCGGGCGGCGCGACGGGCCAGCGCCTCGGGCAATTGCTGGAGCAGGAACAGGTGCAACACCAGGGCCTGCCCATTGCAGGAGAAACGCGCGAGAGCTTTTCGGTGCATGAAACCTCCAGCGGAAAGGATTTCCGCTTTGTGCTGCCTGGTCCCACCCTGAGTCCGACCGAGTGGCGGGCCTGCCTGGACGGCGTCAACGCCTGCGAAACGCCACCCGCCTGGGTGGTCGCCAGCGGCAGCCTGCCACCCGGCGTGCCCGATGACCTGTATGCACAGCTGGCCCGGCTGGTCCGCGCCCGCGGCAGCCGCGTGGTGGTGGACACGTCGGGGCCGGCGCTGGCCGCGGCGCTGGCCGCAGGTGTCTTCCTGGTCAAGCCCAGCCTGCGGGAATTGCGCGAGCTGACCGGCATGCCGCTGGACAGCGATGCGCAGCGCCTGGAGGCCGCGCGGCAGATCATTGCGCGCGGACAGGCAGAGCTGGTAGCCCTGTCACTGGGTGAAGAAGGCGCCCTGCTCGTCACCGCCGGCCAGGCGCTGCGGGCCCAAGCCGTGCCGGTGACTATGGCCAGCACCATAGGCGCGGGCGACAGTTTTGTCGGCGGCCTGGTCTGGGCGCTGGGCCGGCAGGCCGGGCTGGAGCAGGCTTTCCGCTACGCCATGGCGGCCGCTGCGGCCGCCCTGCTCACACCGGGTACCGCGCTGTGCCAGCCGGCCGATGTGGAACGCCTGTGCGGGCAGGTGGTCGTCACCGCGGCCTGAACCCCTGCGCTTGATCTGGCGCAATGCCCCGCTCGCCGGGTGCGCCTAAGGTAGGCGCAAGAACGGCAACCGGAGACAGCCGCAGCTTCGCGGCCCGCCATCATGACGACACCTTATATTCGCTGGTTTTCAGAAATCGGCGCCGACGATGGCGCGCTGGTGGGCGGCAAGAACGCCTCCCTGGGCGAGATGGTCCGCGAACTGGGCGCGCAGGGCGTGCGGGTACCCAATGGTTTTGCGGTGACGGCCGGGGCTTACCGCTACCTGCTGGACCAGGCGGACGCCTGGCCGGGTCTGCACGAGGCTCTCGACGGCCTGGACGTCAAGGACGTGGACGACCTGGCGCGGCGCGCGCAGCGGGCGCGCGACATCATCCAGGCCGCGCCCCTGCCCGCAGATCTGGTGGCTGACATCGGTGCCGCGTACAAACAACTGCAGGCCGAATATGGCGAGACGCTGACCCTGGCGGTGCGCAGTTCGGCCACGGCCGAAGACCTGCCGACGGCCAGCTTCGCCGGCCAGCACGAAACTTTCCTCAACATCTCGGGCCAGGCGCGCCTGCTCGACGCCGTGCGCCAGTGTTTTGCCAGCCTGTTCAAGGACCGGGCCATCGCCTACCGGGTGGACCACGGCATCGACCACTTCAAGGTGTTCCAGTCGGTGGGTGTGATGAAGATGGTGCGTTCCGATTGCGCTGCCAGCGGCGTGATCTTCACGCTGGACACCGAGACCGGTTTCCCGGGCGTCGTGTTCATCACCGGAGCCTGGGGCCTGGGCGAGAACGTGGTTCAGGGCACGGTGGACCCGGACGAATTCTACGTGTTCAAGCCCACCTTGAAGCAGGGGCACCGCGCCGTGCTCAGGCGCAAGCTGGGCGGCAAGGAAATCCGCATGGTGTATGCCAAGGCGGCCGGCCGCGACACCACGCGCAACATGCCGACGCCGCCGGAAGACCAGGCGCGTTATTGCATCAGCGATGAGGAGGTGCTGGAACTGGCCGACGCCGCGGTCAGGATCGAAGAGCACTACAGCCGCAAGGCCGGGCGGCCCACCCCCATGGACATCGAATGGGCCAGGGACGGCCTGGACGGCAAGCTCTACATCGTCCAGGCGCGCCCCGAAACCGTGGCCTCGCTCAAGCCGCGCGGCACAGTGGACGACTACCACCTCGACCGCAAGGGCGAACTCCGCGCCAGCGGCCGTGCAGTCGGCGGGCGGATCGCCTCCGGCCGCGCGCGCGTGGTCAGCAACGTGTCCGAGCTCAACCAGTTCCAGCCCGGTGAAGTGCTGGTGGCGGACACCACCATGCCCGACTGGGGCACGGTCATGAAAATCGCCGCAGCCGTGGTGACCAACCGCGGCGGCCGCACCTGCCACGCCGCCATCGTCGCGCGGGAGATGGGCATACCGGCCGTGGTGGGCTGCGGCAACGCCACCACCGCCATCCGCACCGGCGACGAGATCACGGTGTCCTGCGCCGAGGGCAGCACCGGCCACATCTATGCGGGCCTGTTGCCATTCACGACGACGCATATCGATGTGGCCAGCCTGGCGCGGCCGCAGACGCAGCTGATGGTCAACATCGCCAACCCCGACACCGCCTTCCAGACCGCGCAGTTGCCCAACGATGGCGTCGGCCTGGCGCGCATGGAATTCATCGTGGCGGAGCACATACGCGTGCACCCGATGGCGCTGGTGCACCCCGACAAGGTTGCAGACGCGTCGGTACGCGCCGACATCGCCCGCCTCACGCGTTCCCATGCAACGCCGGCCGACTACTTTGTGCGCGAGTTGTCCGAAGGCGTCGCCATGATTGCCGCGGCCTTTTATCCCAAGCCGGTGATTGTGCGGATGTCCGACTTCAAGACCAACGAATACGCCAGCCTGGCCGGCGGGCGCTGGTTCGAGGCCGATGAAGCCAACCCCATGATCGGTTTTCGCGGCGCCTCGCGCTACACGCACCCGGCCTATGCAGAAGGTTTTGCGCTGGAATGTGCGGCCATGAAACGCGTGCGAGGCGAGATGGGCCTGTCCAACGTCAGGCTCATGATCCCGTTTTGCCGCCGTGTCGAGGAAGGCGAACGTGTGCTGCAGGCCATGGCCGGGTACGGCCTGGTCCGCGGGGTGGACGGACTGGAAATCTACGTCATGTGCGAGATTCCCAACAACGTGATCCAGGTCGATGCCTTCGCGCAGCTGTTCGACGGCTTTTCGATCGGCTCGAACGACCTGACGCAGCTGGTG
>CAZIYA010000324.1:0-4355 GCA_964543355.1 uncultured Polaromonas sp.
GAATGTCGAGCTTGAGGCGGTTGTCGGCGGTCTGGCTCACGGCCACACCGGTGCCGACGGTTGCCCGTTCCATCGCGGCCTTCTGGTCCTGCATGCGCTTGGACCAGAGGTAGCCACCGCCCGCACCGACTGCACCGCCCAGCACCGCGCCTTGGGCGGCGCCTTTGGAGCCGCCGGTGGCAGCGCCGATCACGGCACCAGCCACGGCGCCGATGCCGGCACCTTTGGCGGTGCCCTGCTGGGTTTCACTCATATTGGCGCAGCCGCTCAGGAAGAGGGCGGCGCAGGTGAGGGAAGTGAGTACTAGTTTCATGGAGGCTCCTGAAAGTTATTGTCGAAAAGGATTAAAGCTTTTGTGTGTGAATGGTATGAGGTCATATGGTGTGCATTTGTAAGCAAATCACCCGAGATCCTGCCCGCCTGCAGCGATGCCGGCGACCCCTTAAACTACTTTCCGATCCTTTCACTCTCCATTTCAATGCAAAAAATTCAGCTAGGCAGCAGCGATCTGCAGGTCACCCCCATTTGCCTGGGCACCATGACCTTCGGCGAACAGGTGGATGAAGCCACAGCGCATTCAATTCTTGACCGTTCCCTCGAGCGCGGTGTCAATTTCCTCGACACGGCGGAAATGTATTCGGTGCCGGCCCGGGCCGAAACTTTTGGCGCCACCGAAACCATCATCGGCAACTGGCTGGCCAAACGCCCGGGTGTGCGTGACAAGCTGGTGGTGGCCACCAAGGTGGCCGGCCCGGCACGCGGCATGGCCTGGGTGCGCAAGGGCAGCCCCGACCTGACGCCGCAGGACATCGTGCAGGCCTGCGAAGACAGCCTGAAGCGCCTGCAGACCGACGTGATTGACCTGTACCAGATTCACTGGCCGGTGCGTCATGTGCCGGCGTTCGGCATGTTGTATTTCGACCCCGCGAAAGACAAGCCGGTCAGCTCCATACATCAGCAGTTGGAGGCATTGAGTGGTCTGGTGAAAGCAGGGAAGGTGCGTGCGATCGGCCTGTCCAATGAAACGCCTTACGGCGTTCACGAGTTTGTGCGCCTTGCGGAGCAATACGGCCTGCCCAAAGTGGCAACGGTGCAAAACCCGTTTTGCCTGGTGAACCGTACGGTGGAAAACGGGCTCGATGAGACCATGCACCGGCTCGGCGTGTCCCTGCTGGCTTATTCGCCGCTGGCTTTTGGCCTGCTCACCGGAAAGTACGACACAGGCGGCACCGCGGGCCCCGAGGCGCCCGCGGATGCGCGCATTGCCAAATACGAAACGGTGCGCCAGCAGCGCTGGGGTCGGCCCGAGGCACTGGCGGCCGCGCGTCGCTACAACGCACTGGCCCGCGAACACGGACTCACGCCCACGCAGCTTGCGCTGGCCTTCTGCTACGGCAAATGGCAGGTCGCCAGCACCATCATCGGCGTGACCTCGGTGGCGCAGCTCGACGAGAACCTGGATGTGTTCGGTACGAAGCTGCCCCCCGAACTGTTGACCGCCATCGATGCGATTCGCTGGGAGCTGCGCGACCCGGCGCAGTAAATATGGTTCCCCCCCGAAGCGCCTTTGGCGAGGTGCCATTGCCGGAGTCAATGGCTCTTCGTGTCCGTCCAAACCTGCGCAGGCAGGTTTGGAGCCGCGGCCCCTCAGCCCCCAGGGGGGCGCCACCTGCGGCCCGGCAAAGCCGGTTCCGCGCTGGCACTTGAACGGAAGCAACGCAGTGAGTAAAAAGGACCATGTTTCAGAGACGCCGGCGACGCAGATGCTCAAGGCCCGCAAGGTGGTTTTCACAGAACATCCCTATGAGTACCTTGAGCACGGCGGGGCGCAGCACAGCGCCGAGGTGCTGGGCTTCGATCCGTTCACCGTGGTCAAGACGCTGGTCATGCAGGACCAGGATGCCAGGCCGCTGTTGGTGCTGATGCACGGCAACCGCAAGGTTTCGACGAAAAACCTGGCGCGCCAGATAGGCGCCAAATCGGTCGAGCCCTGCAAGCCGGAAGTCGCCAACCGGCACAGCGGTTACCTGGTGGGCGGCACGTCGCCTTTCGGAACGCGCAAGGCCATGCCGGTGTATATCGAGCAAAGCATCCTGGACCTGCCTAAAATCGCCATCAATGGAGGCAGGCGCGGTTACCTTGTCGGCATCGCGCCGCAGGTCTGCATCGAGCTGCTGGACGCCAAGCCGGTCCACTGCGCGCTGGTCGAGTAAAAACAAGAAATACTGGAGAACCCATGGCCTACGTTTACCCCGTCCTTGCCGTGCTTGCGGCTTACCTGATCGGCTCCCTGTCGTTTGCGGTGATTGTCAGCAGGCTGATGGGCCTGAACGACCCGCGCAGCTACGGCAGCAAAAACCCCGGCGCCACCAACGTGCTGCGTTCGGGCAACAAGGCCGCGGCCGTGCTCACACTGCTGCTTGACGGCGTCAAGGGCTGGGTGCCGATGGCGCTGGTCATGTGGTTCGGCAAGGACTACGGGATGCGTGAAGGCACGCTGGCCGCCGTCGGTTTCGCGGCATTTATTGGCCATCTCTACCCGGTGTTTTTTGGCTTCCAGGGCGGCAAGGGGGTGGCCACCGCTGCCGGGGTGCTGTTCGGCGTGCACTGGGTGCTGGGCCTGGCCACACTGGCGACATGGATCATCGTGGCGGGGTTTTCACGCTACTCGTCGCTGGCGGCCATCGCCTGCGCGATCTTCGCACCCTGGTACTACCTGATCGGCGACCGGTCGTTCTGGTACGTTGACAAATTGATGGCAGTAGCCATTGTGGCGATGAGCGCTTTCCTGATTTTCCGGCACCGGGAAAACATCATCAAGCTGCTCAAGGGAACGGAGTCGAAGCTGGGTGCCAGCAAAAAAAGCTGAACCACGCGGCAATCTGCCATGAATTAGATAGCTGCTTGAGCCCGGGTGGAAAGGGCTACGGCCCTTTTTTGTTCAGAACCGCTTGACCAGCGTCATCTGGTCGTTTTCCCGGATCATCTGGAAACGCGTCAAAAAGCTGTTGCCCAGCAGCATGTAGGGCATGGCCTGCGGGATGACCACGGCATCAACGTCGTACACTTCGACGTCACCCACACGCACGGAGTTGAGCTTGACGCGAAAACCCGGGGCGATGCCATTGGCCGTGCTGAGCTGGATGGGCTGGCCGCCCCTGTAGTTGATTCCGGCCCGCTCGGCATCTGCCGCGCTCATGGCGATGCTGGTGGCGCCGGTGTCCACCACGAACTGCACCGCACGGCCGTTGATCTGGCCCGGCGTCATGAAGTGCCCACCGGTGCCGGCCGTCAGCACAATGCGGTTGCCGCCTCTACCGCCCTTGCCGGCTTCTCCGCCCGTGCCTCCCCCCGCACCTACGCTGACCGGCGCATCCCCGACGCGCAGAGTGTGACGTTTGCCATTGAGCTCGAGTACGGCCTGATCCCCCGAGGTGGAGATGACTTTCACATCCATGTGCTTTTCGCCCGCTGCCACGGATTTCGGTGCGGCGCCGTTGACCACCAGCAGTGCCTTGTTGCCCAGCATGCCGGCCAGCGCGACGCTTTGGGCATGTGCCATGCCGCCAAAGCTCGCAAGCGCGATGAGCAGGAGGGCGAGTTGTACACGAATGACCGCCACGCCGGTTCCCATACCCGCCGGGGCCGCGGGTCCGGCTTTGCCGGCCCGCAGGCGCAGCGCCCACCCGGGGGGCAGCGAACCACACGCAGTGGGGAGCATGGGGGCCATATCTAGTCCCGGAAGTTGTTGAAGCTCAGCGGCATGTCCGGCAGCTCCGCCTTGATCATGGCCATGGCGGCCTGCAGGTCGTCGCGCTTGGCGCCTGTCACACGCACTGCGTCGCCCTGGATGGAAGCCTGCACCTTGACCTTGCTGCCCTTGATCAGCTGCGAGATCTTCTTGGCCTGCTCGGTCTCGATACCGTTGCGGACCTTGACGATCTGCTTGACCTTGTCGCCACCGATTTTTTCCACCTTGCCGGCATCGAGGAAACGCACGTCAACGCCGCTTTTTGTCATCTTGTTGCGCAGGATGTCGGTGATCTGGTCGATCTGGAAGTCGCTGTCGCCGATGAGCGTGATTTCCTTGTCCTTGAGTTCGATCGCGGCGGCCGTGCCCTTGAAGTCGAACCGCGTGCCGATTTCCTTGGCGGTGTTTTCTACCCCGTTTTTGACCTTCACCAGATCGGCTTCGAGGACTGTGTCAAAAGAGGGCATGTTTGCAGTTTCCTGGTTGCGTTGCAGGGATGGCAGGGTGAGACAATCCCGTGATGTTAGTCGAGAAAAACGTTCCCCTCCAGTTTTCCAATACCTTTGGCATCATGGCCAAGGCCCTCACGCTGGTGCGTATTGCC
>CAZIYA010000325.1:0-4326 GCA_964543355.1 uncultured Polaromonas sp.
CGCAGCGGCCCCCTCGGGGGGCAGCGTAGTACGCGAAGCGACAAGCGTGGGGGCCTAGTTGGCTGAAGTGATCGAATGGCTGGCCGACGGCACGCCCTACAACCCGCGTTTTGGTGACCGCTACCGCAGCGAACTGGGTGGTCTGGCGCAGTCGCGTGAGGTTTTCCTGCACGGCTGCGGCCTGCCTGCGCTGTGGGCCGGCCAGCCGCAATGGCGCATTCTCGAAACCGGCTTCGGCTTGGGCCTCAATTTTCTCGTCACCTGGCAGGCCTGGAAGGCCGACCCGGCGCGCCCGCGCCTGCTGCATTTTGTGAGCACCGAGGCACACCCCGCCAGTGCTGCCGATGTCTTGCGCGCAGCCGCGACTCATCCCGAACTGCTGCTTTTGGCCGAACAGCTGCAGGCCCAGTGCTGGGGTTTGCTGCCGGGGGTACACCGGCTGGTGTTTGAAAACGGGCAGGTGCTGCTCACCCTGTGCATAGGCGACACCCGGGCCGTGCTGCGCGAGCAGGCCTTTGAAGCCGATGCGGTGTACCTGGACGGCTTCAGCCCGGCCAAAAACCCCGGCATGTGGGACATCCACACACTCAAGGCAGTCGCGCGATGCTGCCGCCGCGGCACGCGCATTGCCAGCTGGACCGTGGCGCGCAACGTGCTCGACGGGCTGGCACAAGTCGGCTTTGCAGTAAAGAAAACACCGGGGCTGCCACCCAAGCGGGACAACCTGCAGGGTGAGTTCAACCCCGGCTGGGAGCCGCGACGAGCCAGGCAGTTCACACCGGTGCGCCCCTCCAGCTGCGTGGTCATAGGCGCAGGCCTGGCAGGCGCTGCAACGGCGGCCAGCCTGGCCCGGCGCGGCTGGCAGGTTCTGGTGCTGGACGCGCATGGCGCGCCGGCAGGTGGTGCTTCGGGCTTACCGGCCGGCGTGCTGGTGCCGCATATCTCGCCCGACGACAGCATGCTCTCGCGCCTGTCGCGCTGCGGCGTGCGCGCCACCCTGCAGCAGGCCGAGGCCCTGCTGCAGCAAGGCAGCGACTGGCAGGCGAGCGGTGTGCTGGAGTGTCGCCTCGATGGCAGCAGCGGCCTGCCAGCAGACTGGCCAGACGCCGGCCGGGACTGGAGTGATGCTGCGGTACCGGCGCAACTGTCGCAAGCCGGGCTGGGTGCGGCCACAGCCGCCTGCTGGCACCACCGCGCGGGCTGGGTCAAGCCGGCGCGGCTGGTCGATGCCCTGCTCGTCCAGCCAGGCATCGAATGGCGCGGCAATGTGCAGGTGGGGCGGCTGGAGCGCGACGCCGCCACCGGCCGCTGGACAGTCCTCGATGCGCAGGCGCAACCCCTTGCGCAGGCGCAACCCCTTGCGCAGGCGGACATGGTGGTGCTGGCCGCAGCTTATGCCAACCGGTTGCTGGTGGACACCGGCCTGCCGTTGCAGGCGATTCGTGGCCAGGTCTCCTGGGGCCTGCGGCAGGCTGCCGACGACAGCGCGTTTCCCGCCTTCCCGGTCAATGGCAACGGCAGCTTGATCCCCGCGGTGCCTTCCGATGGGCAAACCATCTGGCTGGCCGGCGCAGGCTTTCAGCGCGACCGGGACGACAGCACCATCGACCCGCAAGACCAGCAGGCCAATCTTGAGCGCCTGCAGACGCTGCTGCCGTCCACGGCCGCCCGCCTGGCGCCGAGCTTTCAGGACGGTTCACTCCAGGCCTGGGCGGGTGTGCGCTGCGCATCGCCGGACCGGCTGCCGCTGGTGGGGCCGGTGGACGCCGCGCGGCACCCGGGACTCTGGGTCAACACGGCCATGGGCTCGCGTGGATTGACGTTTGCCGTGCTGGGCGGCGAACTGCTGGCGGCCCGGCTGCACGGCGAGCCTTTGCCGCTGGAAAACCGCATGGCGCAGGCACTGGCGCCGCAGCGCTTTACTCCTTGATCCCTTAATTCCGCGGAAATTTCAGCCATTTAGCGCCCCAACCCAATGGACACGGGCGCAGGCAGCTATATTTTTTGTAGCAACTTCTTGAGCTGCCCGGGGTGCAGGGGCTTCTTCAGGTACACCTGCGCACCCGAGAAGCGCGCCCGCAAGCCCTGCTGCCAGTTGGGTGCCGAGCCGGTTACAAACAGGTGGGCGATGGCCGGCCGGGTGTTATCCACCGCCTTGACGAGCTGCCAGGGGTCCATGTCGGTCAGCCCGAGATCCAGGGTCACGAGCAGGTAGGCATGGGTGTTCAGCAGCACCAGGGCTTCGGTGCCTGTGGCAGCTTCATCCACCTCATGCAGGCCGGCGGCGGCGAGCTTGGCGCGCAGGTACAGGCGGTCATCACGCGCCGGGTCTATCACCAGCACGCGGCGCCCCGCTGCTGGCAGGGCGCCAGGTTCCAGCGGCAGCGGTTCGGTATCGTCCGTGGCGATATCCAGCATCACATCGAGATCGTGCTCGTGCTCGTGCTCGTGCTCGTGCTCATGGGCAAGGTCGAGGTCCAGCGCTGGCGAGGCCGGCGCTGCAGCGGAAGACAGAGGGGACGGAGAAGAAGGGGTCGGCGGCGCGAACTCCTCGTCCATCGCTTCCAGCACGGCCGACCACTTGACCGGCGCCGGAAACACCCGCCAGGCCTGGTCGGGAGGGTCCTCGCCGACCCAGATCAGCTTGACCGCATCGTGGGAAGGATTGGCCAGCTCCAGGACGGCTTCCCAGCTTTCACCGTCGATGATGAGGATGTCCGGCGCATGCCTGGCCTCCGCCGCTTGTGCCGTCCAGGCGGAATAAACGATGTCACGCGACTCGGAAAGGCGAAACACCGAATCCAGTGCATGACGCTCGGTATCGCTGAAGCCGTAGAACTTGACGTAGATGCGCTTCACTGCCTGCCCGCTCATGGTTGTAACTGCCGTGGATGATACGGGGCTTGTGTCCAATTGTTGCAACAGGCGTTGTCCCGATGACACGAAATATGAATGCTCAAGGTCCGGAAACGCCCATAAACACTGGTGAATAAGCTTATTCGCATAAGCGAACAACGAATCTGTAGTTTGTTTTCATAAGCGGCACCCCTAAAGTGTGCGGCTTATGCATGATTTTGCTTTTGTTTTTGCCGGCTTTGCCGTCGGCCTGGTGGTGGGCCTGACCGGCGTGGGCGGGGGCTCGCTCATGACCCCCCTGCTGATCTTCTTTTTCGGCATCAAGCCGCACCTGGCCATTGGCACCGACCTGCTGTTTGCCGCTTTCACCAAGCTGGGCGGCACGGTCAGCCTGGCCCGCACACGCATGGTGGACTGGAAAATTGTGGGGCAGACGGCCGCGGGCAGCATTCCGGCTTCGCTGCTCACACTGTATGTATTGCACCTTGTCGGCCCCGCCAGCCCCGCAGCCCATGCCGTGATGACCACGACGCTGGGCGTGGCGCTGCTGCTCACGGCCACGGCCATGCTCTACAAGGCCGTGTACGGCAAGGCCGCCCCGCGCGACATCGCCCGAGCCGACCTGCACGCCGCCACGCAAGCACGCCACTGGGCCCTGCCGGTGCTGTTTGGCGCGGTCATCGGCAGCCTGGTGACGCTGACTTCGGTGGGCGCCGGTGCCATCGGCGTGATTGTGCTGATGCTGCTTTACCCGGCCCTGCCGCTGCCGCGCATTGTGGCCGCCGACATTGCCCACGCCGTGCCGCTGACGCTGGTGGCCGGCCTGGGCCACGCCTCCATTGGTTCCGTGGACTGGATACTGCTGGCCAAGCTGCTGGCCGGCTCGCTGCCCGGCATATGGCTCGGCTCGCGCCTCGTCAACAGCACGCCCGACCGCTGGATACGCTCCCTCCTTTCCGTGCTGCTGGCTTATGCCGGTGCCAAACTGATCGCCATCTGAATCCTTACCTGATCTCTGACAGCCATGTACCAATACACCGAATTTGACCGCCAGTTTGTGAAAGCCCGTGCCGGCCAATACCGCGACCAGCTGACCCGCTGGCAGGCAGGCCTGCTGCCTGAAGACGAGTTCCGGCCCCTGCGCCTGCAAAACGGCTGGTATGTGCAGCGTTATGCGCCCATGCTGCGCGTGGCTGTGCCTTATGGCGAGCTCTCCAGCGCGCAGGTGCGTGTGCTCGCGAAGATCGCCCGCGAGTACGACCAGCCCAATGCCGCCCTGTTCAACGAAGCGCAGGCCAAACAGGACCAGCTCGGCCCCGTCAACCTGAAAAGTGGCCTGTCCGTCAGCTCCAAACTGACCGCCGGCTACGCCCACTTCACGACACGCCAGAACATCCAGTACAACTGGATCCCGCTGGACAAGTCGGCCGACGTGATGGACCTGCTGGCCAGCGTCAGCATGCACGGCAT
>CAZIYA010000326.1:0-4325 GCA_964543355.1 uncultured Polaromonas sp.
GTACTTCAACCGCACCGAATGTGTGGCCGGCGTGCAGGACATGCGTTTCCAGGAGCTGATGCCCGACGTGCTGAACTGGCTGGGCATACGCAAGATCCACCGGCTCGTTTCCATGAGCAACATGAAATACGACGCCATCACGCGCGCCGGCATCGAGGTGGTCGAACGTGTGAACATCCCCGAGCACATGATTCCCGCGGATGCCCAGGTAGAGATGGACGCCAAGATGGCGGCGGGCTATTTCACGCCTGGCGCGGTGCCCACGGCCGAAGAGCTGAAAAAAGCCAAGGGCCGGGGGCTGGATGCCTGAGTCTGCAAAACAAACCAAAACCGCTATTAAAAAAGAAGCTACCGGCGCACAGCTGGAAAGGGCTGTAGCCGAATTACGCTCTACAAGCACGATACGCCGGCGCGCCGCGGCCCTGCTCGAGCGGGCGCGCCGCGGTGAGTCCGCCTGGTTCACCGTCAACGACGGCGCGATGGTCACCACCGCCACGCTGGTGGCCGAACTGACGCAGGCGCGTTATCCCAGCCTGAAAATTCCGTACCACAGCCGCTGGCGGCATTTCGAGGCCGGCGGCGTGCACCGGCTGGCGCAATTGAACGCCGCACTCGGCGATGCCTCGCCCGCCGACAGAGCCCGCGCACAGATAGACCTGGCGCTGGTCAGCGTGCTGCTCGACGCCGGCGCCGGCCCCGACTGGACCTACTGCGAAGCGGGCGAGGGCGAACGTCCCGACCACAGCTACAGCCGCTCCGAAGGCCTGGGCGTGGCAAGTTTTCACGCCTTCATGAGCGGGCTTTTTTCCAGCGACCCGGCGCAGCCTCTGCAGGCCGACGCGCAGGGCCTGCTGGCGGTGACGGCCGAACGGCTGGGCGCTGCCTTCCAGGTGGCGCCGGGCAATCCGCTGGTCGGCCTCGACGGCCGCGCTGCCCTCCTGTGCCGCCTGGGCCAGGCGCTGCAGGACCAGCCCGCGCTGTTCGGCCAGCCCGGCCGTCCCGGCCACCTGTTTGACCTGCTGACCCGGCAGGGCCAGGGCGCCATCCAGGCGCATGACCTGCTGACCGTACTGCTCACCGGCCTGGCCCCCGTCTGGCCGGCACAGAACGCCATCGGCAAGGTGGCACTGGGTGACTGCTGGCGGCATGCGGCGGCGGGCAGCGAAGAGGGCGGCCCCGGCAGCGGCTGGATGCCTTTCCACAAGCTTTCGCAGTGGCTCACCTACTCGCTGCTCGAGCCCTTTGAGTGGGCTGGTGTGCAGGTCCAGGGGCTGGACGCGCTGACCGGCCTGCCGGAGTACCGCAACGGCGGGCTGTTCCTGGATGCCGGCGTGCTGCAGTTCAAGGACACGGCCCAGGCAGAACGGCTGCACGCCGCGGGCGACGAGCTGATCGTCGAGTGGCGCGCGCTCACGGTGGCCCTGCTGGATGAGCTCGCGCCGCTGGTGCGCCAGCAGTTAGGATTGAGCGCCGAGCAGATGCCGCTGGCCTGCGTTCTCGAAGGCGGCACCTGGGCCGCAGGGCGCGCACTGGCACAGCAATTGCATGGAGGCAACCCGCCTCTGAACATCCAAAGTGACGGCACCGTTTTTTGACATCCGACTCCCAGAGGCACCTTCCCCCATGACCACCCCCAGCATTCCAGTCACCAGCAAAGTCCACCTGATCGACCACCCGCTGGTGCAGCACAAGCTCACCCTGATGCGCCGCAAGGACGCATCGACCAACACCTTCCGCACCCTGCTGAACGAGCTCAGCATGCTGATGGCCTATGAAGTCACGCGCGACATGCCGACGCAGGACATCGAGATCGAAACCCCGCTGGAGAAAACCACCTCCAAAGTCATCGACGGCAAGAAGCTGGTGTTTGTTTCCATCCTGCGCGCCGGCAACGGCATTCTTGAAGGCATGCTCAGCGTGGTGCCGGGCGCACGCGTCGGTCACGTCGGCCTGTACCGCGACCCGAAAACCCTGACTGCGGTGGAGTACTACTTCAAGATGCCGCACGACATGGAAGAGCGCGACATCGTGGTGGTCGACCCGATGCTGGCCACCGGCAACTCGGCCATCGCCGCGGTCGAGCGCCTGAAAGAGCTCAACCCCAAGTCGATCAAGTTCGTCTGCCTGCTGACCTGCCCGGAGGGTATTGCGGCGCTGCAAAAAGCCCACCCCGACGTGCCCATCTACACCGCCGCCATCGACCGCGAACTTAACGACCACGGCTACATTCTCCCCGGTCTCGGCGATGCGGGTGACCGGATATTTGGAACCAAATAAGCCTCCAGCCCTTGTAGGGTGGGCGCAAGCAGCTTCTGAATTCATAGCATTTTCAACCAGCCCAACGGAGAAATCATGTCTTCAATCCTCAAGCGCCGACAACTCGTCGCCCTGGCTGCCGCGCTGGCAGTTGCCCTGCCCGGCCTCGCCCTGGCGCAGGCCAAAACCAAAGTCGCGGCCGTCTACACCGTACCTTTCGAGCAGCAATGGGTCAGCCGCATCCACAAGGCGCTCAAGGCCGCCGAAGCCCGCGGCGAAATCGAATACAAGGCCACGGAGAACGTCTCCAATGCCGACTACGAGCGCGTGATGCGTGAATACGCCACCGCCGGCAACCAGCTCGTCATCGGCGAAGCCTTTGCCGTCGAAGCTGCCGCGCGCAAGGTCGCCAAGGATTTCCCGAAGGTGTCTTTCCTGATGGGCTCGTCGGGCAAGGCGCAGGCGCCCAACTTCTCGGTGTTCGACAACTACATCCAGGAGCCGGCCTACCTGAGCGGCATGGTGGCCGGCGGCATGACCAAAAGCAACAAGATCGGCCTGGTCGGCGGCTTCCCGATTCCCGAGGTGAACCGCCTGATGAATGCCTTCATGGCCGGCGCGAAGGAAACCAACCCCAAGGTCGAGTTCACTGTGAGCTTCATCAACAGCTGGTTTGACCCGCCGAAGGCCAAGGAAGCCGCCTTTGCGATGATCGACAAGGGCGCCGACGTGATGTACGCCGAGCGTTTCGGCGTGAGCGATGCCGCCAAGGAAAAAGGCAAGCTCGCCATCGGCAATGTGATCAATACCCAGGACAAGTACCCCGACACCGTGGTCGCCTCGGCCCTGTGGCACATGGAGCCCAGCATCGACCGCGCGCTCAAGCTGGTGAAAGACGGCAAGTTCACTGCCGAAGATTACGGCCCCTACTCGATGATGAAACACAAGGGTTCCGAACTTGCGCCGCTGGGCACCTTCGAGAAAAAAGTGCCGGCTGACATCGTCGCCAAGGTCAAGGCCAAGGAAAAAGCCATCCTCGACGGCAAGTTCAGCGTCAAGGTCGAAGACGGCCAACCGAAGTCGACAGCCAAATGAGCAACTGGCGCACCTTGCTGGCCGGCTGCGCGCTGGCTGCCACCCTGGCCGGCTGTGCCGGCGTGCCCTCCGGCACGGCGCTGCGGCTGGACGAAACACCACGCATCGCGGTGATTTCCGCCTTCCAGCCCGAGCTGACACTGCTGTCGGCCCAGATGCAGAACCCGCGCCGGCAAAGTGTGAACGGCGTGGAGTTCACCACCGGCACGCTGCAGGGCAAACCCGTCGTGATGTTCCTCTCGGGCATCAGCATGGTCAATGCGTCCATGAACACGCAGCTCGCGCTGGACAGGTTCAAGGTCAGCCACATCGTGTACAGCGGCATCGCAGGCGGCGTGAACCCGCAGCTCAACGTGGGCGACGTGACGGTGCCGGCGCAGTGGGGCCAGTACCTCGAAGTCCTGATCGCCCGCGAAACGGCGCCGGGCCGCTACAGCGCGCCGCCTTTCATCAAGGACGCCACCCTGCCCAACTACGGCATGCTGCACCCGCGGCCGGTGGAAGTGCGCACGGCGGCCCAGCCGCAGATTGCCCGCAAGTTCTGGTTCGAAACCGACCCGCGCATGCTGGAAGTGGCGCGCAGCATCCGCAACGTCGAGCTGGAGCATTGCAAGGCCGGCAAGTGCCTCACGCACAAGCCGAAGCTGGTCATAGGCGGCAACGGCGTGTCGGGCCAGGCCTTCATGGACAACAAGGCCTTCCGCGAATACACGTTCAAGACCTTCCAGGCCAATGTGCTGGACATGGAAACCGCCGCTGTCGGGCATGTGGCCTACAGCAACGCCGTGCCCTACATCGCCTTCCGCTCGCTCAGCGACCTGGCAGGCGGCGGCGAGGGCGAGAACGAAATGGGCACTTTCATGGGCATAGCGGCCGACAATTCGGCCAAGGTGCTGCTGGCTTTTTTAGCCGCCTGGAAGTGACTGATGCTCACCCCTGTCGGACGCTCACTGCGTGTAGTGCCTTCTCCCCTT
>CAZIYA010000327.1:0-4304 GCA_964543355.1 uncultured Polaromonas sp.
CGATCACGCAGATGGACCAGGTGACGCAGCAGAATGCGGCGCTGGTGGAGGAAGCTGCAGCGGCAGCGTCTTCGCTGCAGGAGCAAGCCGAACATCTGGCGCAGGCGGTGACCGTGTTCAAGGGCGAGGGGCACCGCATCGCGCCGCCTCAGCGCTACCCCACTTCCTCAACGGCGCGGCGCGGACCCCAGGTTCTGCCGGCGGTGCCGGCGCGCCGTCTGACGCCGATCAGCTCTTAGAAGGGAAGAGGGAGGTAGGCCGGGCGGGTGGACTGTCGATTCAGCGCCCTGCTGCGGTCCATGGGCTGCGCTCGTTTGTTGCCACCGGGCAGCAGGGCGGTGTGCTCATCCGCCACCGCCTTCTCCCGGGCTGGGGGCAACGCTTTCCAATTCGATGAAAAGAGCGCTTTTTCACGCCTTGTTCAGGATCATCCGGCTGCACTTTTCTTGATACCGTCCATGGATGTGGTTCTCCGCGTATGAGACGGAAGAACGGAAGAGGCCTGCTGGAGAGAGAACATGCAACTGGACAATTTGAAGGTCAGCACGCGGCTGTGGGCCGGCTTTGGCATCGTATGGCTGTTGATGAGTGGCCTGATGGCGGTGGGGCTGACGTCCCTTGCAAGCGTGGGCACTGTCAGCCGCGACATGACAGGCGCCGACTGGCGCCGGGCCGGGGCGGTGGCGGCTGTGGGTGCTTCCGCCCAGGCGAATGCGCAAAAAATCATGGAGCTGGTGCTCACGGGGGATCCGGCGCAGGCGGCTGCTGCGAAGCAGCAACTGGGGGCCGGCGAAAAAAACGATGCCGAGGCACTGGCGGCGCTGGAGCAGGGTAACCCGCCCGCGGAAGAAAAGGCCTTGCTGGCCGGCATGCGCAGTGCTCATGTGTCGCACGCGCTGGCCCTTGGCAAGGTGGTGAAACTGCTGGAAGGCGGCGACCGCGATGCAGCCTCTCGTGCCTGGATGGGGGAAGCCCGGCAGACGCTGGATCGCCTGCAGCAGGAAGTCCAGGCGCTGGCTGAACTGCAGACGCGGCAGGTGAAGGCGCGTGGCCTAGACGTGGAAGGCGACATCGGCTCGGCACGCCGCTGGATGATCGGGCTGGCGCTTGCTGCCCTGCTGGTAGGCGGCACGGTGGCTTACCGGCTGGTGCGCAGCATTGTGCAGCCGCTCAATGAGGCGATCCATATCGCCGAAACCGTGGCTTCGGGCGACCTCAGCCAGGAATTTTCCACCGAACGCGGTGGCGATTTCGGTCGGTTGCTTGGCGCCCTGGGCGGCATGGAGGACACGCTGACCGATCTGGTGAGCCGCATCAAGGCTTCGACCGATTCGATCACCCTGGCGTCCCGTGACATCGCCGCCGGTAACTCGGACCTGTCCCGCCGCACGGAAGAGCAGGCGGCGTCGCTGGAAGAAACGGTCTCCAGCATGGAAGAGCTGACTTCCACCGTCAGGCTGAATGCCGAACACGCCCGTTCTGCCAGCGGACTGGCGACCAGCGCTTCAGGCATTGCCGAGCAGGGCGGCGCGGTGGTGGTCCAGGTGGTGGACACGATGGCCGCGATCAGCGGCAGTTCGAAAAAAATCGTCGACATCATCGCGGTCATCGAAGGTATTGCTTTCCAGACCAACATCCTGGCGCTTAATGCCGCGGTGGAAGCAGCGCGCGCCGGCGAGCAGGGGCGCGGCTTTGCCGTGGTGGCCAGCGAGGTGCGCGCCCTGGCGCAGCGCAGCGCCGAGGCGGCGCGCGAGATCAAGGCGCTGATCGCCGATTCCGTGGCGCATGTCGACAACGGCTCCGAGCTGGTCGGGCAGGCGGGCCGCACCATGCAGGACATCGTGCAGGCCGTCAGGCGCGTGAGCAGCCTGCTCGAGCAGATTTCGGCGGCGTCGGTGGAGCAGAGCAACGGCATCGAGCATGTGAACCAGGCCATGGTGCTGATGGACAAGGCGACGCAGCAAAACGCAGCGCTGGTCGAGCAGGCCGCGACAGCTGCTTCAGCGCTGGCAGAGCAGACGCAGCAGTTGCAGACAGCGGTGGGCGAGTTCAAGCTGGATGCCGACGACGCGCCCGCAGGCAGCATGGCTGCTGGCAACAGCATCACCGCGATGGCTTTGGAGATGCGTTACCCGGTGGCTGCAACGGCATAGATGCTGTTGTGGCGCTATTGTTTCAGGAGCTTCTGGCGCCCATCCTGAAAGGGCTGGAGGCCGATTCGACTGGATAATTTTAGATCGACGAGGGTTTCTTCAGTGTCAGCAGCCGGTCCTGCGCTTTCAGCACAATGGTCTTGACCTCGGCGCCGTGCAGCACGGTGAGTGAGACCTCGGCATCGGGCGCGGCCCGGTCCCAGAGTTTTTTGTAGAAGCTTTCCAGGGTGGCGACCTGCACACCGTCCACCGCCAGCACCACGTCGCCCGCTTCCAGCCCGGCATCCTCGGCAGGGCTGTCCTTGCTGATGCGCATGATCCGGATGCGTCCGCCCTGGTCGTTCGAATTGAGGCCCAGCCAGGGCCGGCGGCTTTTCATGCTGGTGCCGGACTGCTGCATTTCAGCCAGGATGGGGCGCAGCAAATCCACCGGCACAAACATGTTGCCGACCACCAGCTGGTTCTCTCCCGTGGCGTCCGATACCAGCAGCGAACCGATGCCCATCAGCTCGCCCTGCTGGTTGAACAGCGGTGCGCCGCTGTGGTTGGCGCCGCTGGACAGGATGGGTGGGCTGGTGAACAGGGCGCTCTCGATGTGGTATTCCCAGGTGCCGGAAAAAGCGCGCCGGCTGACCAACTGCGTCATGTTGACAGCACCGTCTTCGTCGGCCTGCGGGCCGGTTACCGCCATCAGCGTCTCGCCGGTCTGCAGGCGCTGGCTGTTGCCCAGCGATGCCACGCTGACCTGGCCCAGGCTCTGCACCGGAAGCAGGGGCCGCAGCAAGCCGAAGCCGGTGGCCAGGTCGTAGGCCACGGGGCGGGCCGGCACGGTCTTGTTGTCCTGCGTGACGATTTCAATCTGCTCGGCTTCCAGCATCAGGTAGCCGATGGTCAGGATCAGCCCGTCCGGCGCGATCAGCACGCCCGTGCCTTTGCGCCGCTGGCCCAGTGTCTCTGCCGAGCGTGCGTCTTCGGCCACCGTGACGCGAATGCCCACCACCGACGAGTTCGCACTCGCCAGCGCCTCAATCATCCGCTGCGCGGCTGACGGCGGGTCTGTGGCCGCGTAGGCGGGCAGGGCGGCCAGCCAGCAGGCTGACACAAAGGGAAAGAAGGGGAAGAGCCAGAAGAGCCAACGACGAAGTGAGCGCATAACGAACTCCCGAGGCAGCAAAAAACCGCGATCCAAGAATGCGCCCGATTGAATGCCCCTGCAAGCGGCAGGCCCGGAAAACCTGTGGGTGCGCAGCGCTGCCTGCTGTAGGAATTTTCTGCAGGGTTGTTGAGATTTCCATAAATCATGACAAGCCAATCACTACCGTTCGCCCTGAGCTGTCGAAGGGCCCTTCGACAAGCTCAGGACAGGCTTTGACGGGCTCAGCCCGAACGGGGCGGTGTCATGAATTGCGAGCTCATCACTGGTTGCGCAGGCGCTGGTGCACCCAGTGCGCAGCGGCCAGCAGCTTGTGATCGTCACCAAAGGCGCCCACCAGCTGCAGACCGACCGGAAGACCGTTGCGCCCGCGGGCAAAGGGAAGGTGCACGCAGGGCAGGCCCAGCAAGGTCCAGCTGCGGCAGAACAGCGGGTCACCGGTATTGTCCAGCCCGCGCGGCGCCTCGCCGACGCTGCTGGGCGCCAGCAGCACATCGTATTGGTCGAACAGTGCCTGCGCCTGTTGCCGCGCACTGGTGGCGGCCTGAAGGTTGCGGACGTGGGTTTCGCCGCTGATGGCCAGACCATCGTTGATCAAGGCCTGCAGTGGCGCACTGAGCTGGTCCCGGTGCCGCAGGCGTTCATGGCTCAGCGAGCGGGCGGTCTCGAAGGCCTGCACTTGCTTTTGCACGGCGACCAGGCCCGACAACTCGGGCTGCAGCGTCATGGGCAGGCCCTGTCCGGCCAGCGCTGTTTCTGCCTGCGCCCAGGCCTGCTGCGTATCGTCATCCGCCTGCGCCCACTCGAATGTCCGGCACAGGCCGATGCGTGGCATAGCTGCCTGTTCATCGAAGGCGGCCGGGTCGGCCAGCCGCGCATCGCCGGTCAGCACCGCGCCCAGCAGCGCCAAGTCGCGCACGCTACGGGCAAAGCCGCCCACCGTGTCCAGCGTTTCCGACAGGCTTTTGACGCCGGCACGGGGTACCCGGTTGTGGCTG
>CAZIYA010000328.1:0-4293 GCA_964543355.1 uncultured Polaromonas sp.
CATGGGCCCCCACGCTTGTCGCTTCGCGTACTACGCTGCCCCCCGGGGGGGCGCTGCGCCTGCGGCCCGGCGAAGCCGGATCCGCGGCCCCTGCTGGTGAAGAGGCGGAGTCCTCGCTTGTTGCTTCGCACGTGTCGCCACCGGAACCAGTTGTCCACGAACTGAAACCGTGGCTTGTGCGCGTGTTGGTAGGCATGACCTTCTCCGGCTGGGTGGCGCTGGTGGCCGGCTGGTATGTGACGGAGGTCGGGCGCCAGCCCTGGCTGGTGTCGGGTGTGCTTACTTCTGCCGACGCTGCTTCCAGGGTGCCGGCGGCGCAGATCGGCCTGACGCTCACGCTATACCTGTTGCTGTATGCCGTGCTGATCACCGCCTATGTGTCAGTGCTGTTTTACCTGGCGCGCAAGGCCCCGACCACGCATGCGGACGCGCCGCTCGAAGCTGCGCAGCCGCTGGAGCAGCAGCTCAACCCCGTCAACTACCCGGAAAAGGAGGGTCACCCGAATGTATGACTTCATTCCCGACCTGAGCCAGCCCGCCGGCTGGATGCCGATTGTCTTCATGGGTGTGATGGGGCTGGCCATGCTGGCCTATGTGGTCCTGGACGGCTACGACCTGGGGGTGGGTGTGCTCATGCGGCGCGCCAGCGAAGACGACAAGGACACCATGATCGCCAGCATCGGCCCCTTCTGGGATGCCAATGAAACCTGGCTGGTGCTGGGCATCGGCATCCTGCTGACGGTGTTTCCGCTGGCACATGGCGAAATCCTGGGTGCGCTTTACCTGCCGGTGGCGCTGATGCTGGTTGGCCTGACGCTGCGCGGCGTGGCTTTCGACTTTCGCGTCAAGGCGCGGGCGCGGCACAAGCCGACCTGGAACCGCGCTTTTTACGCCGGCTCGCTGCTGGCGAGCTGGAGCCAAGGCTACATGCTGGGCGCACTCATCACCGGCTTTGCCGGCGACATCTGGTCCATGCTCTTCAGCGCGGCCATCGGGCTGGCGCTGGTGGCCGCTTACTGCCTGCTGGGCGCCGGCTGGCTGATCATCAAGACCGAAGGCGCGCTGCAGCTGCAGGCCGTTCAATGGGCGCGCGGCAGCCTGTGGTTCACCGCGGCCGGCATAGCAGCCATTTCGCTGGCCACGCCGCTGGTCAGCCAGTCCATTTTCGACAAGTGGTTTGCCTTTCCCTACATCGTGCTGCTGCTGCCGATTCCGCTGGCGACGCTGATCCTGCTGCTGGTCATCGGCCGCAGCCTGCGCCGCCTGCCGGTGCGGCTGGCGCAAGGCAACGAGTACGGGGCCTGGGTGCCTTTTGGTGCCACGGTGGGCGTCTTCCTGCTGGCCTTTTACGGGCTGGCCTACAGCCTGTTCCCCTGGCTGGTGATTGACCGCATCCATCTCTGGCAGGGCACGACCTCGCCCGGCTCCATGGGGGTGATCCTCGCCGGTGCGCTGGTGGTCTTGCCCATGATCGTTGGCTACACGGTGTTTGCCTACCGGGTGTTCTGGGGCAAGAGCACCACGCTGAAATATTAGGCCCCGCGAAAATACGTCCTGATGCGGCAGGATGGGAGGGATTGTATGATTGGCAGATTTTCCGCACGACTGCACCACCACCCGCCATGAGAGCACAGGCCAAGTACAACGCATCACTTATGTCCGCTGCCGGTTTGTCAGACGCACAAAAGCGGGCAGCGGAAGAGAAATTCGTGGAAGTGCTGGAACACACTTTCGGTGGCGGCTCGGCCGTGCGGGGTGCCTATTGCGAATGGCTGGCTGCACGCTCCCTGCTTGCCGAGAACCCCTTCGAGGCCAGCGCTCCCGAAGAACTGCAGGCCATCGCCCGCTGGGAACAAGCCGCCGAAGCTGCCACCCGCTCGGTGTTTCGCCAATTGAAAATTGGCGAGACCGGCGCCTTTTTTGAACTCCACGTCTGGAATTCGAGAACCCACTGAGGCCGTCTTGAGGCATGGGTGTACACGCAGTGACTGGTGTAGCTACATCCCCTTCAAGCAGGGGCCGCGGATCTGGCTTCGCCAGTCCGCAGGCACAGCGGCCCCCTCGGGGGGGCAGCGCAGTACGCAAAGCGACAAGCGTGGGGGCCTTATTACCTACCGGTCATCGTAGCTGATGCTCACGCGTTCGCTCAGCGGGCGGGCCTGGCAGCTCAGAACAAAGCCCTTGTCCACTTCCCAGCTATCCAGAGTGAAATTCTTTTCCATCGCGACCTCGCCTTCCAGCACCTTGGCGCGGCAGGTGCAGCAGACGCCGCCCTTGCAGCTGTAGGGCAGGTCCAGTCCGGCGGCCAGCGCGACGTCGAGCACGCGTTCGTGCGCATGCATGCGCAATTCATGCGCCTTGCCGTCGAGCTGTACCGACAGGCGTATGGCACCGGTCGAGCCGCTTTTTTTCAAACCATTTTGGCCTGTAGCCCTTGTAGCGCCTGCGCCAGAGGCTCCTGATTTCATAGCGATTGAAGACGCTGTACTGGTGGTGAAGCGCTCGGCATGGATGCGCTCCCGCGGTACGCCGGCTGCTTGCAGGGCCTGCTCGCAGGCTTCAATCATGGCTTCCGGGCCGCAGACAAAGGTTTCATCGATGCTGCCAGGCGGGATCAGGGTCGCCAGCAGTTCGCTGACTTTGGCAGCGTCGAGCCGGCCATTGAACAGCTCGACTTCCTGCGACTGGCGCGAGAGCAGGTGAATGAGTGTCAGCCGCGCCGGGTAGCGGTCCTTCAGGTCCTGCAGCGCCTCGTTGAACAAAATGCTGCCGGTGCGCTGGTTGCAGTAGACCAGCGTGAAGGTGGCATCCGGCTCGCCCGCCAGCGTGCTGGCGATGATGGACAGCAGGGGGGTGATGCCCGAGCCGGCCGCCCAGCCGACGCGGTGCACGGCGCCGGTCAGTCGCGACGTGAAGCGGCCTTCCGGCGGCATCACCTCCAGCGTATCGCCGGCCTGCAGCTGCGTGGCCCAGTTGGAGAAGACGCCGCCTTCGACCGGCTTGATGCCGACCTCGATGTCATGTTCCGCGGCCAGTCGCTGTGTGCTGCTGCAGATCGAGTAGCTTCGGCGTACCGGGTCGCCGCCTATCGTTGCCTTGAGCGTGAGGAACTGGCCCGGCGTGAAACCATACGTCTCGCGCAGCTCCGGTGGAATGGCAAAGCTGACAGCCACGGCCCCGGCGGCTTCGGGTGTGACGCGATTGATGACCAGCGGGTGGAAATGGGGAACAGACATGCGGCGGTCCGGTATCAGTATGGCTTGAAGTAGTCGAAGGGTTCCAGGCAGTCCAGGCACTTGTACAGCGCCTTGCAGGCCGTGGCGCCAAAGTGCGAGGTTTCGGTGGTGTTGACGGAACCGCACTGGGGGCAGGCCACGGCCTCCACGGCCTGGTGCCGTGGCGCGAAGCGGATGACCTTATCGTTGCCGGGTGTGGTGGTGTGCGGCGGGGCAATGCCGTAGCTGCGCAGCTTTGTCTTCGCTGCCGCAGTCATCCAGTCGGTGGTCCAGGCGGGTGCAAGCTGGGTAGTGATGCGTGCGCTGAGCTGGTGCTGTGCCAGGGCGGCGCGAATGTCGTCCTCGATCTGCCCCATGGCCGGACAGCCGCTGTAGGTTGGCGTGATGATGACTTCCACGCCGTCCTTGACATGGCGAACGTCGCGCAGGATGCCGAGCTCGCGGATGGACACGACCGGGATTTCCGGGTCAGGCACCGCTTCAAGCACGTCCCAGACCTGCTGCAGGGTGTTCACCATAAAGCGTTGGGGTGCGCGCGCGCCAGGCTTTGCATCTCTGCCAGCAGCGGCGCGAGGTGTTCGCTGTGCTGGCCATTCTTGCCCTGCGGCAAGTCGACGCCAGGGGCCGGCCGTTGCAACCCGGCGTCCTGCAGGGCGTCGTTGACGAGCTCGTCCCAGCGGCCTTGCAGAGTGACGGAGTCGATTGCGAAACCTTCCGGGGTTGCTATTTTTTCGATCGCTTCCTGCGCCCGGAATTCGGCGGTGTAAGGCATCAAATAGTTCAGGGCGCCCTGGGTGCGGGTATGGGATTCAGCGGTACCGTCACCCAGGCGCACCAGCCAGTCGCGCGAGTGGCGGAAGTGGTAACGCACTTCCTTGAACGACCTGCCCGCAATGGCTGCCAGCTGCGCGTCCTTCGATTTCTGCAAGGCTTCCCACAGCAGCAGCATCAGTGCGCTGTAAAGGAAATTGCGGACGATGGTCACCGCGTAGTCGCGACTGGAAGCATCGGATGCATGAGGCAGCTCGAGCAGCGTGTAGTTGCGGAACTCGTCAGC
>CAZIYA010000329.1:0-4283 GCA_964543355.1 uncultured Polaromonas sp.
CCGCGGCCGCTCGCGGGGTGGGCGCCGGACACCCTCGTCGTGGCAAGCCTGGGCAAAGCCCAGCGCTGCGGCAGACATCCCCAGGCGCTCACCGTTGAAGTTGCCCATGATGATCCTGAAACCGCCACCCTCTTCACCAAGCAGATGGCCGGCCGGCACCCGCACACTGTCAAACCGCAGGTGCGCGGTGTCCGAACACCACCAACCCATTTTTTCGAGCCGGGTGCGCGACAGGCCCGGGCTGTCGCCGGGCACGAGAATCATCGAAATGCCCCCGGAGCCTTTGCTGCCGGATTCCCCGGTGCGCACCGCCACCGTGATGAAGTCCGCGCGCATGCCCGAGGTGATGAAGACTTTCTCGCCATCGATCACATAATCGGCGCCGTCACGCCGCGCTGTGGTTCGCAGCGCCGCAACGTCCGAACCGCCGCCGGGTTCGGTAATCGCAAGTGCCGCAATTTTTTCACCGCGCAGTACCTGCGGAATCACCGCCTGCTGCAGGGCCGCCGAGCCATGGGCCAGCACGGGCGGCAAACCGATGTTGTGCGAAAACAGGCTGGCCAGCACACCGCCGCTGCCGCCGTGGCGGCACAGCGCCAGCGTCATCGCGTTGCGCAGCCGCCAGGATGCCGGGGTGCCGCCCAGTGCCTCGGGGTAACCCAGCGCCAGCAGGCCCAGTTCGGCCGCCTTGCGGTACAGGGTTCGAGGGAATTCGCCGGCATCGTCCCACTGGCCGACGTGCGGCGCAATCTCGCGCTGGGCGAAACGCTTGACCGACTCGCCAAGGTCGGCCAGCGCGTCGAGATCGCTGGAGGAAGTGTTCATGCTTCAAACCTCAGCAAAACCTGGCCCGGCGCCGTCTGCTGGCCGGTCTCCACCGCAAGCGTGGCCACGACGGCATCGCGCGTCGCACAGACCGCGTGTTCGAGCTTCATCGACTCAATCACCAGCAGCGTGTCGCCGCGCCTGACCGATGCCCCGGCAGCTACCCTGACCGCGATCACCTTGCCATTGAAGGGGGCCTTCAGTTCCATTGCCTGGCTGGCGGAAGAAGCCCCGGCCGTGGGCTCAAAACTCGCGTCCTGCAGCCAGACGTCAGTGGCGCCGACCTGCACGTGCCAGCGCCCATCGGCCACGCGGCAAGCCTGCACCGTGCTGCCAAAGCCATCGACCGTGACCCGCATCTGCCCCGGACCGATGCGCACACAGGTGGCCAAGTGCTGCGCCGAGCCGGCAGAAACCTCCAGCCGGCCCTGGCCGGTTTCCGTCACGCGGACGGCGAATACCTGCTCGCCGTGCAAAAAGCGCAGGGTTTTGCCAAACGGGCACGGCAAGAACTGCGCCGCACCATCGCCAAAATACAGACCTAGCACGGCAGGCAGCAACACGCCCACCTGCTGCTCCTGTAAACCTGCGCGGATGCTGTCGCCGTGTTCGGCCAGAAAGGGAATCAGTGCCTGGCCCGCGCGGAACACCGGGTGCCCCAGGCAGGCTGCCAGGAAGGCACGGTTGGTCGGCAAGCCCAGCACTTGCGTGCCGTCCAGCGCAGCCGTCAGCTGGCTGATGGCCTCGGCCCGCGTAGTGGCTTGCACGATCAGCTTGCCGAGCATGGAGTCATAAAAAGGCGTGACCTCGCCACCGGCCTGCAGCGCATGGTCAAAACGCGCGTGCCCATGCTCGGTGAAATGCTGAACCCGACCGGCGTGCGGCGCAAAGTTGTCGTCCTCGGCGCAGAGACGCACTTCGATCGCGTGGCCGCGGAAAACCACGTCTTCCTGGCGCAGCGGCAGCGCCTCGCCTTGTGCTATGCGCAGTTGCCACTCCACCAGGTCCAGGCCCGTGACCGCTTCAGTCACCGGATGCTCCACCTGAAGCCTAGTGTTCATCTCCATCAAATAGAAGTTAGCCCCCACGCTCCCCACTGCGTGTGGTTCGCTGCCCCCCGCGGGGGCGCTGCGCCTGCGGCCCGGCGAAGCCGGTTCCGCGGCCCCGGCTGGTGAAGAGGGGAGTTCCACCAGAAACTCCACCGTTCCCGCACCCACATACCCGGCTGCCTGAGCCAATGCCACTGCGCAGGCACCCATGCGTTCGCGCAAGTCAGTATTCACTGCGGGGCTCGGGGATTCCTCGATCAGCTTCTGGTGGCGTCGCTGCACCGAACAATCGCGCTCGCCCAGATGAATGCAATGCCCATGTGCATCGGCGAACACCTGCACCTCCACATGGCGCGGCTGCAGCAGTGCGCGCTCGAGCAGCAGCTCGTCGCTGCCGAAAGACGACAAGGCTTCGGAACGTGCACTTGCCAGCGCTGCCTGCAGTTGGGACGGCTCCAGCACCAGGCGCATGCCGCGGCCTCCGCCACCCGCCGTGGCCTTGACCATCACCGGGTAGCCGATGCGTTCGGCTTCCGTACCCAGGCGAGCGTCCGACTGGTCGGCCCCCTGG
This sequence comes from uncultured Polaromonas sp., assembly GCA_964543355.1. Taxonomy (GTDB): domain Bacteria; phylum Pseudomonadota; class Gammaproteobacteria; order Burkholderiales; family Burkholderiaceae_C; genus Polaromonas. The sequence goes on from CAZIYA010000329.1 coordinate 2,446, forward strand.
TAGCCCGGCAGGCAAGGCACCTTCATTGCGAGCGCCAACTCTTTGGCGCTGGCCTTGTTGCCCAGCGCGCGAATGGCGGCCGGCGGCGGGCCGACCCAGGTCAGCCCGGCGTCCAGCACCGCCTGTGCAAAGTCGGCGTTCTCGCTCAGAAAGCCATAGCCCGGGTGCACCGCATCGGCACCTGCCGCCCTGGCCGCAGCCAGCAGCTTGTCGATGTGCAAATAGGAGTCGGCCGACAGCGTGCCGCCCAGCGCGACTGCGCTGCCGGCTTCCTGCACATGCAGGGCCTCTGCGTCGGCATCGGAGTACACCGCGACCGTGGCCATGCCCATGCTATGGGCGGTGCGGATGATGCGACGCGCGATTTCACCGCGGTTGGCGATCAGCAGGCGGCGAATGCTTGTGCCTGTCATGCCGCCCACCCGGGTTTGCGCTTGCCGGCAAACGCCGCCAAACCTTCGGCAGCCTCGGCGCTGCGCACGCTTGCTGCAAATTTGATAGCTGCTTGCGCAGGCAAATTTTGGGCTGGAGGCTGATTGAGCATATGAAGCAGAGCCTTGGTATGGGCCACCGCGCCCGGTGCCGCACGGCGCAATATGACGATCTGTTGGGCTATCGCAGCCGGCAAGTCATCGGTCAACTGGTCCACCAAGCCCAGCGCCAGCGCTTGCTGCGCGGAATACTTTTCCGCGGACAACATCATCTGCCGCGCCAGCCTGTCGCCCAGCCGGCGATGCACAAAAGGCGCAATCTGTGCCGGGACGATGCCCAGCGTCACTTCCGGCGTGGCAAACACGGCAGAAGGCGTGGCCAGCACAAAGTCACCGCAACACACCAGCCCCAGGCCTCCGCCCATGGCCGGCCCATCCACCGCCACCAGCAGCATCTGCGGCAGCGCGCACAAGGCATTGAGCAAGTTGCCGAAGCCGGCATTCATGGCGACCAAGGGGTCTGTTTCCCCGGCCGGGAGCGCCTGGCCTATCGATTGGGCAAAACCGCCCAGGCTGCCGCCCGCACAAAAGGAGCCGCCGCTGCCTTGCAGCACGACAAAGCGCAAGGCCGTGTCCTGCGCGGCGCGTTCGCAGGCCTGCACCAACGCCGCCACCACCTCGTCAGTCAGCGCATTGCGCGTCGCCGGGTCGTGGAGGGTCCAGTGTTCGGTCTCGCCGGAACGGGTGACCTGCAGCTTGCCTGTCATGGCGCTGTCCATCAGGCCGCAGGCTTCTTGCTGTTTTTGGCCAAACCCATGTACTTGGCGATGATGCCCATCATCACTTCGTCGGCGCCGCCGCCAATGGAGGCCAGCCGGCCGTCGCGGAACATGCGGGCCACCTTGTTCTCCCAGGTGAAACCCATGCCGCCCCAGAACTGCAAACAGGTGTCGGGCACCAGCCGGTTCAGCCGCCCGGCCTTGAGTTTGGCCATGGAGGCCAGCTCGGTCACGTCCTGACCTTGCACATAAAGCTCGCAGGCGCGGTAAGTCATGGCGCGCAGGCCTTCGACTTCGGTTTTCATTTCGGCCAGCTTGAACTGCACCCACTGCTGGTCGGCCAGGGTGGCGCCGAACAATTTCCGGTCATGCGCCCACTCCACCGTCCAGTCAATGCAGTTGGTGAGCGACTGGATGCAACTGGCGGCGCACCAGAGTCGCTCTTCCTGAAACTGCATCATCTGGTACATGAAGCCCGAGCCTTCGGCACCAATCAGGTAGCGCTGCGGCACGCGTACTTCGTCGAAATAGATCAGGCCGGTGTCGCTGGCATTCATCCCAATCTTTTTGATTTTCTTGCCGACCTCAATGCCCTTGCGCAGCTTGCCCTTCTCGCGCATGGGCACCA
>CAZIYA010000330.1:0-4278 GCA_964543355.1 uncultured Polaromonas sp.
CAGGAGTGCAACGATGAGTGGTGCTGTTTTAACCATGTTCCCTCCGGGGTGCGGGCAAAAAGGCCATGCGCAGCGTTGCAAAGCCTGGCCGGGCGCTGCCCGTAGCCGTCGGGCCACGAAGTGACCCGGCGAAGGGCAGCATTGGCGCTGCTGCGCAGTACAGCTTCGCGCACGGACGCTTCGCAGCGCCAGCGCGGCTGCATTTTGCGCCTCGCGCATGGCCTTTTTGACTCGCAACGCATCTTGCATAAATAGTGTGAACAGGCCCTGGACGCCTTCACGGCAGCAGACGTAAAACGCCCCCGAAAAAAATGGCGGGTGTAGGCGCCGGCCTGAACAGGCCCTGGCCTGTTGACCTACACCGTTTGATTCACGGCCTCAGGATAATCGGTGAATGAATATTTTCGAAGCCCTGCGCACCAGCCACGAGACCCAACGCGGCCTGGCAGACAGCCTGATCCAGACCTCGGGGGACAGCAAGGAACGCGACCTGCTGTTCAGGGAACTGCGGGCCGAACTCGCCGCGCATGCTGCGGCCGAAGAGCGGTTTTTCTATGTGCCGCTGATTGCACACGACATGACGCAGGAGCCCTCGCGCCACGGCATTGCCGAACACCACGAAATGGACGAGCTGGTGGAAAAGCTCGAGGAAATCGATTTCAGCTCACCGGCCTGGCTGACCGCTGCCAAAGAGTTGCACCACAAGATCTTTCATCACCTGAATGATGAAGAGCAGGGCATCTTCCAGCTGGCGGGCAAGGTGTTAACCGAGGCCGAAAAGCTGTCCTTGGCCAAAGGGTATGAGGGCGAGTTCGTGTCCCAGCGCGTCAAGGCCTGAGGCCTGACCAGCGCGGCCCGTTTTAAGGGCAGCACCCAAGTCAGTTTTATTTTTCCGGATCCCGGGTTTCGGCCGCGACAAGCGGCGCCGGTTTGGCCATCGCGCCGACAAGCGCGGGGACCAGCGCCAGAACGGCCAGGGCCAGCAAGGTGCCCAGCACCGCGGTTGATTCACGCCCCATGCCTGCCGCCACACCCACAGCTGCCGTCAGCCAGAGCCCGGCTGCCGTGGTCAGCCCTTTCACATCATCCAGCCGGTTTCCTTTGAGGATGGTGCCGGCGCAGAGAAAACCCACGCCCGCGGTGATGCCCTGGATGACCCGGCTCATGTCGTCCACCTGCATGCCGATTTGCTGCGATACCAGCACAAACAGGGCCGCACCCATGGCCACCAGCATGTGGGTGCGCACGCCCGCGGCCTTGCCCTGGTGCTCGCGTTCCCAGCCGAGCAGGCCGCCCAAGAGGGCCGCCACCAGCAGCCGCAGGATGGCGCGGGTCATCAGCACGGGGTCGGTCAGGTCGGAAAATTCGGAAACGACGGTGTTGCCGACTTGTTGCCACCACGGGTTCATCTGTGCACTCCTGGTTGAGTGCCAATTTAGCCCGGCCCGGATCCGCGGAACATAGGCCAAAGCCTACAAAGGCGTGTCATCCATCGCCCGTTCTTCCGGACGCCGGCAGGCTTGTCAGGGCATCTTCTCGTCGGGTGGCGGTGCCGAGGCATCGCGCGGCCCGACGGTGCCCAAGCGGGCCTTGAGCGACTGGGGTTGCCCCGTCAGCAGTGCGGCGTAATTGGTGGTGTTGGACAGCACTTTTTTCACATAGTCGCGGGTTTCGTGGAAGGGCACGTTTTCCGCCCAGATGGCGGCCTCCAGCACCGGCCCGTTGCGCCAGCTGCGCGGCCGGCCCGGTCCGGCGTTGTAGGCCGCGGCAGCCAGCACCATGGACCCGTCGAAGTCGTCCAGCGCGCGCTTGAGGTAGGCCGTGCCGATGACGATGTTGGTGTCGCGGTCGTTGATCTGGCCGGCGGTGAAACCCCTCAGGCCGATGTGGCGGGCCGTTTCACGCGCGGTGGCCGGCATCACCTGCATCAGGCCCGAGGCGCCGACGCCGGAACGGGCGTCCATGATGAAGCGCGACTCCTGGCGGATCAGGCCATAGACATAGGCCGGGTCCAGCCCGATGTCGCGGCTGCGCTGGACGACTGCTGCGCGAAAAGGTGTGGGGAAGCGCTGCTCGAAATCGATCACCGTCGGCGTGCGGTCGCTGGAATTGATGCAGCGGTCCCAGATGGCGCGGTCGCAGGCAAACTGGGCGGCAGCCAGCAGTTCGCGCTCGCCCAGTCCGCCGCGCTGGTGCAGGTTGGTGCTGTAGTTCCACTCGCGCACGCCTTCGCTGCGCAGGCCGGCGCCGATGGCATAGGCGGCGCGGTTCAAGCCGGGGTTCAGGCGCGCTGTGTCCTTTTCTTCCGGTGTCAGCGGCGCAGGCCGCGGCGGTGCGGTGATTTTCTGGCCCAGCTCTTCCAGCGCCAGCTGTTCGTAAAACCCGCGTACCGAGGCGATTGATTGCAGCAGGGCCAGGGCCTCGGCGCGCTGCGGCGACACCGGTGCGCTGGCAACCGGGGCTGGCGCATTGCTGAGCAGGCCGCGCGCTTTCCAGTAGGCCCAGACCGGCTCCTTGCGGGCCTCTTCGCTCATGGCATTGATGGCGCCTAGCACCAGCGGCCAGCGCGGCGTGCTGCCGGCGCGCAGCGCGGCGCGCGCCTTCCAGCCCAGCATGTCGTCGTTCAGGTCGGTGTCACGGCTGACTTTGGCAAAGTAGCCCAGCGCGTCATTGCTCAGGCGGCGCGCGGCCTGTTTGCCGATGACTCCCCAGACCCAGTTGCGTTCTTCCCCCGTGAGTTGCAGGCCCCATTTGTCTTCCAGCAGGCGTGCCGCGCCCTCGACGTCGCTGGTGGCCAGCTTGACCAGCGCCAGCGTGATGATTTCCCGGCGGACCTTGCTGATTGCAATCATCTTGCTGGCCAGGAACCTGGCTGGGCTGCTGTTGAGTTCCGTCACCAGGTGCAGGGCTTCCGGCGCAATGATTTCGACCGCATCGCGGGCAGCACGCGGGCGGTTTGCCTCCATTGCCAGCCTGGCCTTGAGCCACACATCCTGCGCGGTGAGGCTTTTGGTGCCGACCAGCCGCGAGGCGGCGGACGTGCAGCCATCGCTTGCGTCGCGCTGCGCGAACCAGTTCTTGCGGACTTCATCTGCATCCCGCTGAAGCGCTTCCGGGTTGGTGAGGCTGTCGACCAGCAGGGCGTAGCAACGTACATCCTTGTCGTCCTGCATGCGGTAGTTCGGGTATTCAGCGGCAAAGGCGGCCCAGTCACGGCGCTGGCCCAGCAGCAGCAGCCAGTCGTTGCGCAGACGGTCCTCCTGGTAGCTGCCGGCGTAACGCGTCATGAAGTCCTGCACCTCCCGGGCACTGGCTTCGCCCAGCCGTGCCCGCAACTCCCAGTAGGCGGCCCAGGGCTCCAGGGCATGGCCCTGGGCTTGCGGCAGCAATTGAGTCAGGCGGGTTTTGTCGTTGCGCTGGAAGGCCTTGTTCATCTCCAGCAACACGCCATCGGCGCTGGAGCCGTTGTTTTGTGCCCATGCGGGCGTGAGCAGTACGCAGGCAGACAGACCCGGGATCAGGGCCTTCAGAATAAAGTTGGATAGCATCGGATCATTATGGACAAATTAACTGCACGAAGAGACCTGATTGAACAACGCCTGAACCTGCCCGACCGACTACAGCGCGCCGACCTGCTGCAACGGGTCATGCGGATCTGGCTGGTGGGTCGCGAAGACGCGGTGATTGGGGCTTATTGGCCGATCAAGGGAGAGTTTGATCCGCTGCCCGCGTTGTACCGCTGGCAGGAAGATGCCATTTTAAGCCAGGAATCGGAAGGAAATCACGGCCACGCCCTTGAGGGACGGGCGGAGGCAGCTACTGAAAACATAGCAAATCGCTCGCCGCGGAAGATTGGTCTGCCGGTGGTCAACAAGGTCCACAAGACCCTGACTTTCCATGCCTGGTACCCGGGCTGTCCGATGGAAGAAGATGCCTATGGCATCCCCAAGCCCAAGGACACCGAAGTGATCGTGCCGACCCTGCTGTTTGTGCCATGTGTCGGTTACGGGCCGGGCGGTTTCCGGCTCGGTTACGGAGGCGGTTTTTACGACCGCACGCTCGCGACGCTGCAGCCGAAGCCGTTCACCGTGGGGCTGGGCTACAGCCATGGGTGGCTGCCGGATCTGGAGGCGGAACCGCATGATGTGCCGCTGGATGCGATTCTTAATGACAAAGGGGTGGTTTGGCCGGTGTGAGTTTGGGTTTGTTATTTGCGTCACGCTGCGCTAGCGGTCTGTTCTGGACAGTAGGACGGACTCCCCACTCCCACCCCTAGCC
>CAZIYA010000331.1:0-4260 GCA_964543355.1 uncultured Polaromonas sp.
GAGCGACACGCAGTGCGCGAACGTAGGGGCCATATTTCTAGCCACCGATGTAACTCATTTCGACACGCTTGTTTCCGTCGGCACCCGGCACGGCCACATCCGGCGGCAGCGCGGCGCGCAGCTCCGAATAACGGTCGTCGCGGCCCTGCCAGATGTGGGCGACAGCGCCGGAAATCTGCTCGTCCGAATATTGGCTGTCGCGCAGCAGGGCGCGCAGGTCATGGCCCTGGTGGGCGAACAGGCACAAAAACAGCTTGCCTTCGGTCGAGAGGCGGGCCCGGTTGCAGTCGCCACAAAAGGCCTTGGTCACGCTGCTGATCACGCCGATTTCACCGGCGCCATCGGCATAACGCCAGCGCTCGGCGGTTTCGCCGAGGTAGTTGGCGTCAATGGCTTCGAGCGCAAATTCCTGCTGCAGGCGCTGGATGACCTCGGCCGAGGGCATGACCTCGTCCATGCGCCAGCCGTTGGTGGCGCCCACGTCCATGTATTCGATAAAACGCAGCACCGTGCCCGAATTGCGGAAATGCCTGGCCATGGGCAGGATCTCGGTGTCATTGGTGCCACGCTTGACCACCATGTTGACCTTGATCGGTGCCAGGCCCACCTTGTTGGCCACCTCAATGCCCTTGAGTACATCGGCGACCGGAAAATCCACATCGTTCATGCGCCGGAAGACACCGTCGTCCAGCCCGTCCAGGCTCACAGTGACGCGCTGCAGGCCGGCGTCTTTCAGCGCCTGGGCTTTTTTGACCAGCAGGGAGCCGTTGGTGGTCAGGGTGATGTCCAGCGGCTGGCCCTGCGGTGTCCTGAGCTGGGCCAGCATCTCAATCAGCACTTCGAGGTGTTTGCGCAATAGGGGCTCGCCGCCGGTGAGACGAATTTTCTCGACACCGTGTGCCACAAAAATCTTCGTGAGGCGCGTGATCTCTTCAAAACTGAGCAGCGAGCTCTGCGGCAAAAACGCGTAGTCCTTGTTGAAGACTTCGCTGGGCATGCAGTAGCTGCAGCGGAAGTTGCAGCGGTCCGTCACGCTGATGCGCAGGTCGCGCAGGGGACGGGCCAGCGTGTCCGCCAGCAGGCCGGTGGGTGCCTGCAGTTGCGCAGGAATATGCGGCACGCGCGCGGCGTAGCGAATGTCTGCGATGGGAATGATTTTGTCGGTCATTGGTAGAAGCCCAAGGGAGAATTTACTCCATTGGCACGGTCAAACTGAAAAGGAAAGGCCTTATCCCCTCCGCACTGGCGTTATTAGTCAAGCAGCGGCCGCGGATCTGGCTTTGCCAGTCCGCAGGCGCAGCGGCCCCTTTTCCGGTGCAAGGGGCAGGGAGCTGCCGCAGGCTCGCAGTGGACGACTGTGGGGGCCCTCAGACACAGCGCGCTCCATCCACCTCAATACACACGCCGCTGATGAAGGCTGCCTCATCGCTGGCCAGGTAAAGCGCGGCGTTGGCCACGTCGAGCGCGGTTGAAAAACGTCCGAGGGGAATACTGGCCAGGAATTTGGCGCGGCGCGCTTCGCCTTCGGGGCCGGTGACCGTGCCGCCGGCAAACTGGGTGGAGAGTGCCGTGTCGGGGTTGAACACCGGGTTGATGCAGTTCACACGGATGTTGTCCGGGCCGAGTTCGGCCGCCAGCGATTTCGAGGTGGTGATGACGGCGCCCTTGGAGCCGTTGTACCAGGTCAGGCCGGGGCGCGGGCGCACGCCGGCGGTGGACGCGATGTTGATGAAGCTGCCGCCGCCCTGGCTACGGAACACCGGCGTGGCGTGGATGGTAGCGAGGTAAATGCTCTTGACGTTGATCGCGTAGCAGCGGTCGAACTCTTCTTCGGTGGTCTCCAGCGCAGGTTGGTTGCGGTGCGTCCAGCCTGCGTTGTTGACCATCACGTCGAGCTTGCCGTAACGCTGCACGGCCACGGCCACCAGCGCCTTGACTTCGGCGGTTTTGGTCACGTCGGCCGCGAAGAAGGAGGCGGTGCCGCCGGCCTTGATGATCTCGGCGACGACCTTTTCGCCGAGCGCGGTGTTGATGTCATTGACGATGACTTTCGCCCCCTCCGCGGCGAGGCGCTTGGCAATGCCTTCGCCGATGCCGCCGCCGGAACCGGTGACGATGATGGATTTGTCCTTGAGGCGCATGACGTGTATTCCTTGCAAAGTAAGGGGTTTCTTCTGGTGCTGTGGCGTATTCGGGTTCTGGTTCCGCGCCGGGCACATTTTCCAGGAGTCTTGAACCATTTGTTGATGCTCGTCACAGTCAGCGGCATGTTGCAGCGCAATACTTGCGGCAGGTTCAACCAATCCGGATTATTGCTTATGCACGTCACACCACGCTATCGGGGCCACAGAGCAAATCGTCGAGCCGTGGTTCGGGGGGTTGCCGCCATGATGCTGATGCCCATTTTTCACTCGTCGGCCCAGGCCCAGCTGGCGCTTGCCAGTGCCATCAACCGCACGGCGCGGTTCCGTGCGTTGTCGCAGCGTATTGCCAAAGCCTATTGCCAGTTGTACCTTAACGTGCAGCCGGCGTTGGCTCGCGATGTGCTGCTGTCGACCCGACACATGGTTGCCGCAGGCGGAGAGGAACTGGCCAAAGGCCTGAACACGGGCCCCTGGCCTGCGGACATTGCTGCCCTGCTCGGCGGTATCCAGAAACATGTTGATGTCCTCAACAGCCTTCTCACCATGCCGCCTACGCACGAATCGGTCAGGGCCGTGGCCCTGCAGGTGGACAAGTTCCTGATCACCGCAAATACCACCACCGAGACGATTGAAAAACTTTCCGCAGCCGGCTCTGCGAGATTACTCAATACCGTAGGGCGCCAGCGCATGTTGTCCCAGAGACTGGCGAAAAACTATTTTCTGGTTGCAGCCAAACTGGGAGAAACCACCACCCCGCAGCAAATGAATGCCGATGCAGCGGAGTTCAAAGCAACCCTTTCCGGCTTGGCCAAGCTACCAATTACCACTGCAAACATCCGCAACGAACTCACCCTTGGCGAGCAGCAATGGGTTTTCTTTGAAGCGGCCTTGCGCAACAAGCCGGATGAGTCGGGGCTGAAAAATGTCGCCACAGCCAGCGAACGCCTGCTGGAGGTCATGGACAAACTGACGGGCCTTTATGAGGTAGCACTCAAGGATGTGCTGGGGTAAATGGGGCCGAGTCCGGGTGCAGGACAAGCATCTCTTTTTGGGGCGATGCGCAGCAATCTCCGTGGGCTCAGCCGTGCTTGATGGCCACCGTCTTCAGCGTCGTGAACCCATACAGCGCCTCAAAACCTTTTTCACGCCCGTAGCCCGATGACTTGACGCCGCCGAAAGGCAGTTCCACGCCACCGCCTGCGCCGTAGTTGTTGATGAAGACCTGGCCGCTCTGTACGCGTTTGGCCATGCGGAACTGGCGCCCACCGTCGCGGGTCCAGATGCCGGCTACCAGGCCGAACTGGGTGGCGTTGGCGAGTTCGACGGCGTGGTCTTCGTCCCGGAAACTCATGGCGCAGAGCACCGGGCCAAACACTTCTTCCTGCGCCAGGCGGTGTTTCACCGGCACGTCGCGCAGCAGGGTGGGGGCCTGGTAAAACCCCGTGTCCGGTGCTTCATCGACGATCTGGCCTTGCGCAACCATCGGTATACCTGCGACCTGGGCATCGCTCAAAAAGTCCCAGACGCGCTGCTGCTGTGTCTGGCGGATCAGCGGCCCCACGTCCAGGTCCATGGTGGCGGGGCCAACGCGCAGCTTCTCAAAAGCCTGGCCCAGGCGTTCCAGCAGTGGCTCGTAAATCATCTCGTCCACCAGCAGGCGGGAGCCGGCCGAGCAGGTCTGGCCGGCGTTTTGCACGATGGCGTTGATGACGGCCGGGACGGCGGCGTCGAGGTCGGCGTCGGCAAACACGATCTGCGGGCTTTTGCCGCCCAGCTCCAGCGTGACCGGGCAATGGCGTTCGGCCGCCACCTGCTGGATCAGCGTGCCGACGGTCGGGCTGCCGGTGAAACTGATGTGGTGGATACCCTTGTGGCGCGCGAGGGCGTCGCCGACTTCATGGCCGTAACCCGTCACGATGTTGATCGCGCCGGCCGGAAAGCCGGCTTCGGCCGCCAGCTGCGCCACACGGATCAGCGACAGGCAGGCGTCTTCCGCCGGCTTGACCACGCAGACGTTGCCGGCGGCCAGCGCGCCGCCCACGCTGCGGCCGAAGATCTGCATCGGGTAGTTCCACGGAATGATGTGGCCGGTGACGCCGTGCGGCACCCGCAGCGC
>CAZIYA010000332.1:0-4245 GCA_964543355.1 uncultured Polaromonas sp.
CAAGCCCGACAGGCTCCTGGGGTATCGGCCCGGCGCGATACTGTAGGTCTTTCCCGCCCCTTTACCGACCTCTTCCCGCTGCCTGGACACGCCTTTTTGCATGATTGCCTTTCCGTTTTTCAAAGCCGTCCCGCCGCGGCTCCTGGTTGCTCTTCTTTTGATAGCTATCGGCGCAGGTACAGCGGGGGCCAGAAGCGCAAAAGACCTCAAACCCCGGAGAATCAAAGCCCAGCAGGCCGCGGAGCAGGAAAGCGCCTACGCCGGCCGCCCCGAGGCCATGCGTTTTGCCGACGACCTGGCCAGCCGGCGTGACCTCGATCCGCAGTGGGTGCGCGAGGCCATTGGCCAGGCACGCTACAGCCCGACCATAGCCCGGCTGATGCAGCCTCCCGCCAAAACCTTCACCAAGAACTGGCGCGTTTACCGCAGCCGCTTCATCGATCCGGTCCGCATCGCTGCCGGCGTGCGCTTCTGGCAGGAGAACCAGGCCACCCTGGCCCGCGCCGAAAAAGAATACGGCGTGCCCCCGGACATCATCGTCGGCATCATCGGCGTGGAAACCATTTACGGCCGCGACACCGGCAAGTTCCGGGTGCTCGACGCGCTGGCCACCCTGACTTTTGATTTTCCGGCCACACACCCGCGCGCCCGTGAACGCAGCGAGTTTTTCAGCAGTGAGCTCGAGCAGTTCCTGAGCATGCAAAGCCGCCTCGACAGCGACCCGCTGGCGCCGCGCGGCAGCTACGCCGGCGCCATGGGCATGCCGCAGTTCATGCCCTCCAGCTGGGTCAAACACGCGGTGGACTTCGATGGCGACGGCAAAGTGGATTTGTGGGACAGCCCCGCCGACGCGATCGGCTCGGTCGCCAGTTACTTCAAGGCCTTCAACTGGCAGCCCGGCATGCCCACGCATTACCCGGTGCGTTTTGACAGCGCCACCCTGGACATGGGCGCCCTGATGGGGCCCGACATCCTGCCCACCTTCAGCGTGGCCAGCTTCACCGCCAAGGGCGCGGTGTTGGGAGGCGATGCACTGAACCACACCGGCCCGCTGGCGCTGGTCGAACTGCTCAACGGCGACCCGAAGAACGGCGGCAGCGCGCCCGTCTATGTCGCCGGCACCGAAAACTTTTACGCAATCACGCGCTACAACTGGAGCAGCTATTACGCGATGGCGGTGATTGAGCTGGGGCGGGAAGTGGCGGCACGGGTCAAATAGGTCGCCCACAAACCTTCCCCTTCCGTTTGCCGCAGCCCCCGACGATGCGTCAAACCAGTTTTCACCTGCTCAGTCTTCCCCCGGGGAGGAATGGTGAATATTTACCTTTTTGCAGGATGCCGATCATCTTCAGGGCATGGAAAATAAGCGCGATCAATTCGATTCACGGCGTATCACGCCTGCCTATGGAGAGTAACCATGCCGCATCTGTCTGCCCGGACTCGGAGAAAACTGAAATACCTTCCTGTGGAAGGGGCGGCAGCTCACGGTGCCGTTGCCTTGGCATGCTGGAACTGGGCGCTCACGGGTTTCGGCCCGGTCCAGAACAATCCGGATGATCTGTTCAATTACGTGAGCGAAGGCATCCAGTATCCCGCAGGTGGCTGGTACAACGTTGCAGCCAACCAGGCCAAGTTGCTGGCCTTGCGAAATCAATGGCTGCCCTACAGTGGCGCCGCCCACGAAAGTGCGCCACGCCTTCAGGCCTTGAATCAAATCAATACCGAAGTGGTGAAACTCGCCATTGACCTCAATGGACTTGCTGTGTCTGTTGCTCCCACGCCTTACCAGGTGGTCATGCATTACGACCCAATAACGGTGACGAGGGACCGCGTAACGCAGGCCATCACGGCCACAACACTCAATGGCCCCAATTACACCCATTGGTGGCTCCAGATCGATGGTGGCGGGGCAAATCACCACAACGACGGGCTGGAAGCCTTTCCGGGCGCTGCCGACTTGAACATTCGCCGGCCCGAGTACGACAGCGGCCCGGACAACTCCAGGGTATACGTCCAGCAACTTCATCAGGACCATGTCACTCGTATAGACAATGTGCTTAGTGCAGTGATCATCCGACAACACCGAGCAGTACATGGCCACGGTGCGTGGGTGGATTCAGGCACATGCAGCATATGCAACACCAGAGTCTACACAGGACTCACAAGGCACCACTGCCGGTGTTGCGGCAGAACGGTGTGCGCTGACTGCTCACCCGGCACCCGTGCTCCTCTTCTTCACGCAAGGGCTCCCGTGGCCAAGCCGGGCCAGGTCGCCGGAGCGGGCCCGCATCGCGTATGCATCTACTGTTGATCCCGAACGCTGGATCAGCCAGCAATACGCAAGCCAAACTCCGCTAAACCGGCTCAATCGTGATATCCACCAACATCTCTTCCTCCCCGCCGCCATGGCGGATGCCCTTGATCGGAGGGCAGGCGTTGTAGTCGGTGCCGACGGCCAGGCGCACATGGCGCTGGTCGATCAGGCAGCTGTGGGTGACGTCGATGCTGACCCAGCGCCGCGCCGCCACGTCGAGGCAGACGTCGGCCCAGGCGTGGCTGGCCAGGTCGGGCTCGTTCGCAGCGTAGAAATAACCGCTGACGTAACGCGCGGGTATCCGCAGGCTTCGGCAGATGGCCACCATCACGTGGGCCTGGTCCTGGCAGACGCCGGCGCCGGCTTCAAAGGCCTGCAATGCCGTGGTGGTCACGCTGGTGCTATTTTTTTGATAGCTGACGGCGCCCGCCACACCTTGGCTCAGGGCCAAAAGCATGCCCAGATCCGTGACGCCGGCGACGGCGGATGGCTGCACGAAGCGGCGACCGAACCCGGCCAGCGAAACATGCGGCGCGGCAAGCGCCGTCGGCCTGAGGAAAAAGGCCGGGTGCGGCATGGCCGCGTCGTCGGTGAACTCTGCCACGCCCAGCGTTTCCACCTGCCCTGCGGCGTTGACCAGGCTGCCGGTCACATGCGCCGCGGCATCTGCAACAAAGGTATAGGAGTGGATGCTGTTGCCGAAGCCGTCGTGCTGCTCATGCAGCACGCCCGGCGCGCCCAGTGTCCAGAACAGCACGTTTTGCGAAGGGCCGGATTTGGGTGTCAGCCACAGCGTCTGCAGGGCATAACGAAGCGGCTCCGTGTAGCGGTAACGCGTGGTGTGCCGGACGTGTAACTTCATGAGGCCCCCACGGTCGCGCACTTCGTGTCGCTCCCTGCCCCCCGGGGGGGCCGCTGCGCCTGCGGCCCGGCGAAGCCGGTTCCGCGGCCCCTGCTTGAATGAAGAAAGCCCCTCACCCTCCCCCGCTGCGTGGGGGCCGCTGCATCGCGGGGGGGCCGCTGCGTCTGCGGCCCGGCTAAGCCAGTTCTGCGGCCCCTGCTTGAAGGGGATTTAACCCCCTCCTTCGGAGGGTGCAAAGGATCGCAGTTCACGCTGTCGCCGGAACCAGGAAGTCGCGGCTGATGTGGGCGCCGAGTTCGTTCACGCGGTCGAGGAACTGCGTCAGGTAGGCATGCAGTCCGGTGGCCAGGATCTCGTCGATGCGCGCGTACTGCAGGTCGGCGTTCAGCTTGCCTGCACGGCGCACGGTTTCGCAGGACTGGTCGTCCGTCACCCTCTGCAGGTTGCTCACCACTTCCTGCAGGCTGGCGGCAAGTGAGCGCGGCATGTCGGCGCGCAGGATCAGCAGCTCGGCCACACGCTCGGGCTTGATCACGTTGCGGTAGACCCGGCGGTAAATCTCGAAGGCGCTGACGCTGCGCAGGATCGCGCTCCAGTGGTAGAAGTCGTACTCTTGGTCCTTCTCGCTGGCGGCGCCGTAAAAGTCGCTTTGCACGGCATGGAACTTCACATCGACCAGGCGCGCGGTGTTGTCGGCTCGCTCGAGGAAAGTGCCCAGCCGCATGAAATACAGCGCCTCGTCCTGCAGCATGGTGCCGACTGTTACGCCGCGCGACAGGTGCGAACGGAACTTGACCCACTCGAAAAACTGGCTCGGGTCGCGCTCGAACTCGCCGTTGCGCAACATGCGGAAGATTTCGAGGTAAGTCTGGTTCTGCGTTTCCCAAACCTCGGTGGTGAGCGTGCCGCGCACGGCCCGCGCGTTCTCGCGGGCGTTTTTCAGGCAGGAGATGATGCTCGACGAATTTTTTTCATCGCGCACCACGAAGTCCATCACGTCGCGCGCGTTCATGCGCTCCTTCTTCATGCCGGCGGTGAGCAGCTTGCCGTCGCGCACGATGGCGGGCGG
>CAZIYA010000333.1:0-4236 GCA_964543355.1 uncultured Polaromonas sp.
GGAAGGACGGCACGCGCTTCTGGGCCAATGTGGTCATCACCGCATTGAAGGACGAGAGCGGCCTGCTCACCGGCTTCGGCAAGGTCACGCGCGACCTGACAGAGCGCCGCATTCACGAGGAAGCCATACGCGAAAGCGAGCAGCGCTTCAGGCTGCTGGTGGAAAGCGTGCGCGACTACGCGATTTTCATGCTCAGCCCCGAGGGCATCATCGAAAGCTGGAACAGCGGCGCGCAGCTTATCAAGGGCTATAGCGCACAGGAGGTGATAGGCCGGCATTTCAGCATGTTCTACCGGCCGGAAGACCTCGCCGCCGGTTTGCCCGCCCTGGAGCTTGAAACCGCGCTTGCGGTCGGCCGGGCCGAAGAAGAAGGCTGGCGCGTGCGGCGCGACGGCTCAGTGTTCTGGGCCAACGTGGTGATCGCCCCAGTGTATGACGCAGCAAGACAGCTGCGCGGCTTTGCCAAGGTCACGCGCGACATGTCGGAAAGACGGCGCCTTCATGAGCTTGAAAACTCCAGCAAGCGCATGAGCGAGTTCCTGGCGATGCTGGCGCACGAGCTGCGCAACCCCCTGGCGCCCATACGCAATGCCATCACCATCCTCCAGCTGGAACCTTCCCCCAGCCCGATGGTGCGCAGCAGCCGCGACATGATTGACCGGCAGCTGTCCCACATGACGCGCCTGGTGGACGACCTGCTCGACGTCGGGCGCCTGACCACCGGCAAGATCCGCTTCAAGGCCGAAACGGTGTCCTACGCCCAGGTCGTGGCGCGCTCCGTTGAGGCGGTCCGCCCGTTGATGGATGCGCGCCGCCACCAGCTCACCGTGGACATGCCCGACACCGGCCTCTGGGTCCAGGGTGATGCCACCCGGCTGGCCCAGGTGCTGCAAAACCTGCTCACCAATGCAGCCAAATACACCCCTGAGGGTGGTTTGATCGAGCTGAAAGTCTGGCAGGAAGGCACCCAGCTGCATACCTCGGTGCGTGACAACGGCGCCGGCCTGTCGGCCCAGGCCATCAACCAGATCTTCGAGCTGTTTTCGCAGGGCGATGCCCAGACGGCAGCCAGGGAAAGCGGGCTGGGCATCGGCCTGACGCTGGCCCGCTCCCTGGTTGAAATGCACGGCGGGGCGCTGGGTGCCACCAGCGCCGGCCCCGGTCAGGGCAGCACCTTCAGCTTCTTCCTGCCCCATGCCGGAACTGCGGGAGGCAGTGCGGGTGACATGCCGGCACCTTCGCCAAGCCCGATGATCATGGTCGTGGACGATAACCGCGATGCAGCCAACAGCCTGGCCGAAATCCTGCGGCTGATGGATTGCCAGGTCAAGGTGGCCTATGACGGCCCGTCGGCCCTGGAGCTCGCGCGCAAGCAACTGCCCCAGGTCCTGATGCTGGATATCGGCATGCCGGACATGAACGGTTATGAAGTGCTGGCGGCCCTGCGCGCCATGCCGGGCGGCGGGCATGTGACGGCCGCCGCACTGACCGGGTATGGCACGGACGAAGACAAAAGCCGGGCCACCGCTGCGGGGTTCGATGCCCACCTCACGAAGCCGCTGGTTTTTTCGGCGCTGCAGGAATTTTTGCAGTCTGCCGGTGTGATGTCCTGAACCGGATCGGACTTTGGCCCTTGTCACCGCTGCATACGTTGCTACTTTAAACATAGCAAATTTCGCTGCTCCACCCGAAAAACCGAAGACGCTCTGTTCGCCAGCGCACATTGAGCAGGGTCAAAAACCACGTATTCGCCAGCCATTTTTTTCTCCGCAAAGGTTATCCTGCGGGTATGGGTGTCGACTTCAGCGTTGAGCAGCGAATCGGGTACGCCGTCGTGCGTGTCGAGGGCGACCCGTCGCTCGAGGAATTCCTGGGTTTTGTGGAGGTACTGGCCGAACAATCGCGCGGCTGGCAGGGTGGACGTGCGCTGTGCGACCTGCGCAGCGTGCGCACCCTGAAGTCCTTCACCGAGCATTACGCCGTGGGCCAGGCGGTGGGCCGGCACCTGCGGCATCTTCGCCAGGTGGCGTCCGTCGTGCCGGCCGACCGCATCACACACACCAGTGAAAAAACAGCGCAAAACGCCGGCGTCAACCTGAAGGTCTTCACCAGCGAAGGTGAAGCGATCACGTGGCTCACCACGCCGGAATGATGGGCTGACTCATCGCGCCCTGCGCCCCCCGCTGACCGGTAAACGGGAAATTGCGCCTGCGCATGCACGTACCATGGCGGTTTCCCATCGAATGGAGACACGCAATGAAACAGGCATGGATGGCGGCGGTGCTGGTCGTGCTGGCGGGTTGTGCAGCGACCGGCGGCCAGCAGGTGATGGGCACCAGGCCCTCGTACCTCGAGGCGACGACCGAGGAGGTGCCGAACGCGGCCGCGCTGGGCAACCGCATCTGGACCCCCGGCCTGGACGACAGCTACGTGCCCCAGGGGCTGACCGCGGCCGGCGGCCATCTGTATGTCAGCAGCTACAAGCCCACGCCCGACCTGAGCGCCAACACCGGACCCTGCCGGGTCTTCCGCATCGAGATGGCGACGGGCAAATCCGCCGGCAGCTTCGACATTCCTCCCGGCACCTGCACGCATTCGGGAGGCCTTGCCTACGTCGGCAAGGGCAGGCTTTTTCTCGCCGACACGCGCCAGGTGTTCCTGATCGATCTGGAAAAAGCGCTGGCTTCGGGTACCTCGGAAGGCGCAACAAAGGCGGTGAAAATCACCGGCGAGCTGCGCGGCTCCTATGCCACCTTCGATGGCAAGGACGTCTGGATCGGTACCTGGACCAAGGAACAGCCCAAGGCCCGCATGTTCCGTCTCGACCCCCGCCTGTTCGACGACTACAACGGCCAGACGGTGAAGGAAGACCGCGCGGCGGAGTCGATTCCCGTGCCGCTGGAAGCGCAAGGCGCGGCCTTCGACAAGGCCGGCAATCTCTGGGTGTCGGCCAGCAACAGCCGGTGGGGCAAGCTCTACCGGCTGGACCGCCAGGGCAAGGTGCTGGCGGAGTACGACATGGCCGCCGGGCTGGAAGACCTGAGCTTCGACGAGTCCGGCCGCCTCTGGGGCCTGTCCGAATCAGGCACCCGGAAGTACCTCCACTGGACGACCCGTTTCCCCTATATCTTCACGATCGATACAGGCAAGCTGAAATAGCCCGGCTCCAGCCCTGGCGCCAATTTCAGGGGTGAAATTGGCTGCAGGCCCTTTCCTGCATTGCATGGTTAGCTATATAAAACATAGCGCCGGCGTGATGCACGGCGCCGGGTGACGGGTCAGCCCCTCATGGCAGGAACGTCCGGCGCAAGCTCACGCGCCTTCCGTTTGCAGGAAAAGCCGCCTGCCATGGGAGCAAAGCCACACCGCATGGATGGTGAAGAGGCATGCATCTGCCGTTACGATGGCCGGTGCTGCGTACGTCAACCATCGTACGAAAACGCGACAACATCAAGGAAGATCAAACATGGGCGCACAGTGGAAAGCAAAAGGCAAGGAACTGGCAGCAAATGCCAGGGGCAAGCTGTTCGGGCGTCTGGCCAAGGACATCATGGTCGCGGCGCGGGGCGGGGCCGACCCGGCACTGAATTCGAAATTGCGCCTGGTGGTAGAGCAGGCGCGCAAGGTTTCCATGCCCAAGGAAACGCTGGACCGGGCCATCAAGAAAGGCGCCGGGCTCACCGGTGAGGCGGTGCATTTCGAGCACGTGATTTACGAAGGCTTCGCGCCGCACCAGGTGCCGGTGATGGTCGAGTGCCTGACCGACAACCTGAAACGCACCGCGCCTGAAATGCGCGTGCTGTTTCGCAAGGGCCAGCTGGGTGCTTCCGGCTCGGTCTCCTGGGATTTCGACCACGTCGGCATGATCGAAGCCGAGCCCACGGCGGCGGGCGCCGACCCGGAACTGGCCGCGATTGAAGCAGGCGCGCAGGACTTCGAGGCCGGCGAGGCAGAAGGTAGCACGCTGTTTTTGACGGATGCCGCAGACCTGGACCTGGTGAGCCGCGCCCTGCCCGCCCAGGGCTTCACCGTCCTGTCTGCCAAGCTGGGCTACAAGGCCAAGAACCCGGTCAACCCGGCGAACCTGGACCCCGCACACCTGGAAGAAGTGGAAACCTTCCTGGCCGCCATCGACGCGAACGACGATGTGCAGAACGTGTTTGTGGGCCTGGCGGGTTAAGGAAGCGCTGAACAAGTCCCCTGCGGCGCGCGATCATCCGGGCTCGGGCGGTCTGC
>CAZIYA010000334.1:0-4234 GCA_964543355.1 uncultured Polaromonas sp.
ACGTGCCGAAGATCGTCGACTGGTATATGGACGGCAAGATCCAGATCGATCCGATGATCACCCACACCATGCCGCTCGAAGACATCAACAAGGGCTTCGAGCTGATGAAAAGCGGCGAGTCGATTCGCGGCGTGGTTCTGTACTGAACGGCGCGGCATGAACACGCTCCAGCCTCTGCGCCAGGTCACGGCCGGCGTGCTTGATGTGGCGCTGTACGAGACCGGGCCTGCGGACGGCCCGCCCGTGTTCCTGATGCACGGCTTCCCCTACGACATCCATGCCTACGCCGAAGTGGCGCCCTTGCTGGCCGCCCAGGGTTGCCGCGTTTACGTGCCCTCCCTGCGCGGCTACGGTGCCACGCGTTTCCTGAGCGACGCCACGCCGCGTTCGGGCGAACAGGCGGCGCTGGGCGCGGACCTGCTGGCCCTGATGGATGCGCTGGCGGTTCCGCGCGCGGTGCTGGCGGGTTACGACTGGGGTGGCCGCGCGGCCTGCGTGGTAGCCGCCCTCTGGCCCGAGCGATGTGCGGGCCTGGTTTCGCTGAACAGCTACAACATCCAGAACATCGCCAAGGCCATGGTGCCCGATACGCCCGAGAACGAGCGCAGCCTCTGGTACCAGTATTACTTTCACAGCGAACGGGGACGCGCCGGGCTGGTATCGAACCGGCGCTCACTGTGCCGCCTGTTGTGGAAGCTGTGGTCTCCCACCTGGAAGTTCGATGCCGACACCTTCGAGCGCAGCGCTGCCGCCTTCGAGCACCCCGACTTCGTGGACGTTGTCATCCACTCCTATCGCCACCGCTTCGGCCTGGTGGCTGGTGACCCGGCGCTGTCCGGCATCGAACAACGCCTGGCCGCACAACCGGCCATTACCGTTCCCAGCATCACCTTCGATGGCGCCGACGATGGCGTGCGCCCCCCCGCCCCGGCCGCACAACATGCGCGCCAGTTCGCAGGCCCCCGTTCCCACCGTATCGTGCCCGGTGCAGGCCACAACCTGCCGCAGGAAAAACCGCAGGTGTTTGCCGGCGCCGTGCTCGAGCTGGTACAACAGCATCTGGTGGTTTGAGGCAAAGACGCCGCCGAATGAAAGGACACCTCCGGTCATGAACACCCTGCCCGAACTCCTCAGCGAACATGCCTGCTTCGGCGGCCTGCAGCGGTTTTACCAGCACGCCTCCAGGGCCATCGGCCTGCCGATGAAGTATTCAGTGTTCCTGCCGCCGCGAACCATGATCGAGGAAGCCGGGGGCAAGGTGCCCGCGCTGATTTACCTGGCGGGCCTGACCTGCAACGAAGAAACCTTCATGACCAAGGCCGGCGCCCAACGCCTGGCCGCAACACTCGGCCTGGCCTTGATCGCGCCGGACACCAGCGCGCGCGGTGCCAACCTTCCCGGCGATACCGAAAGCTGGGACTTTGGCGTCGGTGCAAGCTTTTACCTCGACGCCACACGGGCACCCTGGTCGCTGCACTACCGCATGGAAAGCTACATCACCACGGAGCTGCTGCCGCTGCTGACCCATACCCTGCCCCTCAACCCCAGCCGGATAGGCATCTTCGGCCACTCGATGGGCGGACACGGCGCGCTGACGCTGGCGCTCAGGCACGCCGGCCTCTTCAAGTCCGTCTCGGCTTTTGCGCCGGTCTGCGCACCCAGCCAGTGCCCGTGGGGCCGCAAGGCCTTCACCGGTTACCTGGGCAAGGATGAAGCCAACTGGGCTGCGCACGATGCCACCGCGCTCATGGGCGGCCTGCAGGCTGCACCCTATCCGGGCGGCATCCTGATCGACCAGGGCCTGGCCGACAAATTCCTGGCAGAACAGTTGCATCCGCAGCTGTTTGAAGCGGCCTGCGCCCAAGCCGGCCAGGCCTTGCAACTACGCTGGCACCCGGGATATGACCACGGTTATTACTTCATCGCCACCTTCATGGCCGACCACCTGAACCACCACGCCCGGCAGTTGTCGGAGTGACTCAGCAAGCGTCCGGCGCGCTCAATTACCCGATCTGCATCAGGGATTTGCAGGCTTTCGCCTGCCGTTTCCAGTCAGCAGTTTTAATATTCATTCTTCTTGCAAGTTTTAATTTTTATACGAATAAGAGAATATGAATATTCGCAACCTGCTGACCTCGACCGTTCTCCTCACCCTGGCTTTGGTGGCCAGCGCTGCCGGCGCCGCTGACTTGCTGGACACCGTCAAGCAGCGCGGCACCTTGAGGGTTGCACTGGAAGGCACTTACCCGCCGTTCAACTACAAGGAAAACGACAAGCTCGCCGGCTTCGAAGTGGAGCTTGCCAATGCGCTGGCACAAAAGCTCGGCGTCAAGGCTGAATTCACCACCAGCGAATGGAGCGCCATCCTCGCCGGCCTGCAGGCAGGTAAATACGATGTCGTCATCAACCAGGTCGGCATCACTGACAAGCGCAAGGAAACGTTTGACTTTTCCGAGCCCTACACCGTCTCCAGCCCGCAACTCATCGTTCGCAAGGACGAGAAGCGCGAGTTCAGGACGCTGGCCGACCTCAAAGGCAAAAAACTCGGCCTGGGTCAGGGTACCAACTTTGCCGACATCGCCAAAAAGGAAGGCGGCATCGACATCAGAACCTATCCCGGCGCGCAGGAGTATTTGCAGGACCTGGCCCTGGGCCGCATCGACGCGGCGCTCAATGACAGCCTGCTGATCCCCTACATCGTCAAAAAAACCAAATTGCCCCTCAAGCCCGGCGCGCCCGTGGGTGAACTGGAAAAATCCGGCATTCCGTTTGTCAAGAACAATCCGAAGTTCAAGGCCGCCATCGACAAGGCACTCGCCGATCTGCGCGCGGACGGCTCGTTTGCAAAAATCTCCAACAAGTGGTTCGACCGCGACGTGAGCAAGCCGCCCGTCGCCAAATGAGAAGTTCCTAGAAGCAAGTACCATTCATTCAGCGCTACCGACATCTGAAGCACCCCCGGCCTGTGGCCGGGTTTTTTATTTGTGGAGACTGCCATGGAATTGTCCGGTGTGACCCAGTTGCTGCGCGATGCGCTGCCCGTGATGCTCAAAGGCGCCGGATGGACATTGCTGCTGGCGGTGACGTCCGTTTTTTTTGGCGCGGTTATCGGCACCCTGGTCGCCATCACGCGGCTGGCCAAAGTGCCAGGCCTTGCGCAATTTGCAGCGCTGTATGTCAGCTGCATGCGGGGCACGCCGCTGCTTGTGCAACTGTTCGTGATTTACTTCGGCCTGCCCAGCATGGGCATCCAGTTCGACCCGATCACGGCCGGCATTCTGGGGCTGAGCCTCAACGTCGGGGCCTACCTGTCGGAAACCATTCGCGGCGCCATCAACGGCGTGGAGCATGGACAGTGGAACGCCGCCCGCAGCCTGGGACTGACACAAACGCAAACGCTGCGCTACGTCGTCGGCCCGCAAGCCCTGCGGCTGGCCGTGCCCAGCCTGTCCAACAGCCTGATCAGCCTGATCAAGGACACCTCGCTGGTCTCGGTGATTGCTGTGAGTGAGCTGATGCTGGCCACCAAGGAAGTCATTGCCACCACCTTCCAGCCTTTTCCGCTCTACTTGGCGGCTGCGGCCATGTACTGGGCCATGAGCGCATCATTCGAAGCGCTGCAGACAAAACTGGAAGTGCGGCTCAACCGCAGCTACCTGCGTTAAACCGGAAGGTTTCCGGTCAGAACAGGCTGCCCTGCCCTGATGCCCCCGGTGGCCGGAAATGGCTCAAATCAAGCTCGACGCGCTCGCGGTTGAAGCCCAGCCGCTTCGAAGCCTTCTCAAACCGCTGGCGCACCAGGTCAGACCAGAGGCCGCTGCCTTTCATGCGCGTGGCGAAATTGGCGTCGTAGTCCTTGCCGCCGCGCATCTCGTGGATGCGCGCCATGATACGGCTCGCGCGCTGCGGGTAATGCAGCTCCAGCCATTGCTTGAACAGCGGCGCCACCTCCCAGGGCAGGCGGATCACGTGGTAGAAGGCCGAGCGAGCACCTGCCTCCCACGCGGCTTCGAGAACCTGCTCCATGTCATCGGTGACAAACGGAATATGCGGTGCCAGGCTCAACCCCACCGGCACGCCCGCTTCCGCCAGTGTGCGTATGGTGCGCAGGCGCCGGTGCGGCGCCGCGGCGCGCGGTTCGAGCTTGCGCGCCACTGCAGCGTCCAGCGTGGTGATGGTCACATACACCGCCGCCAGCTTGTCCGCAGCCATGGGCGCCAGCAGGTCCAGGTCG
>CAZIYA010000335.1:0-4230 GCA_964543355.1 uncultured Polaromonas sp.
CGACATGTTCGTTCAGGGCGAACCCAGCCCGGCCACGCCGCAGGCCCAGGGCGGGCTGGGCATCGGCCTGACGCTGGTGCGCAAGATTGTCGAGATGCACGGCGGCAGCATTCGGGCCGAAAACCGCGGTGACCGCCCGGGCAGCCGCTTTGTTGTCTGGCTTCCGGTGGCGGGGGCCGCGCAAGTGCTGCCCGGGGCAGACGCGGACCGCAGCCCGGACCCGGCCCAGGGCTCGGGCACAGCCTTCGCGCCGCGCCGTATTCTGGTGACCGATGACAACAGGGACGCCGCCTTCACCCTCGCCAGTCTGCTGGGCATGATGGGGCACGAAGTGCGCACGGCCCATGACGGTGCCGAGGCGATAGCGATGACTGCAAGCTTCAGCCCGGAGATCATTTTTCTGGACATCGGCATGCCGCAGATGGATGGTTACGAAGCCTGCCGCAGGATTCGCCAGCTCGCCCAGGTGCCGGCGCCCGTCATCGTGGCCCTCACCGGCTGGGGCCAGGCCGATGACAAGCGCAAGGCGCAGGAAGCCGGGTTTGACCACCATTTCACCAAGCCGGTGGACCCGGCCCAGCTGGAAGAACTGGTCGGCAGCAATTTCTGATGCATTGCGGCCAGGGTGGGCGCGGCCGGCAAGACCGGACGGAAGCTGCTATGCTTCAAAAATGATAGCTGCTTTCGCTCGAATCCATTGGGCTAGCGGCCTATTTGACTATTACTTTTTACTGCATACGGCGCGATGACCCCTGAACAGAAAAAACTCCGCCGGGCGTCCAGCGCCCTGGCGGCGGCGCTGGTGCTGGTCGTGATCTGGGGCATCAATTTTTCCCTGCAGAAGTTTGTCTTCAATGTGGTGGGGCCCGGCGGCTTTCTGTTTGCCCGCTACCTGATCATGCCGCTGTGTGCACTGGCCTTGCTGGCCTGGCGTTTTGGCAGGCATTTCCCGCGTATCACTCGCCGGGAGTTCTGGCAGCTGGCGCGGCTTGGCGTGGCCGGGCACTTCCTGCATGTGGGCATGGTGACCTACGGCATTCATTGGTCCACTGCGTTTTCCAGCTCGCTGATCCTGGCTTGCGGGCCCATCTTCACCTTGCTGATCCTGCGCTTCATGGGGGTGGAGAAGCTGCACAGGGCGCAAATTGGCGGCGTGGCGGTGGCCTTTGTCGGCGTGCTGATCTTCTTGTCCGACAAGCTGCTGGGCGGCAACTGGCGCGCCACCGGGGGCGATCTGTTCCTGCTGGTCGCGGCGAGTTTTTTCTCGTGGTACACCGTGGCCGCCAAACCGCTGATCGAGCGCCACGGCGGTGTGGTGACCATGGCTTATGCCACCTTGCTCGGCAGCATTCCGGTGCTGCTGTTTTCGCTGCCGGCCGGTCTGTCCGCGCCCTGGGGCGAGGCCTCGCTGGCGGTGTGGGCCAGCCTGGTCTGGTCGGTCACGGTGTCGGCCTTTCTCGGCTGGCTGGTCTGGGGCTGGGTCAACGCGGTGCGCGGCGTGGCCCGCACGGCGCCGCTGATGTATCTGATGCCGCCGGTGGCCGGCCTTGTGGCCTGGCTGTTTGCCGGTGAGCAGTACACCGCCATCAAGCTGGCCGGTGCAGCGCTGACCCTGGTGGGCGTGGCGCTGGCGCAGTTCACAAGCCGGAGCCAGGCCCTGGCCCGCGCGGCCCCTGCGCCGGTCGATTGAACCCTTTTTCCGTGCGGTCAAAACCGGCGCCAGAGGCCGGGGCCCATGCCTTGGGTCATACTTCGGTGCTCCACCACCCGCCTGAGCGCCATGAGCAAAACCTCGACCGACAAGAACAAGATCAAGTTTCTCCTGCTGGAGGGCATTCACCCCTCGGCCGTGCAGGTTCTCCAGGCAGCGGGTTACACACAGATCGAAAGCCTGACCGGCGCCCTGGAAGGCGAGGAGCTGAAGAAAAAAATCGCCGATGCCCATTTTGTCGGCATCCGCTCGCGCACCCAGCTCACCGCCGATGTGTTTGCCCACGCAAGCAAGCTCGCAGCCGTCGGCTGTTTTTGCATAGGCACCAACCAGGTGGACCTGAACGCGGCGCGCGAGCGCGGCATCGCGGTGTTCAATGCGCCGTTTTCCAACACCCGTTCGGTGGCCGAGCTGGTGCTGGCCGAGGCCATCCTGCTGCTGCGCGGCGTGCCCGAGAAAAGTGCGGTGGCGCACCGCGGCGGCTGGCTCAAGACGGCAGAGAACGCTTATGAAATCCGCGGCAAGACGCTGGGCATCGTCGGCTACGGCTCCATCGGCACGCAGCTGTCGGTGCTGGCCGAGGCGCTGGGCATGCAGGTGGTGTTTTTCGACGTGGTCACCAAGCTGCCGCTGGGCAATGCGCGCCAGGCCGGCAAGCTCACCGAGCTGCTGGCGCAGTCGGATGTGGTCAGCCTGCATGTGCCCGAGACCCAGGCCACGCAGTGGATGATGGGCGCGGCCGAAATTGCCGCGATGAAGCCCGGCAGCGTGCTGATCAATGCTTCGCGCGGCACCGTGGTCGAGATTGAACCGCTGGCCGAAGCGCTTCGCGCCAAGAAATTGCTCGGTGCGGCGATCGACGTTTTCCCCGTCGAACCGCGCAGCAACAAGGACGTGTTCGAGTCGCCCCTGCGCGGCCTGGACAACGTGATCCTGACGCCGCATGTGGGCGGCTCGACCATGGAGGCCCAGGAAAACATCGGCGTCGAGGTGGCGGAAAAACTCGTCAAGTACAGCGACAACGGCACCTCCACCTCGTCGGTCAACTTCCCTGAAGTGGCGCTGCCTGCCCACCCGGGCAAACATCGCCTGCTGCACATCCACCGCAACGTGCCCGGCGTGCTGGCCGAAATCAACCGCGTGTTCTCGGACAACAACATCAACATCGCGTCGCAGTTCCTGCAGACCAACGAGGCCATCGGTTATGTGGTGATCGACATCGACGCCACCCATTCCGACATGGCGCTGGCCAAGCTGGCCGGGGTGGCGGGCACCATCCGCAGCCGCGTGCTCTTTTAGGCGCAGCGGTCGGCGAGCTATCAAAAAGAGAGCTGCTTGCGCCCGTCGTTATTGGGCTGGAGCCACTTTTTGTTATAAAAACGTGTCTACTGCGCTGCCGGTACCTGCAGCCCGAGCAGGGCGGCCAGCGCCGCGGTCGGCATGGAGCCTTCCTGTGTGACCAGCGCGCCGGTTTGTGCGTGCGTGCCGACAATCGTTGGAATCGACGCAAAACCCAGGCGAGTCAGCAGCGCGGTGTTTTTCTCCACCATTTCCTTTTGCACGGCGATGTCGCTGCCGGCGCTGATGCCGCCGCCTTTGGCCTGCATGGACGCTTCGTGTTCATCCATCGCCGCCACCGGGTCTTCGGCGGCCAACAGGGTGGCGCCCTGGGCGGTGCTTGAGGCGTTCAGCAGGCCCACGGGAATCCAGACAAATTTGGCTTGCAACTTCAGGGGTTTGGCGGCTATCCACAGCGCGGTGCAGTGTGGGCACTGGGCATCGAAAAACACATACACCGTGCGTGCGCTCATGGCCTGGCCGGCGATGAAGCCTTTGGCCTCGGCGGCAATGGCGGCGGTTGAAACCGGGGTGGAGCCGGCCTTGGCCGTGGCACCGGTACCGGGTGCGTCGCCGCAAGCACTCAACAAAAGCATGGCCGCCAACAGCGCGGCAGGAAGAAGACTGAAAGGTTTGAAGGTCATGTCGGCACCAGTGAAGGGATAGGCCGAGAGCATAGCGCAGGAAGCCTCCCGGGCAGCCGCTGCGGCGCCTGGTTCCCCGGTCATGTCCAGGGACAAGCGCTCGGAAAAAGTTCTGAAAAAAAATGCCGGCGCAAGGCCTGCGGACCTGTTTCGCGCGGCATCTCCCATAAACGCGGGGGCCGGGTTGCCCACGCATCCTGTGCACGAATCTGTGGATAAGCACGCGAAAAAGTCGTCAAAGCCTTGCCAGCCGTGGCTTGCATCAGTTTGCCCACGAAACAGGCGCTGCCGGGTTGCCATGGGGCGATGCATGCAACACCCCATGGCCCGGTGTCAACCTTTGTTGGTCAAGCCCAGCCGTTCGATCGTGGCTTTTTCAGCGGCAAAGGTCTCGCGGGCGAACCTGGTGTACTGCGCGGTGTTCATGTAGATCACCGACTGGTCGTACTTGTCGAACGTCGCCAGCACTGCCGGGTCGTTCAGCGTTTTCCGGAAAGCTTCATGCAGTGTGGCGACGACGGCCGGGTCCATGCCCTT
>CAZIYA010000336.1:0-4209 GCA_964543355.1 uncultured Polaromonas sp.
GCCGGCCAGAAACGCGGCACGGTCAAATTCGGGCGAGGCGCCCTCCAGCAGTTCCAGCTCGCCCTGCGCCTGGGTGAACTCGGCACCAAAACGTTTGCCGGCTTCGGCATTGTCCAGGCCAGCGAGGATTTCATCGTCGCCGCCGGCCTTGTCTTCGCCGGGGCTGAAGACGCGCATGCGTTTTTCGCGCCTGTCGTAGACGCCGTGGAACAGCTTGCCCATACCAACCGGCCAGGTGAAAGGCACCACCGTCATCCCGAGCTCCTGCTCGATCTCGTCCATCACACTCATCGGGTCCTGCACCTCGCGGTCCATCTTGTTGACAAAGGTCAGGATGGGTGTGTTACGTGCGCGGCAGACCTGCAGCAGGCGCCGCGTTTGCGGCTCGACGCCGTTGGCGGCGTCAATCACCATCAGCGCAGCATCCACGGCGGTCAGCACGCGGTAAGTGTCTTCAGAAAAATCCTGGTGGCCTGGTGTGTCCAGCAGGTTGATCACGCAGTCGCGGTATTCCATCTGCATGACCGAAGAGGCCACCGAGATGCCGCGCTGCTTTTCAATCTCCATCCAATCCGAGGTGGCGTGGCGCGCGGCCTTGCGCGCCTTCACGCTGCCGGCAATCTGGATTGCGCCAGAGAAGAGCAGCAGCTTTTCGGTCAGCGTGGTTTTACCCGCGTCAGGGTGAGAGATGATGGCAAACGTGCGGCGGCGCTTGACCTGTTTTTCGATTTCGGTGGGTTCGGACATAACCCGCCATTATCGGCGAGGCAGGTCAGTGCTGTCCTTGGTGTTGCCTGGCAAAGCGCGACTGGCGCACGCCGTCCATTACCACCTCTTCATTGAACATGGCCGCCGGCCGCACCCACAGGCCTTTTTCGCCATACAGGGCGCGGTACAGCGTCATAGGCTCCAGGGTTTCGCTGTGCCGTACCGTGCCCACCACCTCGTACATCAGACCCTTGTAGTGGCGGTACAGGCCGGGCGGGGTTTCTATCAGCGGTGGAAGGTCGTCGGACATGGTCATCCAGAGTGAAAAGGCGCGCCGCAGGCCCGCGGTGGGACAATGAGGCCATGCATCCTAACGCCTTACTCGACAGTTGTTCCACGCTTCTCAAGCAGGTTCTCAAATTTGAACACCCCGCCGACATGGTGGTGTCGCGCCATTTCCGTGAGCAGCGTCTGGGCCCGCGTGAGCGCGCCACGGTCGCCGAAACGATTTACGGCGTCCTGCGCAAGAAAAATCTTTATACCTATCTGGCCCAGCACGGCAGTGGCCCGCCGGAGCGGCGTCTGGCCATTCTTGGCTTTGCGGCGGAACGGGATTTCCTGCTGGGTGCCTTGACGGCTCCTGAAAAGGACTGGCTGGCCCGTTGCGACCAGGTCCAGCCCTCGGACCTGATGGAGTTGCACCGGCACAACCTGCCGGCCTGGCTGGTCGAGCCGCTCAAGGCGCAGCTCGGTGAGGACTTCTGGCCGCTGGTGGACAGCCTCAATGCGCCGGCGGGCCTTGATTTGCGCGTCAATACCTTGAAGGATAAAAGAGCTGATATCCAGAAGGAGCTTGCGAAAGTAGCTATCAAAACCGTAGCTACGCCGTATTCTCCCTGGGGTTTGCGGCTGGACGGCAAGCCGGCGCTCAACAAGCTCGACGCCTTCACACGCGGTGCGGTAGAGGTGCAGGACGAGGGTTCGCAACTGCTGGCCTTGTTGGTCGATGCCAAGCGCGGCGAGATGGTAGTCGATTTTTGCGCCGGCGCCGGCGGCAAAACGCTGGCTCTGGGTGCGAGCATGCGCAACACCGGACGGCTTTATGCTTTCGATACTTCGGGCCACCGGCTCGATGCGCTGAAGCCGCGGCTGGCGCGCAGCGGCCTTTCCAACGTTCACCCGGTCGCGATTGCGCACGAGCGTGACGACCGCATCAAGCGCCTGGCTGGCAAGATTGACCGGGTGCTGGTTGATGCGCCCTGTTCGGGCCTGGGAACACTGCGGCGCAATCCCGATCTCAAATGGCGGCACAACCCCAAGGCCATTGAGGAGCTGACCGCCAAGCAGACCGCCATTTTGCAGAGCGCCGCGCGGCTGCTCAAGCCGGGCGGCCGGCTGGTGTATGCCACCTGCAGCATCCTGCGCGACGAAAACGAAGCGATTGCCGAGGCCTTCAGCGCCGCCAATAAAGATTTCACGCCTCTTGAAACGAGCGCGCTTCTGACTCATTTAGGGGTGGAAGGTGCCGGCAAGCTCTGCAGCGGCCCCTACCTGCGCTTATGGCCCTACCTGCACGGAACGGACGGTTTTTTTGCCGCCGTCTGGCAGAAAGCTGATGTCGTTTAAGGGAAGAAGGCGTCCGATAACCTCTTTTTGAAGGTCTGCGGTGGTTTCGAGAACTTGTGCCGGATAGGCCGGTTTTCGGGATTTCCCGGTTGGTGATTCCGGTCGCCGCCCTTACAATGGAAAGCTTGTCCGGCACAGAGGTTTTGGTTTCGATGCAGGGCACTGTTCCGGATTGTTTAAAGGATTCACATGGTCTTGTTTGATGCCGCCCTCGACTGGCTGGCCAATGGTTTGCTAGCCGCCAGCTGGTGGCAAATAGTGCTGTATACGCTGGTGACGACCCACATCACCATCGCCAGCGTGACGATTTACCTGCACCGCCACCAGGCGCACCGGGCGATGGATCTGCACGCCATTCCTTCCCATTTTTTCCGTTTCTGGCTCTGGCTGGGCACGGGGCAGGTGACCAAGGAGTGGGTATCCATCCACCGCAAGCACCACGCCAAATGCGAAACGGCCGAAGACCCGCACAGCCCGCAAGCCTATGGCATCAAGAAGGTGTTCTGGGAAGGCGCCGAACTGTACCGCGCAGAGAGCAAGAACAAGGAAACCATGGTCAAGTACGGTCACGGCACGCCGAACGACTGGCTTGAGCGCAATGTCTACACCCGCTACAGCTGGCAGGGCGTGGGCCTGATGATGATCATCAACCTTGCCCTGTTCGGTGCAGCCGGTCTGGCTGTATGGGCGGTGCAGATGGCCTGGATTCCCGTGACGGCGGCCGGCATCATCAATGGCATCGGCCACTACTGGGGCTACCGCAACTTTGAAGCGCCCGACGCCAGCACCAACATTTCGCCCTGGGGCATCATGATCGGCGGCGAAGAGTTGCACAACAACCACCACACCTACCCGACGTCGGCCAAGTTTTCCGTCAAACCCTACGAGTTCGACATCGGCTGGATCTACATCCGCGCGATGGAGAAAGTTGGTCTGGCGACCGTCAAGAAGGTGCCGCCCAAGCTGCAGCTGGGCAATATCCAGCCCGTGGCCGACGAGAAAACACTCGAAGCCCTGATTGCCCACCGCTACGAGGTGATGGCCGGCTTTGCACGTGAACTGCGCCGTGCCGGCAAGGCTGAAATCGAAGCACTGAAAGCCCGCAAGGCCGACATCTCGGTGCTGAAGGCTGCCAACCGCTGGCTGCATCGCGACGACGACCAGGTGCCGGCCACGGTCAAGCCACAGATTGCACAGGCCCGCGCCGAGCATCCGGTGCTCGACAAGATGGTCACCATGCGCGAAGAGTTGCGCCAGATGTGGCTGTCAACGTCGGCATCCCGTGAACAGCTCGCGACCGACCTCCAGGCCTGGTGCCACCGTGCTGAAGAAAGCGGCATTGCTGCCCTGCAGGAGTTTTCGATGAAGCTGCGCGCCGCGCGCGCCTGAAGTTTTCCCCCACGGCCGGCCTTCGGCCGGAATCGGCTCAAGCCGCATCAGCGTTACTGCTGCTGCGGCTTTTTCACGGGGGATGGATGTGCAGGGGGGGGGGCGACCATCGGCCTGCGGTGTCGCATGGAGCAATGCAGGTCATCCACGGCTTTTCTGTGTCTTCCCCCGATTGACCAGGTTGCGCGCCAAAGAAGGTGCGGATCGCAAGCACCGGAGCTACCGGTTCCTCGCAGGCATAAAAAAACCCGCCGGAGACCAGCGGGTTTTTAAGGGGCGAAGCCTGAGCGTCGCCGAATCAGGCTGATCAGGCTGAATTACTTCAGCTTGATTTCCTTGTATTCCACATGCTTGCGTGCCTTTGGATCAAATTTCATGATCAGCATCTTGTCAGGCGTGGTTTTTTTGTTCTTGGTGGTCGTGTAGAAATGACCGGTGCCGGCGGTAGATTCCAGCTTGATTTTTTCGCGTGCGCCTTTAGCCATG
>CAZIYA010000337.1:0-4191 GCA_964543355.1 uncultured Polaromonas sp.
GTTTTCCAGCACGCGCAAGTCGTGCTGCAGCAGCAGGTGGTGGCTGGGCAGGTCCTGGCTGGTGGCGGGGTCCACGCTGGGCGTGTCGATGCCGACAAGTGCTATGTTTTTGCTAGCCAGCAGCGCAAGTGTGGTGGGGGCTATGGCCGTAAATGATGCCCAGGATTGGCTGGCGGTCGTCGAGGTGCGCAGCAGCACGCGGGACGGCAGGTTTTCCAGCGCGTGGGCGATGTGCTGCGGTTCCACCAGCGGGCCGCAGTCCAGGCAATGGATGACGCGGCACGGGCCCAGGTAGGGCAGCAAGTCGACGGCGCCAATCGCCGGCTGGCCATTGGCGTAGTGCATGGGGGCGTCGGCGTGCGCGCCGGTGTGCGGCGAGAAGGTGAGGGTGTTGACGTTGACCGGGCAGCCGGGCGCCAGCGCAAAGTGCAGCTTCTGCGAGTAAGCCGCGTCGCCCGGAAACACGGCGGCCTGCTCGTCCACGGCGGGCGAAATGTCCCATATTTTCAGAGGCCTGGCTGCACCATGGACAGTGCGGGAAGAAGGGGCGCTGGAGGTCATGGCACAAAGGTAGCACCGCTGTAAAACCCGTGGTGTCGGTTATTTCCAACAGGTTTTCAAAATAGTTGAAACCTAAAGTAGTTGGGGCGTAACGCCGTGGCAGTGCAAGCGCGGCTGATGCAGCTCGGGCACAATTCGCAGGGTGCGGCGCCATGCGCTGGCGAGCCGCCATTTCATTCACATCAAGAGACAAAGGCACACCCATGACATCGAACGGCAAGGTCGCACTGGTTACCGGCGCAGGCTCCGGCATAGGCAAGGCAGTGGCGCTGGCGCTGTTGCGCACGGGTTATCGCGTGGCACTGGTCGGGCGGCGCGCTGACGCCCTGAACGAGGTGGTCAAAGAGTCGGGCAGCCAGGATGCGCTGGCTGTGCCTTGCGACGTCAGCCAGCCAGAAGCGGTGCGCGCTGCTTTCGACAAGGTACATGCCACGTTCGGGCACCTGGATTTGCTGTTCAATAACGCCGGCGTCGGCGCGCCGGCCGTGCCCATGGAAGAGCTGACTTTCGAGCAGTGGCAAAACGTGGTCAACATCAACCTGACCGGCTCCTTCCTGTGCGCGCAGCAGGCAATCCGCCTGATGAAGGCGCAATCACCGCAGGGCGGGCGCATCATCAACAACGGCTCCATCTCGGCGCACGCTCCGCGTCCCAACTCGGCGCCCTACACCGCGACCAAACATGCCATCACCGGCCTGACCAAATCGATCTCGCTTGATTGCCGCAAGTACGACATCGCCTGCGGCCAGATTGACATCGGCAACGCCCAGACCGAGCTGGCTGCACGCATGGCCAAGGGTGTGCCGCAGGCAAACGGCGAGATTGCGATCGAGCCGCTGATGGATGTGAACCATGTCGCTGATGCGGTGGTGCACATGGCCGCCTTGCCGCTGTCCACGAATGTCCAGTTCATGACCATCATGGCGACCAAGATGCCATTTGTCGGCCGGGGTTGATTCCCCGGGCTTGATGCCGGCTCCTACTTGCTGACGCGCTTACTTGATGTGTTGGGAGCCTGAAGAAAAAATGAAATACCACCACCTGGGCATACCGACCACGGAAAAGTTAAAGGATGAAATCCATCTGAAGCACCTGAAAATGTATGTCAGTGGCTATGGAAAGAATCCCTATGGCGTGGAATGGGTACGTTACGAGGACGATGCGCCGTATCCAGAGCTGGTGAAAACCGTGCCGCACGTGGCTTTCGAAGTTGAGAACCTCGCCGAGGCCATACGGGGTAAGAAGGTCATCATCGAGCCGAACAGTCCCAGCCCTGGCGTGCTGGTTGCTTTTATTGAAGACAACGGCGCACCGGTCGAGCTTCTTCAGGTCGATCGAAGTATTGCGGAGGAAGGTATTTGATGAATGGCCCGCTATAACCTGAGCCATTTGCAGCGCGCCAGGCTCAATACATTCGCCCATGCGAAAGCGCTTCGATGGCTCGCGTCAAATTGCGTCTGGCAGGCAACTCGCAGCGATCGAAAAACCAGGGTGTGCTGTAGATCCGCGGTCGGTCCAGAAATGATCGAAGGACAACGCTTCGGCCCTGCACGTAGCGGCTCCAGCGCACCCAGCGGTACTCGCTGCGCACCTCTTTTTCAAACTGGCGGTAGACGGCTTCGCTCTGGCCGAGGATAGCCAGGTCAATATCAACCACCCACTGCGCATCGCCGGGATGCGGCACTGCCTGGTGCCTGGTGTCGAGGATATGACGGCTGACGGCGCCGCTCATTTCAGGGCCAAGACCCATTTCCAGAATAAAACGTCGGGCCCAGACGGCGCTCTTTTCTTCATTACGCGGCAGCCACGGCCAATAAATTGCATCGTGAAACCACAGCGCCAGTTCCACCGCGTGGGGGTCGGCCAGCTCGCCGCGAACCTGGGCGAGGTGCCGCAGGCAGGCGTGCAGGTGAGGGGTGTTGTGGTAGCGGCGCGGCCAGCGCGCCCAGCTGCGCACCAGGCGCCGGCCTTCAAGGTCCCACGTTTGCCCGGCGCAGCCAAGGCTGGTTCCGAGTCCCGACCAGCGCAGCAGCAATTCGTCGCGATGCGCCGGCACAAACCACATGGTTGGGCCGGTCAGGCTACCTTGCCCAGCAGCAGAAACTCCATCAGGGCTTTCTGCACATGCAAGCGGTTTTGGCTATGGCACGCGGCTTGCCGCCGCTTCACGTGTGCTGCGCACACATGAGCCTGCGCCGAAACAGCTTGCCGGCGCTGGCGCGCCACCGGGTCGAATGTCATTCGATCCATCCGAGCAGAAGGAACTCCATGAGTGCCTTCTGCACGTGCAATCTGTTTTCCGCTTCGTCCCAGACCACCGACTGCGGCCCGTCGATCACTTCAGCTTCGACCTCTTCCCCCCGGTGCGCCGGCAGGCAGTGCATGAATAGTGCATCGGGTCTGGCCGCCTTCATCATGTCCGAATCCACACACCAGTCTGCGAAGGCCTTCTTGCGCTCTTCGTTTTCGGCCTCGTAGCCCATGCTGGTCCAGACGTCGGTGGTCACCAGGTCGGCGCCGGCGCAGGCCTGCATCGGGTCCTTGAAAACCTTGTAGCTGTCGGCTGAGCGGATGCCGGCCACCGACTGGTCGACTTCGTAGCCGGTCGGCGTGCTCAGGTGCACCTTGAAACCGAGGATCTCGCTGGCCTGCAGCCAGGTGTTGGCCATGTTGTTGCCGTCGCCGACCCAGGCCACCGTCTTGCCCTTGATGCTGCCGCGGTGCTCGATGTAGGTGAAGATGTCGGCCAGGATCTGGCAGGGGTGGAACTCGTTGGTCAGGCCGTTGATCACCGGCACACGCGAGTGCTCGGCAAACAGCTCGATCTTGGTCTGCTCGTAAGTGCGGATCATCACCAGGTCCACCATGCGGCTGATAACCTTGGCGCTGTCCTCGATCGGCTCGGCGCGGCCCAGCTGGCTGTCGCCGGTGGTCAGGTGAACCACGCTGCCGCCCATCTGGTACATGCCGGCTTCAAAACTCACGCGGGTTCGTGTCGAGGCTTTCTCGAAAATCATGGCCAGCGTGCGGTCCACCAGCGGTTGATGCTTTTCGTAAGCCTTGAATTTTTTCTTGATGAGGGCAGCACGCTCGAAAACATAGGCGTATTCGGCGGCGTTGAAATCGCTGAACTGCAGGTAGTGGCGGATGGCCGCGGTGACCGGCGTGCTCATGGTTTTTCCTCCAGCAACTGCTTGATCAGCGGGCACAAAATGGCCACGATTTCATCAGCCTCAGCCTGCGTGATGATCAGCGGCGGCACCAGCCGGATCACGCTGTCGGCCGTCACGCTGAGCAGCAGGCCGTTGTCGGCAGCACGTTTGAGCAATTCGCCGCAGGGCTTGGCCAGGTCAATGCCCAGCATCAGGCCCAGGCCGCGAATCTCCTTGACGGCGCCCGATTTGAGCTCGGCGGCCAGTTCACGGCTGAGCGCGGACTTCAGGTGTGCGCCGACCTTGGCTGCATTGGCCAGCAGGCCTTCTTCTTCCATGATCCTGATGGTTTCCACCCCGGCGCGCATGGCCAGCGGGTTGCCGCCAAAAGTGGTGCCGTGGTTGCCGGGGCCAAAAATGTGGGCGGCTTTCGGGCCGGCCACGACCGCACCAATCGGCACGCCCGAGCCCAGGCCTT
>CAZIYA010000338.1:0-4181 GCA_964543355.1 uncultured Polaromonas sp.
CAGATGCAGATCGGCACCGCCGTCGGCAGCGCCATCGTGACCAGCCTGGCCGAGTTGTTCCCGGACCAGGACATCAACCTCGAAGAAATGACTTTCGGCACCAAGCCGCGCGGACGCAGCCTGGACGACAAGGACAAGCCGCCGCCCCGGCAGATCGCACCGGTCGCACCGGGCTCGTACGACGCCGCAGCCATCATCCTGTTGAGCGACGGCCGCCGCACCACGGGGGTGGACACCCTGGATGCGACCAAAATGGCCGCCGACCGCGGCGTGCGCATTTACGTCATCGGCCTGGGAAGCGTGGGCGGCAACGGCGCGATGACCGAAGACATGCCCATCTACCTGCAGCTGGACGAACCCACCCTGCGCGAGGTCGCCCGCATGACCGGCGGTGAGTACCACCATGCGGGCACAGCGGAAGCGTTGCGCAGCGTCTACGAAAACCTGGGGTCGCGAGTGCAGGTGCAGACGCGGGAGACGGAGGTGAGTGCGTTGATAGCCCTGCTGTCAGCGGCGTTCGCGCTTACAGCGGGGTTTCTGTCGCTGCGCTGGTTTCGGCGAATCGTGTGAGTGCCTAGCCTTCAGCAGGCATCTTCGATAACCCGCAACAACTGGGGTAAGGCACAGCCTGCCTTAGCAGCAGCAACCCCAAAGCTCGATCTAGGGAGCTGCGGCCACCGAAGACTGCCCAGTCACAATGAAATGTTGCAGTTCTTCTTTCGAATTCTGCAATTTAACTTTCTTCCCGACTCGTAACCGAGCAAATTTGGCTTTGCCTATTTCTTGGATTAGTTGTCTTTCAAAGAGCTTTGTTGAACCCGTCAACAAACGTGCATCGGTCCCAAAAAACGTCTGTATTGGATACTCATCGCCTGCGGCGAAAGCTGCCAACTTTTTCTCTAGCATTCCCTCAAAAACGGAATATTCGCCAATAACCTCCTGCAGCCTTCCTTTTGTTTGCTTATCTATGAGGTAGATAGTCGTCAGGAGGTGCTCAATAATGGTGAGCGCCGCCTCTAATGTCTGCACCGATGGCTTCTTTATGTCGTGTGCAGCATCGTTCCCAAGAAAACGTATTGAATGCAATCGCGTTGAATCTTTCTTGGAAATCAACCCCTTGGCTGCCAGATTATTAATGCGGGTGTGCAATTCCTTGCCGGCAATTTCCTGATCATTGCAAATAGCTTCAATTGTTGCGCGAAAGCCTATGCCTGCTAGCGTATACGAGCCATCACTGAACGCATTACACGTCTCGTCATATATGCTCTTTACAATTTCTGGAGCATGCTGCAAATCAAGTTTTCCACGCGCCTTCTTGGGGTAGATATCGACCGTTAGGTCATAGTCCCATTCGTCGTCGCCGATTTGGATTACTGTTTCATAGTCATGAAATGCTTTTCGAAACGATACAGAGTCACACCCACAACACTTAACAACTGCATGTTCAGTCGTGCAGTGATAATCCTCTGGGTCGTTGGTTTCTGTATGGATTCCTACAACCTCGTGGTTCGTCTGTCCACTGCACGTGGCGCAATGATTTTTTACGGTCTTTGACATCGTCATTTCCTATTTGGGCGGTCTAAGAACTGCGTTGGAGGTTTGGGGTGGCGAGGGAAGTGGTGACGCCTGATGGGGACATTGATGATGGCTCATTCGCATGTAAAGATTTATTCGCTTACCTTCTCTTCAAGCACGGGAGTTTCCTGTTTGGGTTCAGTATTTTTTTTCTCATGCGCTTCTCGCCTAGCATATGTAAAGGCCCCAATATTTCCTCCTAGATAAGCTTTAAGCATCTCGATCTTCAGATACGTCCGCGCTTCGTAAAGTTGTTCGTCAGAAAATAACAGGCCATTCGCAGAAGCAGATGCAACGTCCTTAGCAATAATGCCTATTTTCGAGAAATCCAACCGTTCTGCGTAGATCACACTAATGCGGTTGAAAAGGAAGATAAGCGCTGTGGAGCAGACGGCCAAGATTGAACCGCAGATCACCAAATAGGGAAGCCGAGTAACGAAGACTGTTAGCAGGTCAATATTTGGTTCTTTCACGTATTTCACTGAAAGATCGACAGCACCTAACAGCAATTGTGTGGTCAAAATTGCGACTATGACGAGCGGCACAATACTCAGAAAAATGAAAATTCGAGCCTGTTTTCCACCGTGATCGGAGAATGAAGAAAATTCCTCCGAAAATAAATTGACGTTGCTGGTCAAATCCCGGAGGCGGCGCTCAGCCTCAGATGTTTCTACCGCTAATGCTCGCAGTTCCTCTTTCCCCTTGGAGACTTCCCCATCAATACTGCGAACCGTCGCCTCATAAGCACTGATCTGTTCAACAACAGCCTGCTTACGTGTCTCTGCACGTGAAATATCGTCTTTGAGGCTAACCAAGCTAGCAGTCGCATCAGTAGCTTCTTCCTTCGTCTCTTCAAGAGTAGTCTCAAGCGAGGCAAGCTCAGCTTTTTTGTTCGTCTCCAGTTGAGTTACGGAAATTTCTCGTTGCTGGACTTTTTCTTGCCTTGCGCTAAGGTCGGTTTTTTCTCGGGAAAGTTCTTCAATTGCCGTTTCACGCAAGCCTTGAAGACGAGTCAAAGACT
The DNA here is from genome assembly GCA_964543355.1 of uncultured Polaromonas sp. Classification (GTDB taxonomy): domain Bacteria; phylum Pseudomonadota; class Gammaproteobacteria; order Burkholderiales; family Burkholderiaceae_C; genus Polaromonas. The sequence goes on from CAZIYA010000338.1 coordinate 2,597, forward strand.
CAGTCAGTTTTTCAAAGTCTTGAGGCGTAAAGCCAAGAATTCTTATCTGTTTTATTACTAAGGTGCGTTTCCCTAGTACCTCAAACAAACCCGTCTGCAAAAATATAGAAACGCCACTAGTGACGCAATTCACCTCGAATGTGAGGGTGCTTGATAGCGCATTTTGGTTAATCTTCTTGATGACATTTCGATTACTCAAAGCGTCGTGAATCGAGAGCTGAAGTCCAGCCCCAAATACCGCTTTCGAAAACTCGATCACCACAGTAGCCACATAAGCCGGTTCTAGGAAAAATATTTCGTAAGGATCTCCAGACTTTATCGAAAAGGGCTTGTTATCCGTGCTGAGGCAGCGAACTATTCCGCCGCCCAACTTACTTACGAACTCTGCGGGAAACGCGTCCAACTCATTGGTCGGCAGCTCTTCCAGTTCCTCTAGAGATTTGTCCGTTATTTCCAGCGCCATGCTTGTCTCCGTATTGCTCACCCCCGCAGCCTCGCGGTCCTCAAGCAAGCGTTGCTCGATAAAAAAGCCATAGTAAGCGCTTTGTTACAAATCCGTCTCCTTCAATTGGAGGACGAACGCGCATTTTTTTTTTGCATTGCGTACTGGGAAACATCGCCTCGAGAAAAGCAAAGGGCACTTTGAAAGTGCCCTTCTCGGTTATGTGCCTATTGAGCGTGGCTAAATCGTTCTTGAAAGCCTAGCGCCCTAAATCTCTAAAGCGCTTTACCCAGCCGCCCAACGCCCTCCTCAATCTTCCCCACATCCGCAGTAGCAAAACTAAGCCGGAAAGTACTCATATCCGGATTCCCCGCATAAAACGGCGCCCCCGGCACAAACGCCACGCCCTGCTCAATCGCTTTCTTGGAAAACTCGCAGGCTAATCCGCAAGAACGAAGCGGATCGGAACGATGACCAGGCTGTCGACGGGCAAGCCCCTGCGATCCTGTGCCGGAACGAACCGGGCGCCACGCAGGTAGCGAAGCGCGGCTTCATCGAGCAAGGCATACCCGGAGCTGGTACGTACCTGGACATCTGCCGCGGCACCACTGGCCAGCACCCGCAGCTTCACCATCACCTGGCCCTGCAGCTCCTGGCGTATTGCCGCGGGTGGATATTCCGGGGTCAAAGGCGCTTCTGGCCGGGCGTAGGTAGACAGAACGGGAGCCGCATCAGGGGTAGCGTGGTCGCCAGCGGCCGGCTGGGTCTGTGCCAGTGCTGCTGCACTGATCAAGACTGCAGCAAACGCAAGGAGTTTCTTCATCCCTGGATAGCCTTGCCGAGCCGCGCCATGCCTTCTTCAATCTTCCCGACGTCCGCCGTGGCAAAGCTCAGCCTGAAGGTAGACACATCCGGCGTGCTGGCGTAAAACGGCGCCCCCGGCACAAACGCCACGCCCTGCTCAATCGCCTTCTTCGCAAACTCGCCGGCGTCTTTCGTCTTGCCACCCGCACCGGTGAGCCGCGCCCAGAAGAACAGGCCGCCTTGCGGCTGGGTGAACTCCACCGCATCACCGAGCTCGCGCTTGAGCGCGGCGCCCATGGCTAGCGCGCGTTCACCGTACACCTTGCGCACATTGGCCAG
>CAZIYA010000339.1:0-4181 GCA_964543355.1 uncultured Polaromonas sp.
GACCGCCCGAGCCCGGCTGATCGCGCGCCGCAAGGGACTTGTTCAGCGTTTCCCTCAGGAGCAACGCGCATGACACACACCATGGACAGCCGCAAACGCTGGTGGGCACTCACTGTGCTTTGCCTGGGCGTGCTGATGATCGTGCTCGACACCACGATCGTGAACGTGGCCCTGCCGTCGATACGCACCGACCTGGCTTTCACCGAAACCTCGCTGGTCTGGGTGGTCAATGCCTACATGCTGACTTTCGGCGGCTTTTTGCTGCTGGGCGGCCGGCTGGGCGATCTGTACGGCCAGCGCCGCCTGTTCCTGCTGGGGCTGGTGCTGTTCACACTGGCCTCGCTGGCCTGCGGCCTGGCCAATTCGCAGTGGCTGCTGATCGTGGCGCGCGCCCTGCAGGGCCTGGGCGGTGCGGTGGTCTCTGCCATTGCGCTGTCGCTGATCATGAATCTCTTCACCGAACCGGCCGAACGCGCCAAGGCCATGGGCGTCTATGGATTTGTCTGTGCTGGCGGCGGCAGCATTGGCGTTCTGCTGGGCGGTGTGCTGACCGATGCGCTCAACTGGCACTGGATTTTTCTCGTCAACCTGCCCATAGGTGCGGCCGTCTTTGCCCTCTGCCTGGTCCTGCTGCCCGGCGGCCGCGGCCAGGCCGCGGGTGCGCGGCTGGACATCTGGGGCGCCGTCACGGTGACCACGGCGCTGATGCTGGCGGTGTACGCCATCGTCAACGGCAATGAGGCCGGCTGGACCTCGCTGCAAACACTCGGGCTGCTGGCGGTTGCCACCGTGCTGATGGCTGTTTTCCTGCGCATCGAATCGCGCGTGCCCACGCCGCTGGTCCCCCTTGGCCTGTTTCGGCTGCGCAATGTGGCGATGGCCAACATCGTCGGCGTATTGTGGGCCGCCGCCATGTTTGCCTGGTTCTTCATTTCCGCGCTCTACATGCAGCTGGTGCTCGGCTATAGCGCGCTGCAGGTCGGCCTGGGCTTTCTTCCGGCCAACCTGATCATGGCCGCGTTTTCGCTGGGGCTGTCGGCCCGCATCGTCATGCGTTTTGGCATACGGCTGCCGCTGGCCGCGGGTTTGCTGCTGGCGGCGCTGGGGCTGGCCCTGTTTGCGCGGGCGCCGGTGGGCGGCCAGTTCGTGGCCGATGTGCTGCCCGGCATGCTGCTGCTGGGGCTGGGCGCGGGTATGGCCTTCAATCCCGTGCTGCTGGCCGCCATGAGCGATGTGGCGCCCAGCGAGTCGGGCATTGCATCGGGCGTGGTCAACACGGCGTTCATGATGGGTGGCGCGTTGGGCCTGGCCGTGCTGGCCAGCGCGGCAGCCGCGCGCACCGGCTATTTGCAAGCCGGCGGCGTGGATGCGCTGGCCGCACTCAACAGCGGCTACCAGCTGGCCTTTTTACTGGGTGCCGTGTTTGCGGCTGCGGCGGCCGTGCTGGGCGCAGCGCTGATGCGCCCCGGCGCTACGGCCGCGCATTCGGGCAGCGCAGACGGGCAGGCCACAGGGCAGGGCGCCGAGTAGGCCGCTGTCCTTTTCATTTTTAACAACCAGGCAAGGAGATTTCACATGAGCCGTTATGTTGATGGATTTGTTGTTCCTGTTCCCACGGACAAACTTGATGCCTACCGCCGTATGTCGCGCAAGGCCGGCAAGATCTGGCGCGAGTATGGCGCCCTCGAATACATCGAGTGCGTGGCCGACGATGTGAAGCCTGGCAAGCTCACTTCCTTTCCGCAGAGCGTCAAGCTCAAGCCCGGTGAGACGGTGGTGTTTTCATGGATTGTCTACACCTCGCGCAAGCAGCGCGACAGCGTCAACGCCAAGGTCATGGCTGACCCGCGGCTGGCCGAGATGATGGACCCGAAGGCCATGCCCTTCGATGGCAAACGCATGTTCTGGGGCGGCTTCAAGACCCTGGTTGAGCTGTAAACAGCGGGAAAAAAGCAATGATCCTGAGAAGCAAGGTTGCCGTGATCTATGGCGGAGGCGGAGCCATAGGCGGCGCCGCTGCGCGTGCGTTTGCCAGGGCCGGGGCCCGCGTTTTTCTGGCGGGCCGTTCGCCTGAAAAACTGGATGCTGTGGCTCGCGACATCGTGGCCGCTGGCGGCCTGGCGGAGACCGCACTGGTCGACGCGCTGGATGAAGACGCGGTGAACCGGCACGCCGATGCGGTGGCGGCCGGAGCGGGCAGCATTGACATTGCGTTGAACGCGGTGGGCGTTTTCCACGTGCAGGGGGTGCCCCTGGCCAGCCTGTCACTGGCCGACTACAGCTATCCGGTCGAGGCCTACACCCGCACCAACTTCATCACCGCCAGAGCGGTGGCCCGACACATGGTCAAGGAAGGGGCGGGTGTGATCCTCATGTTGACCACGCCGGCGTCAAAAATGGCAGGGCCGGGCTACCTGGGCCACTGCGTGGCGTGTGCGGGTGTTGAAGCCCTGTCGCGGCATCTGGCCGGCGAGCTGGGCGCCGACGGTGTGCGCGTGCTCTGCATGCGCTCGCATGCGATTCCGGAGGCCGTGACCCTGGGCTCCCACAGCCGCGATGTGTTTCGCCAGGTCGCCTTGCCCGCGGGCATGGGCATTGACGAGATGCTGGCTGGCGCCGCCGAAGGTACGCTGCTCAAGCGATTGCCGCGCCTGGCCGAGATCGCGAACACGGCAGTTTTCCTGGCGTCGGAACAGGCCGGCGCCATGACCGGCACTGTGGTCAACCTCAGTTGCGGCATGTCGGCAGACTGAGCGTGTGTTTTAATTTGCTATTAAAAAGATAGCTGCTGGCGCCCGTGAAATAAGGGCAAATGGCACTTTTTACTCGTATTTTCAGGCGGACGCCGGTTCAGGCGGCCAGGGGCCGCAGCTCCACCGGCACACCGCTGAGCACCGCGTTGCCAGACAGCGGGTCGCGCCAATCTTCATCCAGCAGCGCATTCAGGTTGGCGCCCGGGCGCTCGGCCGCCAGCGCCATGCGTGTACCGGGCAGGCCATGGCCCCAGCCATGCGGCAGGCTCACCACGCCGGGCATCATCTCCTCACTGACCTGCACCTGCGCCTCGATGCTGCGCCCCTGGTTGCTGATGCGGGCCAGCGCGCCGTCGGCCAGGCCCAGGCGCTTGGCGTCGGCCGGGTGCACGAGCGCGGTACAACGCATCGGCCCCTTGGCGAGAATGGGCAGGTTGTGCATCCAGCTGTTGTTGGAGCGCACGTCGCGCCGGCCGACGATCACCATGGCCGGCACCGGCTCCTTGATGGCCTGCGCAGCGCGCTGCAAATCCTGCAGCAGCGAAGGGGGCGCCAGTTCAATCCTGCCCGATGGTGTGCGCAACACTTCGGGCATGCGCGGCGTCAGTTCACCCAGGTCAATGCCATCGGGCACACCGCGTACCTTGGCCAGGTTCAGGCCGTCGGGCTTGCGGCCAAACTGGTCGCCGTAGGGGCCGGTGCGCAGCGCAAGCTCGAGCAGACGGTCCGGCCCGTGCAGGCTCTGCGTGACATCGATCACCGTCTGCGCGTTGTCGCCGAACAGTTTTTTCACGTCTTCGGCAAAGTAGCGGTCGTCGATCTCGCGTGCCGGGGTTTGTGCGCCCTGGCCCTGCACGATGGCCGCCAGCTTGAGCAGGGTTTCCCATTCCGCCGGCTGCCCTTCAGGCGCGGCAAACACCGGCGCGCTGTAGCGCGCATGGTTGCGCCAGGAAAACTGCGGAAAGGCCACGTCGTAATGCATGTCCTCCAGCGGCGACAGGCCGGGCAGGATCACGTCCGCATGGCGCGAGGTTTCGTTGACATAGATATCCATGCTGACCATGAAGTCCAGGCTGTCCAGCGCCCGCGCCAGCCGCGCGCCGTTGGGAGAGGACAGCACCGGGTTGCTGGCCACGGTGATCAGCGCGCGCACCTGGCCTGCGCCCGGTGTTTCGATTTCTTCGGCCAGGCAGGTCATGGGCAGTTCGCCAAACACCTCGGGCGCGCCGCTGACGCGGCTGGTGTGGCGCCCTGTGCTGATGCCTCGGCCTGTACCGGACTGGCCGGCAGTGTTGTGTGCGAAGGCGGCAGCTTTCGGGAACATCGCGCCACCGGGCTCGTCCAGGTGGCCGGTCAGCACATTGAGCACGTCCACCAGCCAGCTTGCCAGCGTGCCGTATTCCTGCGTGCAGGTGCCGATGCGGCCAT
>CAZIYA010000340.1:0-4169 GCA_964543355.1 uncultured Polaromonas sp.
CTTCTGCACGGCGCCTACAGGCGCGGTGGTGAACCACTCGGGCGCCTGCGCGAAGGTGGCGTGGCCGACGATGCGGGCAATCGGCGTGGCGCCCAGCTCTTTGGCGGTGGACGCACGCGCCAGCACCAGCGCGGCGGCGCCGTCGTTGATGGACGAGCTGGAGGCGGCGGTGATGGTGCCGTCTTTCTTGAAGGCGGGCTTGAGCGTAGCCACCTTGTCGAGCTTGACCTTGCCCGGGCCTTCGTCGATGGAAATGACGGTGTCGCCGGCGCGGCCCTTGACGGTGACCGGGGTGATCTCGGCCTTGAAGGCGCCGGATTCGGTAGCTGCCTTGGCGCGCTGCACGCTGGCAATGGCAAAGGCATCCTGCGCCTCGCGCGTGAACTGGTACTTCTCGGCGCACTGCTCGCCGAAGGTGCCCATGGCGCGGCCGGGTTCGTAGGCGTCTTCCAGGCCGTCGAGCATCATGTGGTCAAAAATGCGGTCGTGGCCGATGCGGATGCCGCTGCGGCCCTTGAGCAGCAGGTGCGGCGCATTGGTCATGCTTTCCATGCCGCCGGTGACCATCACGTCGCGGCTGCCGGCGATGAGCTGGTCGTGCGCGAGCATGGTGGCTTCCATGCCGGAGCCGCACATTTTGGAAAGGGTGACGGCACCGGTGCTGGCCGGCAGGCCGCCCTTGAAGCCGGCCTGGCGGGCGGGCGCCTGGCCCTGGCCGGCCATCAGGCAGTTGCCGAACAGCACTTCGTCGACTTTCTCGGGGGCAATGCCCGAGCGTTCGATGGCGGCCTTGATGGCGGCGCCGCCCAGGTCATGGGCGGACAGGCTGGAAAAGTCGCCCTGGAACCCCCCCATGGGGGTGCGGGCTGCGCCGAGGATGACGATGGAATCAGCGGTGGATGTGGACATGGTTTTCTCCTTCAGGTAAGTTGAACAGGTCAGACAAGCTGGATAACAGTGCCGCGCTCTTCCTGGGCGACACGCAGGATGTATTGCTGGAAGCCCGGGTCTTCACCGCGCAGCAACAGCGGCAGGGCATTGAAAAAACTCTCGCGCTGGCACCACTCGCGCATGAAGTCGTCCCAGCTGTTCCAGCGGCGCGCTTCGACATCGCTCATGTGCTCGCTCCAAGCCACGATGTAGGCACGCTCGAACAGCGAGATCAGCATGTCGTAGATGATCATGGTGCGCTCGTTCTGCTCGCGCGTGGGCATGACCAGCGGCTCGTTGGTGCGCAGGTGCAGGTCGGGGTTGGCCAGCACGACTTTCAGGAAGTCGTTATAGGCGTCGGACAGCAGCTGGTAGGCCTCCTCCTCCTCGTTGTTGCGCTCCTTGCGCTGCTCGAGGGCGAAGAAAAAAATCGCGAACGGCAGGGCCAGTGTGGTGACCACAAAGCTGGCGTATTCCCAGGCGTCTCTCATGGTGTGCTTAGGGATGTGGAAATTGTCAATGTCCCGTTTTTGGCGGTGCTGGCGGGATGCAGTGCTAGGCGTTGCGAGTGCGGTGTGGCTAGCCACACAAGCGAGCAACAACGACGCAATGCGCCCGCCAGCGCCGATGAAAAATGGGATATTGGCATTTTCTGCATCCCTCAGGCTTTCTGCTCCGCGTACTTGCGCACAAAGCGCCGTTCGCGTTCGTAGGGAAACACATCGTGCACATGGCCTGCGGCAATGCGATCCTTGTGCTGCTGCCAGAAGGTGGCGTCGAGCAGGTCGGCATGGTGCTTCATGAAAACTTCGCGCACGGCGTCGTTGCCGAGCAGAAAGGGCTCGAAGGTTTCCGGGAACACGTCCTTGGGCCCGACGGAGTACCAGACCTCGCCGCTCATTTCCTCTTCTTCATTGCGCGGGGTGGGCACCTTGCGGAAATTGCAGTCGGTGATGTATTCGATTTCGTCGTAGTCGTAGAACACCACCTTGCCGTGCCGCGTGATGCCGAAGTTTTTCCAAAGCATGTCGCCGGGGAAGATGTTGGCGGCCACCAGGTCCTTGATGGCGTTGCCGTATTCGACCACGGCGCGTTCGATCTGGCCCCTGGCGAACGGGTCGTCAACGCCGGCGTCGAACGCTTCCTGCAGGTAAATATTCAAGGGGATCATGCGCCGCTCGATGTACACGTGCTTGATGATGACTTCGATGTTGCCGTCGCCGTCACGGTCGCTGATCTCGAGCTGGCTGGGAGCGAACTTTTCGATCTCGGCAATCAGCTCGTCGTCAAAACGCTCGCGCGGAAAGGCCACTTCACTGTACTCCTGCGTATCGGCCATGCGGCCGACACGGTCATGCTGCTTGACCAGCAGGTACTTGCCCTTGATCTGCTCGCGCGTGGTGTCTTTCTGCGGCGGGTAGTAGTCCTTGATGACCTTGAACACATAGGGAAAGGACGGCAGGTCAAACACCAGCATGACCATGCCCTTGATGCCGGGTGCAATGCGGAACTTGTCGGTCGAGTGCCGCAGGTGGTAGAGGAAATCACGGTAGAACAGGGTCTTGCCCTGTTTGGCCAGGCCCAGCGCGTTGTAGATTTCGGCGCGCGGCATGCGCGGCATCATGCTGCGCAGGAACTGTACATACGCCGACGGAATGCCCATGTCCACCATGAAGTAGGCGCGTGCAAAGCTGAAGAGGATCAGCAGGTCGTCTTCGCCGATCAGCACCGAGTCGATCGCCAGTTTGCCCGATCGGGCATGCAGCAGCGGCAGCGCAAAAGGCAGCTCGCTGAAACCGTTGATCAGCTTGCCGACGATGTAGGCGCCCTTGTTCCTGAAAAATATGCTGGAGAGCACCTGGATCTGGAAATTGGCGCGCAGCTTGACTTCGCCGAGCCGGTTGTTCAGCTCTTCCACCACATAGCCGGCGTCACGCCCCAGATCGTCAAACGCGATGTGGAGCTCGAAGTCATTGACCATGCGAACGACATGCTCGTGCAGCGTGTCGCGCTGGGGGTAGTAGGCGCGGTAGGTCGGCTGGGTGGCCAGCTCGTCGTTTTCGATGTATTCGGTGCTGACCGCAGGCCGGACAAAAATGAAGTCGTTGTGGAAGTAGCTGCGGTGCAGGATCTTGGTGGTGACCGAATTGAAAAAGGTTTCGGCCAGCTCGGGCTGGTGGTGGTCCACCAGCAAACCGATGTAATGCAGCTTGATCTGGTGCCAGACGTCCATGGGCTGCTCGCCCGCCTTGAACTCGCGCTCCAGGCGCATGGAGGCCTCGCGCACGCGCAGGTCGTAAAACTCGATGCGTTCGCGCTGCGCCCTTTGCTGGCCATGCCAGTCGGCAGTTTCAAACCGGTGTTTGGCGCGCGCCGACTCGGTGCGAAACAGCTGGTAGTGGCGGTTGAAGCCATCCATCATCGCCTTGGCGACCTGGTAGGCCAGCGGGGAGTCGAGGCGCTGGGGAAACATGGTCAGGGCCTGCCGGCGCCTGGCTGGCGGGCACTCCAGAGGTCCCAGACACGGTCGATGGCCTTGCTGTAAAGCGCGTCGAGCTGGTCGGGGGCGGCGATGCTCATCTGCAGGTCCTGCAGCAGGCCGTCATGCACACCGAAGGCCCAGCCGTGCACACTGACTTCCTGGCCGCGTGCCCAGGCGTCCACCATCACGGTGCTGACCGAGACATTGACCACCTGCTCGATGACATTGATGTCGCACAGGGCGTTGGCGCGCACTTCTTCGGGCAGGCTGTCGAGCAGCTGGCGGTGACGGTGCCGCACATCCTGGATGTGGCGTATCCAGTTGTCGGCCAGGCCGATGCGTGCGCCTTCCAGCGCGGCCTGCACACCCGAGCAGCCGTAGTGGCCGACCACCATGATGTCTTTGACCTTGAGCCGCTCGACCGCGAACTGGATGGCTGACAGCGCATTGAGGTCGGAATGCACCACGATATTGGCCACGTTGCGGTGCACAAACACCTCGCCCGGCTCCAGGCCGGTGATCTGGTTGGCAGGCACCCGGCTGTCGGAGCAGCCTATCCACATGTAGCGCGGCGTCTGCTGCTTGATCAGGCCCGTGAAAAAGCCGGGGCGCTCGCGCTCCATCTGCTCGGCCCAGGCACGGTTATGGGTAAAGAGGTCTTTAATGGAAGAGGTCATAAGCTCTATTGTGGCCTGAGCGGCGCCTTACATCGTCTCGGCAAACAGCTCGCGCCCGATCAGCATGCGGCGGATCTCGC
>CAZIYA010000341.1:0-4128 GCA_964543355.1 uncultured Polaromonas sp.
AAACGCTGGGCAAACGAATCGGGCTCGGCGTTGATGATGAAGTTGATGCCGCCCTGGCGGTACAGCGTCACGTTCTTGTGGCGGTGTTTGGCAATCGGCTTGAAACCCATGCGCTCGAACAAGGCGCCCATCGCGGCGGGATCCGGCGCGGCGTATTCAATGAACTCGAAGCCGTCCGTGCCCATGGGGTTGTCCCAGGTGGCGGCCGCGGCTTGCGGCGACGGTGAAGAAAGGGCGGCGGGGCTGATGGCTGCGTTCATGTGTGTGTCTCCAGGCTGTTCAGAAAATACAGGCACATCCACTTTAAGCGCGCGGCGGATCAATTTTTATGCAAATCAAGGCGTCATTATTGATAACCACGCATTAAAACTGCAGAATAGGCGGCATGGAAGCACTCGACAAGCTGGACAAGCTCATACTGCGCAGCCTTCAAGCTGACGGCCGGGCGACTTACGAACAGATCGCCGAGCAGGTCAGCCTCTCTCCCAGCGCCGTGTTGCGCCGGGTGAAGCGGCTGGAGGAAAGCGGCGTGATCGACCGCTACGTGGCACTGGTCAAGCCCGAGTCGGTGGGGCTGGGGCTGACCGCCTATATCAATGTGCGGCTCGAAAAACACACCGAGTCCCACAAACGCAACCCCATGGACCTGTTCCGGGCCAGCGTGCAGACCTGGCCCGAAGTGGTGGAGTGCGCCGCACTCACCGGCGAGATGGATTACCTGCTGCGTGTGGTGGTCGCCGACATGGGCCACTACAGTCGCTTCATCATGGACACGCTGCTCAAACACCCCAGCGTGCAGGACTGCAAGACCAGTTTTGTGCTGGATCGGGTCAAGACCACCACCGCGGTGCCGGTTTAAGCGTTGACCCGCTGACTCGCAACGCATCTTGCAAAAATAACGTTAACAGGCCCTAATCCCTAATTCGGGGCTGATTTAGGGGCCAGCCTCCCTTTCGGTGTCGATTTTTACCAACAACCGCAGCGGCCGGTAGGATGAATTGCTACATTTTCAATAGCTGCTTGCGCCCGTGACTAAAGGGCTGGAAGCCTTTTTTCCTTGTAATTGGAGCAGGCTCCCTGATTCGTTGGCCCGAATGGCCTTCAAGACTGGACATTCTAGGGAAAACCCCTATATTGAGCCCATGGTTACCCCAAGCACCCTGATCAAGGCATCCTTTTCCGCAGGCAAGGAGTTCTTCCGCGCGCCCGTGGAAACCTCGGAGCGCGTCCCTCACAAGGCGCCTGTGATGGTGCCCATCCGTTCCATCGGCCCCAGCCACGGCGAGCGCATTGAAAAACACCTGCTGGCGCTCGATGCGCATGACCGGTACCTGCGTTTTGGCTATGCCGCCAGCGACGAGCAGATCCACCGCTATGTGGCAGGCCTGAACTTCGAGCGCGACGAGATCTTCGGCATCTACAACCGCAAGCTGGAGCTCATCGCCATGGCGCACCTGGCGCTGTCCATCGACCCCGAACTCAAAAGCTGCGCCGAATTTGGCGTGTCAGTGCTCCAGCATGCACGCGGGCGCGGCTACGGCGCGCGCCTGTTCGACCGCGCCATGATGCATGCGCGCAATGACGGCGTCAGCATGATGTTCATCCACGCGCTCAGCGAGAACACCGCCATGCTCAACATCGCCCGCAAGGCAGGGGCCGTCATTGAACGCGACGGTTCTGAAAGTGAGGCTTACCTCAAGCTGCCGCCGGCCGACCTTGATTCCCGTATGACTGAGATGGTCGAAGAGCAGATTGCCCAGACCGACTACCGCCTCAAAGTCCAGGCCAAGCAGTTCTGGAGCATTCTGGCCATGGTCCAGGAAGTGCGGCAAGGCGTGCGCGACAGTCGCGACCGCATGCCGATGTGAGTGTGGCCCCCACGGTCGCTCACTGCGTGTAGCTCCCTGCCCCCCGAGGGGGCCGCTACGCCTGCGGACTGGCAAAGCCAGATCCGCGGCCCCTGCTTGAATGGAGATCGCTCGAGGCTCGCTCAACTTTTACCCCGCTTGTCCTGAGCTTGTCGAAGGATGCGCCCTCGGGGGCGCTGCGCCTGCGGTCCGACGAAGCCAGTTTTGCGGCCCCTGCTTGAATGGAGATGGCCCCAGGCCGAAAAGTCAATCTGCAGCGGGTGTGTAGCGCCGCGCGCTACTGCCATGCCGCCGGTCGGCCAGCGGCAGGTCGTTCTGGTCGGCCATGACGTCGGCGCGCTGTTGCAGGCGTTCCAGCATGTCTCCAAGCAGTGCCGTTTCCTGCGGCGTCAGGGCTGCAAGTACGTCGCGGTTGATCTGGCTGACGAACGGGAACAACTTGCTGTGCAGGGCAATGCCGGCGGGCGTGAGTGTCAGCTGGATGTGCCGCGCGTCCCCGGCGCGGCTGCTGCGGCTGACCAGCTTTTTGCCCGCTAGCGCCGTCACGGCCCTGGAGGTGCGCGGGCGATCCAGATGCGCCTGCTCCGCCAGCGCGGACGAGCCCATGGGCCCGCGCGCGGCCAGCACGGCCAGCACGCGCCACTCGCGCCGGGTGATACCGAATTGACCTTCGCAGTAACGCACCACGACACCACCGGCTGCCGCCTGCAGGCGGCTCAGCCGGTACAGCAGGAGGTCGTCGAGAATTTCTGGTTGCGCCAGGCGCGGAACGGCCGGAGAGGGGCTGGGCATCAGGGTATTTACCGTGAATGATTGATTTCCGCAATCAATGGGTGTGTCGGGACAATCGTGGCTCAAAAACCGGAGAATGATCATGCCACAGCCCCCCGCGCCAGCATCGCTTGCTGTCAACCGCCGCAAAATCCTGGTTCACACTGCCGCTGCAGGGGCGCTGGCCGCCAGCGTTGCCTTGCCGCGCTGGGTGCACGCGCAAAGCGGGCCGATGCGCATTGTGGTGGGTTATCCGCCGGGCGGCGGTACAGACCGCGCGGCCCGGCTGGTGGCCGACCGCCTGCAGCAATTACTCAAACGGACGGTGATTGTGGAGAACCGCGTCGGTGCGGGTGGCCGGCTGGCTGCGCAGCAGCTGGTCAATACACCGCCGGACCAGACGGTCTTGCTGCTGGCCAACCCGGCGGTGATGAGTGTGTCGCCCCTGATCTACAAAGACCTCAGATATGACGTGCAAAAGGACTATGTACCGGTGGCCGCTGTCACGGATTACGATTTTGGCGTGGCGGTGGGTGCCGCCCTGCCGGTCAAGGAGGTGCAGCACATGCTCGCGTGGATTCGCGCCAATCCGGCCAAGGCCAATGCCGGTGTGCCCGGCACCGGCAGCCTGCCGCATTTCTTCGCATTGATGCTGAGCTACATGGCGCAGGTGAACATCGAGGTGGTGGGTTACCGGGGTTCTGCCCCGCTGGTCACCGACCTGATCGGTGGGCAGATCCCGCTCGCTTTTGACACGCTCGACTCCCTGCTGCCGCATCACGAAGGCGGCAAGCTGCGTATCCTGGCCACCTCGGGTATCAAGCGTTCGCCGTTTTCGCCCACGGTGCCTACCTTCAAGGAGCAGGGGCTGCCGCTGAGCGCCATGGGCTGGAACACATTCTTCGCGCCGGCCACCACGCCCAGGGCCACGGTGGAGCTGCTGAGCAAGACGGTGTTCCAGATCATGTCGGAGCCCGAAACGCGCGCCAAATTCACAGCCGCCAAAATGGTGCCCATGGCCATGACCCAGGCGCAGACACAGGCGTCGTTCAAGGCCTTCAACACACAGTGGACGCCGGTGATCCGGCGGTCCGGCTTCAAGCCCGAATCCTGAGCGGGTGAATACAGCTTTGACTGTCTCGCCACGCCCCAACATCATCTTCATCGTCGCAGACGACCTCGGTTATGCCGACCTGGGTTGCTACGGCGGCCGGGCGCCCGTCTCCCCTGTGCTCGACAGCCTGGCCGCCGGGGGCATGAAGTTCACCCAGGGGTATTCCAACTCCCCCGTGTGCTCGCCCACCCGCTTTGCGCTCATGACCGCGCGTTACCAGTACCGCCTGCGCGGCGCCGCCGAAGAACCCATCAACAGCAAAAGCCGCGGCAGCACCACGCTGGGCCTGCCGCCCGAACACCCCACATTGCCCTCGCTGCTGAAGGCAAGCGGTTACCGCACGGCCCTGATCGGCAAATGGCACCTGGGCTACCC
>CAZIYA010000342.1:0-4122 GCA_964543355.1 uncultured Polaromonas sp.
AGCGCGTTCTGGCCGGTGTTGCCGTCGATGACCAGCAGCACCTCATGCGGCGCCGTGTTATCTGCCTTGGCGACCACGCGCTTGATCTTGCGCAGCTCTTCCATCAGATGCAGCTGGGTCGGCAGGCGGCCTGCGGTGTCCACCAGTACCACGTCCTTGCCGCGTGCCTTGCCGGCACTGACGGCGTCGAAGCTCACCGCTGCCGGATCGCCGCCTTCCTGGCTGACGATTTCCACCATGTTGCGGTCGGCCCAGACCTCGAGCTGCTCGCGTGCTGCGGCGCGGAAGGTGTCGGCCGCGGCCAGCAACACCGAGGCGCCTTCGCTGGCAAGGTGCCGGGTGAGCTTGCCGATCGATGTGGTTTTGCCGGCTCCGTTGACGCCGGCCACCATGATCACGGTCGGTTTGTATTCGCCAATCACCAGCGCCTGCTCCAACGGCTTGAGCAGCTGGGCGAGAACCTCGGTCAGGATGTTCTTGACGGCCACCGGGTGGGTCACGCCGCTGTCCCTGACGCGGCGTTTGACTTCGTCGAGCAGGTAGGTGGTGGCGCCGGTGCCGGCATCGGCCATCAGCAGGGCCGACTCCAGGTCTTCATACAGCGCATCGTCGATGCGGGTACCGGTGAATACGCCGGAAATGCTGGCCCCGGTCTTGTGCAGCCCAGAACGGAGCTTGCTGACCCAGTGTTCACGCTCCGCGGGTATGGCGCCGGGCTCGGGAATCGCTATCGGCGTGACCAGCGCGCTGCCGATCAAGCCGCCGCCGGGGCGCACCGGTTCTGCAGATGGCATGCCTTCCGGGCTGCCGGCAACGGGGGCCGCCGTGTCGGGCGGGGCAGGGTGCCCGATGGCGGCCGGAACGGTTTCAGGCGCGGCAGCGGGCTTTTTTTTCTTGAAGAAACTGAACATTGATTGTGCTTTGGAGTCACACTATTCTATGAAACACACCACACAGGATTTCATGGGCATTTTTTCCGCTTCTTCGGCACTCCTTAGCCGCACAGTTCTTTTCCTCCTTCCCGGCTTTTTCCTGACCGCTCCCGTGTGGGCACAAAGCACCGCTCCGGTGACCCAGTTCCAGCTCGCCAACGGCATGACGATCATTGTCAAGACCGACCGGCGTGCGCCTACCGCAGCCCACATGCTCTGGGTGCGGGTCGGCTCCATGGACGAGGTGGATGGCAGCACCGGTGTGGCCCACGTGCTGGAACACATGCTGTTCAAGGGAACACCCGACATGAAGCCGGGCGAGTTTTCACGCCGCGTCGCTGCGTTGGGGGGGCGCGAAAACGCGTTCACGACCCGCGACGCGACCGGTTATTACCAGCAGATACCTTCGGACAAGCTCGAGGAAGTGATGCGCCTGGAGGCCGACCGCTTTGCGCGCAACCAGTGGATCGACGACGAGTTCAAACGCGAGCTGGAGGTCGTCAAGGAAGAACGCCGGCTGCGCACCGAAGATTCGCCGCGTGCCCTGTTGTACGAAGCCGCGAATGCCATGACCTTCATGGCTTCGCCCTACCGCCGACCGGTTGTCGGCTGGATGAACGACCTCGAAGCCATGACGCCCGATGATGCGCGTGCGTTTTACCGGCGCTGGTATGTGCCCGCCAATGCGGTGGTGGTGGTGGCCGGCGATGTGGACGTGAACCAGGTGCGGCGGCTGGCCGAAAAATACTATGGCCGCATCGCAGCGCGCCCGGTACCGGAGCGCAAGCCGCGCATCGAACCCGCGCAAAGTGGTTTGCGCCAGCTCGATTTCAAGGCCCCGGCGAGCCAGGCGTATGTGAGCCTGCTCTACAAGGTACCGGGGCTGCAGCCACCGGGAGGCGGCCAGGACGCCGCCGGGGTCTTTAACCGCGATGCACTGGCGCTGACGGTGCTGGCGGCGGTGCTGGACGGCTACAGCGGTGCGCGGCTGGACCGGGCCCTGACCCAGGGCGAGCAGCGCCTGGCAGACAGCGCCGGCGCGGGCAATGGGCTGATTGGCCGCGGGCCGCAGGTGTTCGTGCTTGACGGCGTACCTGCTGACGGAAAAACGGCAGCGCAGGTGGCTGATGCCTTGCGCCAGCAGGTTGCGCTGATCGCGCGCGAGGGGGTCAGCGAGGCCGAACTCAAACGTGTCAAAACCCAGTGGGTCGCCAGCGAAACCTACAAGCTCGATGCGTTGTTCAGCCAGGCAAGCCAGCTGGGCTCCTATTGGATCAACGGGCTGCCGCTGGACACGGATTCGCGTCTGGTCAGCCAGCTGCGCAGCATCAGCAGCGCGGAGGTACAGGCGGTGGCTGCGCGGTATTTCAGCGACGACCAGCTGACGCTTGCCACCTTGCTGCCGCAGCCTCCCGATCCGGGCCGAGCCAGGCGGGTGCCCGCTGCGGGGCTCAGGCATTGAGCACCTCCCGTTTGGCCGGGTGTTTTTTTCAACACTTCTTCTTGTGGAAATTCATGTGACAAGTGCTATCAAAAAAAGAGTTATTGGCGCAATGCTGATATGGGTTTTGGGCCTTTTTTATTCTTCACTTTCGCTGGCTGCGATTCCCGTGCAGCAGTGGGCACAGTCCGGCGGTGCCAGGGTCTACCTGATCGAAAGCCCGGCCATCGCCATGGTCGATGTGCAGCTTGATTTTGACGCCGGTAGCCGGCGCGTGGCGGCTGCGCAGGCCGGCCTGGCCGGTGCCACGGCCTCCCTGCTCTCCAAGGGCGTCGCTGCGCGTGGCAGTGAACCTGCGCTCGATGAAAATGCGCTGGGCGAAGCCTGGGCTGATCTGGGGGCGCAGTTCGGGGCCTCTGCGGGGACCGACCGTTTCAGTTTTTCATTGCGCAGCCTGACCGAGCCGGACCTGCTGAACCAGGCCATGCGGCTGGCGGCCCGGCAGATGGCCGAGCCGGCTTTCCCGGACCACATCTGGCAGCGCGACCGGCAGCGGCTGGTGGCCCAGCTCAAGGAGGCCCGTACCCGGCCGGCGTATCTGGCCGGCCGCGCCTTTGTCGCAGCGGTGTATGGCGACCACCCTTATGGCCATGAAACCACCGAAGCCAGCCTGGGCCGTATCAGCGTCGCCGACATGCGGGCTTTTCACGCGACTTACATCACGCCTTGCCATGCCCGCGTCAGCATCGTGGGCGCGCTGAACCGTGTGCAGGCCGACGCGCTGGTGACGGGTCTGCTCGCGCGCCTGCCGAAAGTTGACTGTGCCGCTGCGCCGCCTCTGCCAGCGGTGGCGGAGGTGCTGCCGCTGGAGCGTGCGCAGGCCTTGAACATTCCCTTCGATTCGGCGCAGGCGCATGTGCTCATGGGCCAGCCCGGCTACAAACGCAACGATCCGGACTTCTTTGCCTTGACCCTGGGCAACTATGTTCTTGGTGGCGGGGGATTTGTGTCGCGTTTGACCCAGGAGGTGCGCGAAAAGCGCGGCTTGAGTTACAGCGTCTCGAGTTATTTTTCACCGGGCCGGCATGCCGGAGCGTTCACCATCGGGCTGCAGACGCGTCCCGACCAGGCTGCGCAGGCGACCGCCGTGGCGCAGCAGGTGCTCGCGAAATTTGTCGCCGAAGGACCTAGCGAGGCTGAACTCAAGGCGGCCAAAGGGTACCTGATCGGCGGCTTTCCGCTGCTGATCGACAGCAACCGCAAACTCCTGGGCAATCTGGCCAACATCGCCTGGAATGATTTGCCGCTGGATTACCTGGACATCTGGACCGCCAGGATCGCCCAAGTGAGCGTCGACCATGTGCGGGCCGCCTTTGCGCGCAAGCTGCAGCCGGAGAAAATGGTGACTGTTATCCTCGGGTCTGTTCCCGCTGCGGTGGGAGATGCGACCCCAGGAACCAAACCATGAAGTACACGCCAGCCGCTGCAGGCAAGGCCCCGCCAGGCACCGCTCCACGCCCGAAATCAGGCAAGGTCGTGGCCCGCAAGTCCGTGCCCCCGGGCGAGATCCGCATCATCGGCGGCCAGTACAAACGCAGCAAACTCCCCGTGCCCAACAAGCCCGGCCTGCGTCCCACGCCTGACCGCGTGCGCGAGACCCTGTTCAACTGGCTGGGCCAGGACCTGACGGGCTGGCGCTGCATGGACGTGTTTGCCGGTACCGGCGCGCTGGGGCTGGAGGCCGCCTCG
>CAZIYA010000343.1:0-4121 GCA_964543355.1 uncultured Polaromonas sp.
CAGCCCGGCTGCATTTTGCGCCTCGCGCATGACCTTTTTGACTCGCAACGCATCTATCATCCATCGTATGAACAGGCCCCAGACCGTATCACAGGGGCAAATGGCGCGGCGTAGCATGGCCGCAAAACCCTGGAGACGGTCCGATGACCCTGACGCCCCTGACGCGGATTTCACGGCGGCTTGCCTTGATGACGGCGCTGGTGTGGGCGCCGTTCGTATCAGCGGACGACGCCTTGTGGGCCCTGCTCAAGGGTGGCGGGCAGGTGGTGTTGATCCGGCACGCCCTGACCACGCCCGGCGTGGGCGACCCGGAGGGCATGAAGATCGACACCTGCAGCACGCAGCGCAACCTGAGCGATGAAGGCCGCGCGCATGCGCGGCAGCTGGGAGACGCCTTCCGCCAGCGCGGCATTGTTGTCGGCCGGCTGTTGTCCAGCCCGTGGTGCCGGTCCATTGAGACCGCGAAACTGGCTTTCGACAGAACGCCGGATGTGACGCCGGCCCTGGGCAACCTCTTCGGCCGCAGCGGGGATGCTGACCGGCAACTGGCCGACCTCCGGCCTCTGGCCGGCCAGAAGCCGGCGAATGGCAATACGGTGATGGTGTCGCACGGCTCGACCATCGTGGCGCTGACCGGCATTTCGCCGGGCACCAGCGAGATGGTGGTGCTGACGCCGCAGGGGGGCGGGCGCTTCAAGCTGGCGGGCCGGATGATCGCCCACAAACCTTGATGCGTGGGGAATTCCAGCCAATGCCGCGGTGGTTCGCGGCACGTCCAGCCAACGAATTCGCCGGCTCCCGCGGCTAAGCCCTGGCGGTGGCCGCGGGCTCCGGATCCCTGAGTTCGCGTATCCGTGATGTGGCCAGTGCAACCAACACCAGGGCCACCAGCAAAACGCCGCTGCCCGCAAACAACTGGGCCAGCGTGATACTGCGCATCAACCACCCCGCCACTGCGGCGGACATGGGTGCGAGGCCCATGAAGATGAACATGAACAGGCTCATGGCGCGGCCCAGCATGGCCGGCGGCACGCGCTGCTGTATCCAGGTGAAGACGGCGACCTGCATGAAGCCTCCAAGCAGCCCGATGACGCCCATCAGCAAGGCGCCTTGCCAAGTGGTGGAGATCTGCCCCATGGGAATGAAAAGCAGGCCAATCACTGCGTCGACCAGCAGCAGGGTCAACCCCAGGGTTCCTACCCGCAGCCGGGGCTTGATGCCTGAAACCACCATGCCGGCCAACGTGCCTGCGCCGTGCGCGCCGAGCATGATGCCGAAAGCTGCAGCACCCAGGTCGAGCTGGGTTGCGAGCAATGGCAGGGCAATCTGTACCGGACCGTGGATCAGCAAGGCGATGGCGCCCCAATAAAGAAAGCAGGAGCGCAGCGCGGTATCCCGCCAAAAAAGGCGCAGGCCATCTGCAACGGCAGAGAACACTGCCTGAGGTGCTGCCTGGCTGCGGCCCTGGAGGGGCACCACTTTGTAGAGCGTCCATGCCGACAGGGCAAAACTGAAGGCGTCCAGTGCAAAGGCCACACCGGTACCACGAGTGGCCTCGGGCGAGCCTGGCGCGCCGTCGCCGGATAGCGCAATCAGCAGACCGGCCAGCAGCGGCCCCAGGAACATGGAGGCCTGGCGCAGGCCCAGCATCACGCTGTTGGCGGCCTGCAATTGGTCAGGCTTGACGATCGAGGGCAGCATGGCCGTGCCTGAAGGAATGCTGAACGCCGTGGACAGGCCAATGGCGAAGGCCAACAGGTAAACCATCCAGAGCGTCAGGCCGCCCCACAGCACCAGCGCGGCGAGCAGGCCGAGCAGCACGGTGTTCACATACTTGGTGAGCATGAGGACGCGCTTGGGGGAATGGCGGTCAACCAGCGCGCCGCCTATCAGCATGAACAGGGCGCGCGGCACGCTGATCAGCGCCAGCACGGTGCCCAGAATCAGAGGGTCGCCGGTCATTTTGAGCACCAGCCAGGGCAGGGCGATCAGCGTGAACTGGTCGCCCACCATGGACACGACGGCGCCGCTGAGCATCCACAGGAAGTTGCGGTCACGCAAGAGCCGGGAACGCCCGTCGTCAGTGGCTGGCTGCGGCTGGCCTGGAATGCCTGAACGGGAATGGGTTGTTGAAGTGGAAGAGTTGGGAGGTGTCTGCATGGCGGCTTGTTTGTTGTGTCAATGGCCGCAGACTGTAGAGCCTCACGTCACGTGAGGGTCAAGGCTTTTCGCAAAAAATCGCGCACATCCGCATCGAGCACGGCGGCCGCCTGCAGCAAGGGCTCGCTGGCATGTGCTACCACCAATTTCGCGCGTATGGCGCTGTCGTGGCCTGACAACCTGTCCATGAGCGCATTCCATTCCTGGGCGAGCATCTGTGCTTCAGGGCTGTGAGCGGGCGTGCCCTGCTGGATCAGGCTTCGGGTGCCCTGCGCGATATGTTGCCACTCGTCTTCGGAAACCTTGCCCAGCCGCTTCATTTCATCCGCTTGCAGGTACTTGCCCAGAACCGCCAGACGCTGCTTGATGGGCTGGCTGATGTAGTCGATCATGTCCTGGCCCGGGCCTTCCTGCTGCTGGGCCACCGGCTCGCGCAGGTACATGTAGTCCCAGCGTTCAAGCAGGTCAAAGTCGCCGTCCATCCAGTGCAGCATCAGTGTCATCCAGCGATGGGCCAGGGGCTGCAGTTCCAGGCTGTCCGGCGGAACGCCGCGGTCCATGGCGCTGCGAACTTCCGCCAGAAGGGGTGGCCATTTGTCGGCGATCCGGTCCCAATTGGTAAAAATGGTCTTCTGCTCGGCCGGGCTGAAATACTTGCTGTAGGCGCTCATGAGCGTCAGCGTGCCCAGCCAGTCGGAAACTTCCGGTTGATCACCGGTGGACAGCCTCTCCTGCAGCAGTCCCAGGCTGGCCCGGAGTTCAGCTGCCTTGGCCAGTTCCTGGTCCAGCACCTGGATCTGCCGTGCAATGATGCCCGGGAGCGCAGCACCATCGCCGTCCAGCATGCTGCCGATGTCGCTCAGCGGCAGGCCGAATTGCTGCAAGGCCTGGATGCCGTGCAGGCGTGCCACATCACTCCGGCTGTACAGGCGGTAGCCGGCATCGGTGCGGGCCGACGGCCTGAGCAGGCCGATGGTGTCATAGTGGTGCAGCGTACGCACGGTCAGGCCGGTGCGCGCTGCAAGCTCTCCCACCTTCAGTAACATGGCGTCCTTTCTTGGGGGGTCTTCGCGGAACGTGCGATGCAACCACCTGGTTGCCGGCCAAGGCTGCCGGCGTCAGAAAGGAAGAGAGTCTATACCGCGCTGCGGTGCCGGGCGATGCAGGTATCCAGCACTTCGGCAGCGTCCCGCTCCCACCAGTTGCCAGTGGAAAAAATCTCTACCTCGCTGTAACCCGCAAAGCCCTGGTCTTCAACCCAGCCGCGGATCCTCGGGATGTCGATCACGCCGTCGCCCATCATGCCGCGGTCGTTCAGCAGGTCGGTGGTCGGTGTCAGCCAGTCGCAGACATGGAAGGCAAGCAGGCGTTCCTTGCCGGCGCGTTTTATCTGCTGCTGCAGCTTCGGATCCCACCAGACGTGGTACACATCCACGGCCACGCCGAGGGCGCCGCTCTTCAACGGGTCGAGCGCGTCGCACACGTCCAGCGCCTGCTCCATGGTGTTGATGCAGGCCCGGTCGGCCGCGTACATCGGGTGCAGGGGTTCGATGGCCAGCGGCATCTGGTTGGTCTTCGCGTAGTCCAGCAAGGCGGCAATGCCATCGCTGACCTGGCTGCGCGAGAGTGCGATGTCCTTGTGCGCGGCCTGGCCCGCGAGCGCGCCCGGCAGGCCGCCGACCACCAGCACCAGGCAGGCGGCATTCAGTTCGCAGGCTTCGTCCACCGCACGGCGGTTGTCTTCGTACGCGGCTTTGGCGCCTGCCGCATCGACCACGGGAAACATGCCACCCCGGCAGTAGCCGGAGAGTTCAAGCCCGTGGGTTTTGACGAGTTTCGAAATCGCGGGCAGGCCGGCGGCCGCAACCTGGTCGCGCCAGGGCGAAATCGCCTTGATGCCGCGCTGCACGCAGGCCTCGATGATGTCGGTCAGCGGCTGTTCGACGCCGCGGCTTTTGCGC
>CAZIYA010000344.1:0-4115 GCA_964543355.1 uncultured Polaromonas sp.
GACCTGGCGCACAAGGAATCGTGGTCGCAGAAGCTGCCCTTCTATCGCATGAAAGTGCGCCTCAAGCGCGAAATCGTCACCATGGGCGTGCCCGGCATCAACCCGAACGAGATGGCCGGCCAGTACGTCAAGCCGCAGGACTGGAATGCGCTGATCGCCGACCCCGAGGTGGTGGTGGTGGACACCCGCAATGCCTATGAAGTCGGCATCGGCACTTTTGCCGGCGCGGTGGACCCACACACCAAAAGCTTTTCGGAGCTGCCCGCATGGGTGGAAGCGCAGTCCGCGCCCGGCGGTCTGCTAGCGGAAAAGGATGGCAAAAAACCAAAGGTGGCGATGTTCTGCACCGGCGGCATACGCTGCGAAAAATCCACTGCCTTCATGCGCACCCGCGGTTTTGACGAGGTCTATCACCTGGAAGGCGGCATTCTCAAATACCTGGAAACTGTGCCGGAAACCGAGAGCCTCTGGCAAGGCGAGTGTTTTGTGTTCGACGAGCGCGTTTCGGTGGTGCACGGCCTGGCCACCGGCCACTATGGCCTGTGCCGCGCCTGCCGCGACCCGATCAGCGAAGCCGACAAGGCCTCGCCGCTGTACGTGCCCGGTGTCAGCTGCCCGGCCTGCCACGACAAGAAAACCGAAGAGCAGAAACGTGGCTTCATCGAACGCCAGCGCCAGGTCGACTACGCGAACCGCCGGCGCCAGCCGCACATTGGCGCCAAGCTTCCACAGTCGAGCGCAGAGGACAAGGAAAGCTCCTGATGGGCGCCCTGCCCGTCCTGTATTCGTTCCGGCGCTGCCCTTATGCCATGCGTGCACGCCTGGCGCTGGCCGTCAGCGGCCAGCCGCATGAGCTGCGTGAAGTGGTGCTGAAAAACAAACCCGCCGAGATGCTGGCGGCTTCGCCCAAGGGAACCGTGCCAGTGCTGGTGCTGCCCGGCGGCGAGGTGATCCAGGAGAGCCTGGACATCATGCGCTGGGCACTGGCCCGCAACGACCCCACGCAGTGGCTGTCAGCGCCGCAAGCCTCGCAGCAGGAAATGGATGAGCTGATCACCGCCTATGACAGCGATTTCAAGCACCACCTGGACCGCTACAAATACCCCAACCGCTACCCGCAGGAGTCAGAAGGCGACGCAGCGGGTTTTGCGCTGAAACACCGCAGTGAAGCGGCGCTCTGGCTGGCACAGCTCGACGCACGCCTGGACGGTGGCTGGCTGCTGGGCACCCGGGCCAGCCTGGCCGACATGGCCCTGCTACCCTTTGTGCGCCAGTTCGCCCATACCGATGCCGACTGGTTTGCCACGCAATCGTGGCCGCGTCTGCAGGCATGGCTGGCGGCGTTTGAGGCCAGCGCGCTGTTTGCGGGTGTGATGGGCAAACATGCGGCGTGGCAACCGGCCGACGAAGGACAGGTTTGATGTACGGGACCGGGGCGCTCCCTTGATTTTATGCATCAAATCAGCCTCTGACCCTTTATACATAAGCGCAAGCTGCTATCAAAAGAGTAGCGAATTCAGCCAGGCGTGAAACGCCCCGACCATGCCAGACTTGGAACAATTTCCAGATTTCTCACAGCCCGTACAAGGAGAGCGCTTTGAAAGAATCGTTGAAACCAGGCCTTCGTTACCAGCACAGCTTCGTGGTGCCCACATCCAAGACCGTGCCGGCGCTCTACCCCGAGTCGGAAGAGTTTCTGGCGATGCCGGAAGTGTTCGCGACTGGTTTCCTGGTCGGCTTTCTGGAATGGGCCTGCATCAAACTGATCGAACCACACCTGGACTGGCCAGCCGAACAAACCGTCGGCACCCACATCAACGTGAGTCACTGCGCCGCCACGCCGCCCGGTCTGGAAGTTACCGCCTCCGTCGAACTGGTGGAGGTACAGGGCAAGAAGCTGGTGTTTACGGTCAGCGCACACGACGGCGTGGATCTGATCTCCGAAGGCAGCCATGAACGTTTCGTGATCGACCGCGCCCGTTTCGAGGCGAAGCTCGCAGCCAAAGGCAAGCCGGCGTGAAGTCGTCGCCACTTTCCTGGCGAGTTAAACCTCCGGCGCGATCATCTCCGCATACTCATACAGCGCACCCAGCACCGCTTCGCCGCGCTCATCCGCCGTTTCCGACAACACATCAAGCTCGGCCAGAAACGCATCCACATTGCGCGCGCCGCTCTCGCCTTCCAGCAGACGCGCCGCGCGGTGCGCCTCCCAGCGCTCGGTGTCTTCGGGTGACAGCGTTTCGGCAAAGTTGCGCGCGCGGTAGCGAAACACCAGCTCTTCGAGCCGCTCGTCGTCGAAGCCGGTTCGGCTGTGCGCGAGTTCGGCCGGCGGCAAGGCGCGCAGCTGGTTCAGGCGGCGCCTGTCGTCGTTGTTGATGAAGCCGCCGTAGAGGTCTTCGTCCACGTCGGGAATGCCCTCTTTGGGCCGCACAAGGACCTCCGGCCAGATCGCGCTCATGTCGGGCAGGCCGGCGGCTTTTTCGGCATTGCGCAGTGCGGCTTCGATGTCGGCACCCCACTTCGCTGCCATCTCCGGGCTGAGGGTGGCGAGCTTGCGCACCACCATGGGCGATTTGTTCAGGTGCACCGACTTGATGGGCAACCGCGTCACGCCTTCTGGCAGGTCGGCGCTTTTGCTGAACAGGCGCTGGCGCAGGGTGGCCACGTCGAGCAGCGGCAGCTCGGACGGATCCTGCGAGAGGTCCCAGGCCAGCAACTCGTTTTTGTTCGACGGATGCATGGCCAGCGGCCACATGACGGAAAGGCAGCCCCGCTCGGGCGGGAACATGCCCGACACATGCAGAAATGGCTGCGCCGTCTGCGGGCTGGTGGGCAGGCCAAGTTCGGCGGCCACGCGGTCTTTCTTGTGCAGCCCTAGGCAGAAATCGAACAACTTGGGCTGGGCCGTGCGGATCACGCGGGCCAGCGCAATCGTGGCGCGCACGTCAGACAGGGCGTCATGCGCCGCTTCATGCATCAGTCCGTTGGCGCGTGCCAGGTCTTCGAGCTTGAAGCTGGGGCGCAGCGCACCTGCATCGTCCGGACGGCGCTCATCCGGTTTCATGGGCCACTGGATTCCTTCGGGCCGCAATGCGTAGGCCATGCGCACCACGTCGAGCAAGTCCCAGCGCCCGCAGTTGTTCTGCCACTCGCGGGCATAGGGGTCCATCAGGTTGCGCCACAGCAGGTGGCGCGTGACCTCGTCGTCGAAGCGGATGGTGTTGTAGCCCACGCCAATGGTGCCGGGCTCGGCCAGCACGGCTTCGATGCGGGACGCAAATTCATGCTCGGGCAGGCCGCGCTCCAGGCACAGCTGCGGCGTGATGCCGGTGACCAGGCAGGAGGCGGGGTCTGGCAGGTAGTCCCTGGGTGGCTGGCAATAAATCATCAGCGGCTCGCCGATCTCGTTGAGCTCGGCGTCGGTGCGGACACCGGCGAACTGCGCCGGCCGGTCGCGGCGCGTGTTCAGGCCGAAGGTTTCGTAGTCGTGCCAGAGAAAGGTGTGCGGAGCCATCGGTTGAACGCTTTTCTTGTCAGATTTATGCATGAAATGGCCTTCTGACCCAATAATCATGGGCGCAGGCAGCTATCATTTAAGGAGCAAATGAAAAAAGGCCGGTAGCGTCATGCTACCGGCCTTTTTGCCGAACGCCTAAACGGGCTTTCAGTCGGCTGTCGCCTCTTCGGCTTCAGGCTTGGCCCGGCCTTCCTTCTTCGGCAGCGGCTGAATGTCGAGTTCGACTTCGCCGGTTTCCACGCCTTTGTCGTCGGTGGTGACTTTCATGTCCACCGTGAGACGTCCACCGTCGATCAGGCGGCCAAACAACAGCTCGTCGGCCAGCGCACGGCGGATCGTGTCCTGGATCAGGCGCTGCATCGGCCGTGCACCCATCAGCGGATCGAAACCCTTCTTGCCAAGGTACTTGCGCAGCGTGTCGGTAAACGTCACGTCCACCTTCTTCTCGGCCAGCTGCGTTTCGAGCTGCAGCAGGAACTTGTCAACCACGCGCAGGATGACGGTCTCGTCGAGCGCCTTGAAGCTCACCACCGCGTCAAGCCGGTTGCGAAACTCGGGCGTGAACAGGCGCTTGATGTCGGCCATCTCGTCGCCCGCT
>CAZIYA010000345.1:0-4096 GCA_964543355.1 uncultured Polaromonas sp.
CTGGAGCCCGGCAAGGCTTTGCAACGCTGCGCATGGCCTTTTTGGCCGCAACCCGAAGGGAACGGGGTGAAAACAACGCCACTCTGCGTTGCACTCCTAACCCAGACGCCCGGTCTGGGCGTCGTCGTGCGCCTTGATTGACGCTGTTTTCACCGCGTTCGCACTCGCATCCATCGTATGAACAGGCCCCCGCCATGAGACGCCGCGACCTGCTGCTGCACCTTGTTCCCGCACTGGGCGCGGGTGCCCTGCATGCGCAAACCACCTCGCGGCCGCAGCCGCTCACCCGGGCCATTGCCTCCTCCGGCGAACAGATTCCCGTGGTCGGCCTGGGCAGCTGGATCACCTTCAATGTCGGCAACGACCGCCTTGCGCGTGAACGGTGTACCGAGGTCATGCGCCACTTTTTCGAGGCTGGCGGCCGGCTCATCGACTCCTCGCCCATGTACGGCTCGTCGCAGGGCGTGATCGGCGAAGGGCTGCAAAAACTGCAAACCCGGTCAAAAGTATTTTCAGCAGAAAAAGTCTGGACCTCCTCCGACGGCGCCGCGCAGATCGAACAGTCACGCCAGTTCTGGGGTGTGCCCCGCTTCGACCTGCTGCAGGTGCACAACCTGCTGGCATGGGAAAAACAGCTGCCCCTGCTGCAGGCCATGAAGGCCGCCGGCAAGCTGCGTTATGTCGGCATCACCACCTCCGAGGGCCGGCGCCACCGCGAGATCGAACAGATCATGCGCAGCCAGCGCATCGACTTCGTGCAGCTCAGCTACAACCTGCTGGACCGCGAAGCCGAGGAAACACTGCTGCCGCTGGCGCGCGAACGCGGCATCGCCGTGCTGGTGAACCGGCCGTTCCGCGAAGGCGCCCTGCTGCGCCAGCTGCAACGCCACCCGCTGCCGGGCTGGGCGCGCGAGATCGACTGCATGAACTGGGCGCAGGTCGCGCTCAAGTTCATCGTGTCGCACCCCGCCGTAACCTGCGCCATCCCGGCAACGTCCAGCGCCCTCCACGTGCGCGAAAACATGGGCGCAGCCTCGGGCCGCATGCCGGACGCAGCACTGCGCCAACGCATGGCCACGGATGTCGGGAAGCTCTGATGTCCGAATGGTGGACTTACCGGCTGTCGGACTTCCTGATGTTTTCGCCCAGGACCTACTGGCGTCTCATCGAGAATTACAACCAGGCGATCTGGCCCGCCCAGGCTGTCGCACTGGCGGCCGGTCTGGTGTTGCTATGGCTTGCTGCCGACTGGCGCGCCAATGGCGGGCGCTGGATGGCGGGCTTGCTCGCCCTGGCCTGGCTGTGGGTGGCCTGGGCGTTTCACTGGGAGCGCTATACGAGCATCAACTGGGCAGCGCAATACGTGGCGATGGCCTTTGCCCTGCAGGCCTTCCTGCTCATCGTGCTGGGCGTGCTGCGCCGCGACGCCCCAATGCCGGCAGCCAGCATCATGCAAGGAATGGGCTGGCTCATGGCCGGCGTGGGCATTGTGCTGTACCCGCTGGCGGTGCTGGTCAGCGGGCGGCCATGGGCCCAGGCCGAAGTTTTTGCGGTCATGCCCGAACCGACAGCGCTGGCAACACTCGGTCTGGTGCTGGCCAGCCATGACCTCTCGCCGGTACGCCGCTGGGTGCTGGCCATCATTCCCGTGCTGTCTTTGCTGCTGGGCGCCGCTACCCTCTGGGCTTTCTCCCCTTGAAGCTTTCACCATGACCCTGTCGGCCTCCGCCGCCGCGAACCGCCGCGGCATTTTTTTGCAGGGTCGGCGCCATGCGCCGTTTCGTCACCAACGACGTGTTGGTGAAATTCGCGAGCCAGCGCATGTCAGGCACGCAGCTGATCTTCATCTGCCAGTGACCCCGTCAAACTGAACGGACTCATGGGAACATCGGCCATTGATTTTCTGGCGCCCTCGCCCAAAGTCGCACGCCGGCTGATAGGCGCCACCTTGCTGGTCAACGGCGTGGGCGGCATCATCGTCGAGACCGAAGCCTACGACCGCGAAGACCCGGCCTCGCACAGCTTCGCCGGCCCGACACCGCGCAACACCGCCATGTTCGGCCCGCCGGCCCATGCCTATGTCTACCGCTCTTACGGCATCCACTGGTGCCTGAACATCGTCTGCCGCGAGGAAGGCCATGGCGCCGGGGTACTGATTCGCGCAATCGAGCCGCTCGCCGGGCTGGATGTGATGCGCCAGCGGCGCGGGCTGGACGATGTACGCCTCTTGTGTTCCGGGCCGGGACGTGTCGGCCAGGCGCTGGGCATCACGCGGGAGCACAACGGCCTGTCCATTGCCGCGCCGCCGTTCGAGCTGTTGCCTGCTGCGGGCCGACCACGCGTCATCAGCGGGCCGCGCATCGGTATTTCAAAGGCAGTGGAGCAGCCTTGGCGCTTCGGGCTGGAAGGCTCACGTTTTCTGAGCCGGCCGTTTCGCTAGAAGGCTTCCGGTTCAGGCCGACGCCATGGTCGGCAAGGGCGTGCGACGAACGCGCCGCACATTGAAGGCGCTGAGTACCAGCAGGCCTTGCGCGGCCACCAGGCCCACCCAGACACCACGGTATTGCCCGTGGTCCATCAGGGTGCCGAAGAACAGCGGTGCAATCGCCTGGCCAATGTCCAGCCCGGAGTACACGATGCCGTAGACGCGGCCGGTGGCGTTTTCGGGCGTGGACTTCTTGACCAGCAGGTCGCGCGAAGGGCCCGAGATGCCGGTGGCAAAGCCCATCACGCCAAACAATGCCGGCACCGCCAGTCCCGGCACTGGTCCGAAGCCGATCAGCAGCGCCACGCCGGCGGCAACACCAAAAGCCATACCGACCACACGCTCGCAGCGCGCAGGGTCAGAGGCCAGGAAGCCGCCCAGCACCATGCCGCCCGCGCTGCACACCATGTAGACCGTCAGGCACATGGCTGCGAGTGCCATGGGTACACCATGCAGTTGCCGGGCAGCTTCGGGTGCAAAAGCCTGCACAACGCTGATGATCACGGCGTACAGGAAGAAAAACACAAAACACATCCAGACCGCCGGTATGCGCAGGAAGGTGAACGTGCCCTCGGCTGTCGCCTGGGAGCCTGCCTGTTTAGTCGCGGCGACCGGCAGGTCAAACTTGCTTCGGTTGAGGATCAGCACGGCCAGCACCACGAAGGCCAGCGTACCGGCACCCATCAGCGCCACTCGCCAGGAGAACATGATCGCCAGCGGCACCAGCATGGCCGGGGCCAGCGCCCAGCCCAGGCTGCCGCTGATCCCGTGAAAGCTGTAGGCGTGACCCAGGCGCGGCGCACTCACCTTGCGGTTGATCAGCGTGTAGTCCACCGGGTGGAACACCCCGTTGCCTATACCGGCCAGCACGGCGAAGCCGGCGAGCATCCAGTAGCTGGTGCTGATTGAATAACCGAACGCCGCAACACCCAGCAAACTCAGGCCGGCAAACAGGATGGGCCGGGGGCCGAAACGGTCCACCACAAAGCCCGACAGCGCCTGCACCGCACACGAGACGACAAAAAAGATCGTCATCAGGAAACCCAGCTGCGCGTAGCTGACCGCGAACTCCTCCTTCAGCCACGGAAACAGCGGCGCCAGCAGCAGCTGGCTGAAATGGCTGATCATGTGCGCCAGCCCGACCAAGCCGATGACCCCGGCATCCTGTCGCAGGCTGACGGCATTGAAGGGCGGCGTGGGAACAGTGCTTGTGATGCTCATGCGGCTATCGTAATATCCGGGCTGGATTCCTGAATGCGACAGAAAGACATCATTTAGCGAATTTCAGCCAAAGCATGCGACGCCGTCCCACCCAGCCCAAAATCAGCACCGTCCTGGTCTCCGCAGACGGCATCGGCGCCTTCGTCCCGAGCCGCCAGCGTCCGGTGCGGGTGCGCACCCGCAACATGCCGGCCGACACCCACTTCGAGCCGCACCGCCATGCCTGGGCGCAACTGGCCTATTGCTCCACCGGCATCGTGCAGGTGACCGCGTCCACACCCGAGGAGGTGACCTACATCGTGCCGCCCTCGCGCGCGGTCTGGATCGCACCCGGCGCGCTGCACACCATCAACGTGCTGGAGGCCGCCGAGTTCCGCACCCTGTACATCG
>CAZIYA010000346.1:0-4088 GCA_964543355.1 uncultured Polaromonas sp.
CCGGGGCCGCCCGTCGGTCGTCGAACATGCCCCGCTGCCACAGCGCCCCGGGCAGCGCCGCGCCCGACAATGCCGGGACCGCACCGGCCAGCCCATCGACAAAAGGGGACAGCGCCAGTGCAGCACCTTCAGCCAGACCGCCAGCCCCTCAAGGCAGCGGTCCAGACGCAGAAACTGCTCCGGACGGCGCTGCAACAGATACCCCATCACCGCAGGAGGCCGACGCGCCACAAGAGCCAGGCAGCGGCGACAAAACACCCGCTGCGTCGGAAGAAGGTCCGCCCGCGAATCAAAGCCAGCCCGATGGGAAGCAGCCGGACAAGCCATCTGAACTGCCGGATGGCGATGCAGCCAAAAAGCCTGCGGCTGCGACCGAGCTGCCAGATGACAGATTGCCTGCCTCACCAGACGCACCAGCCAGCAACCCGGCGGCCATGCCGGACACGCCCGATGCGCTCGATCAGCCCGCCAAGCTGCCGTCCGACCTGCCGCCCGGCAGCAGCGGTGCGGCACCCACCGATCCGTCCCCATCTGGCGCATCCGCTGCAGACCCGAGTCGCTTGCGGCCACCCCAGCCGCTCAAGGATGCGCTGGACAAGGCCGCGCCGGCGAAACCGGGCATGCCGGCACCGGATGCCCTTCCATCCGGGCTCGAAGCCCTGGCCGACAAGCTGCCTGCACCGGCGGATGCGGCCGAAGCGGGCAAGTTTCTGGAGAGTCTGAAAGACGCGATTGCAGGCAATGCCAAGCCTTGACAAACAGGGCTGCCACCCACTGCAGCGTGAAATACGCCTCAATTTTTCGCAAATTCACACATAAAAACCACACCTCTCCCTCAAATGGGGGATGCCGGAAATAACGTGGAACCCTAAAGTCAGAACCTTGCTGTGACAACACCGATAAGCTCGAACAAAGGCAGAAGACGAAAAGTCGACCAACAGATCATCAGTCTCAACGACGTCCCCTCAAAGGACTTGGCAAGCCACCGCAAGGTGGCTTTTTTTTGCCTGTGTGGGTTTTACTGCGCTCTTGACCCAAGAAGCTCGGGGGAGCCAGTGCTGGCGCAGGTTTGCGAGGGATTAGACCTCTTCAACCAGGCTTTTTGAATCGATGCGACAAGTCTCAGGGTGGCCATACGGGCCAGGGCTCACGCAGGAAAGGAGAAAGACCGCAGCAAGCGCGCTCTTCCTTCGACTAACTGATAGACACAGAGGTTCGCCAATACGAACTCCTGCCTAGGTATTGGGATGTTGAGCAACTCTTCTTTCTGCGAATCAGTGAGCTCTACAGTCGCACTGATTGTGCAATGCGGATTAAACGGAAACGTGTTGACGCAAAACTTTATGCCTGCTTCGACCAGAGCGCCTTGCAGTGCGTCGAATGGCGCCCGGTCACGAGGCTTGAGCCAAAAGATGGGCACTCCGGGAAAACACTCCATCGAAACGAATGCCGAAATAAGTGGCAAGTGCACTCGCCCCACGCGCTGAATAGTATGAAACACATGCTCCGCGTCTTGGTTCTCCGCAAGCACTCCTACTCCTGACGAACCGGCGATAGTGATTTCCGGAGGCAGCTGAGCCTCGAATGCGTCGAAGCGGGAGCGCAGGGCAGTGACGCTAGCAGAGACCGGTAGCGGGAGATCAAGAACAATGTATGTTGGAGTCGTGAACACTTGAGTCGAAGGTGAATCGGGTTGCCAACTATAGTCACGGCGCCACAAAACCGGCGGTCTAACTACCCCCCGCGGATTGTTACCGGTTTTGGACCAACAGCTTAGTAAAACCCGCCTGTGTGTCATCCATCAGCAGCGTAAAAGGTCGCGTTACCATTCACGATCAAACGAAAAAACAGCCCGGCTTGAGCAACGCGCCCAGCCTGCCGGCACCCCCAATCCATCCAAGGAGTTTTACCGTGACCCCAGACCATCCGGCCGCAGCTGTCGGCCAGGGCTTTTCCGCCTCGCCTCAAGATCGGCTTCCCATGATGGCCAGGCAGGCCATGTCTGCCGCGCAGCGCGAAGCGGCCGATGCCCTGATTGCCGGGCCGCGCAAGGCCGTGTTCGGCCCCTTCATTCCCCTGCTGCGCAGCCCCGAATTGATGGCGCGAGTCGGCCAGGTTGGCGAATACCTGCGTTTTGACAGCCTGCTGGAAGTCCGCGTCCGCGAACTTGCCATGTGCCTGGTCGCGCGCCATGTGTCCAACCAGTTTGAATGGCTGATGCATGCACCGCTGGCGCTCAAGGCCGGCGTTCCGCAGGCCAGCCTGGATGCCATTGCCGAAGGCCGGTTTCCGCACAGCACGGCGCCGGACGAGGCAGCTGCCGTGGACCTGGTCACCGAGCTGTTGCAGCACCACGGCGTCAGCGACAGCAGCTATGCCGCCGCACTGGGTGTGTTCGGCGAGCAGGGGGTGGTGGAGCTGACAACCCTGGTCGGTTATTTCGCGATGGTCTGCTGGGTCATGAACGTGGCGCGCACGCCCACCGACAACAAACCGGGCTTCGCGCCGCTGGGCGCCTTTCCGGTTTGACGATTCCGGCTACAAGGCCGCCAGCACCCGCGCTGCGCTGATGTCGTTCAGGCAGCGGGTGTGGCCCAGCGGGCATTCGCGCTCGAAACACGGCGCGCAATCGAGCGGCGGCTGGTAGCCCGCATCGTTTTTCAGCCACAACACCGTGGCGCGTGTATTCAGGGGCGGCGTGTGCAGCGGGCTGGAGGAGCCGAAGATCGCCACCTGCGGAACGCCAAAAGCGGCAGCCACATGCATCAGGCCGGAGTCGTTACTGACCACACTTTGGGCGGCGGCGATGGCGCACAGCGCCTGCAGCAAGGTGGTCTTGCCCGCCAGGTTGACGCAGGCGCCCGGCCGCCTGGCGTTGGCCGCTTCGGCGATCTCTTCGCACAGCGCGGCTTCCTTGCCCGACCCCAGCAAAAGAACCGGCAACGCCAGGTTTTGGGCCAGCTCGGAGAAATGCCGCGCAGGCCAGCGTTTGGCCGGCCCGTATTCAGCCCCCGGCGCGAACACGTGATAGGCACCGCGCTTCATGCCGAGGTCGGTGAGCGCCTGTGCCACCTCATTGGGCGGCATCTCCAGCTGCGGCCGATCCGCGTCCAGGTCGGTCTCGCCGCTGAGCGTCGAGTAAAACGCCACCATGGGCGGGCGCTGGCCTTTGGCCGGATTTTTCAGGCGGTGCGTCAGCAGACCGATGCGCGCTTCGCCGAGATAACCGATGCGTTTCGGGATACCGGCCAGCAGTGGCAGCAGCGCACTTTTGAGTGAGTTTGGCAGGACGTAGGCGCTGTCGAACTGCCCGGCGATGCGTTTTGCCAGTGCGCGACGCGCCTTCAGCTGCAGGCCACCGTGCGCAAACGGGAACTCGATGACCTCGTGCACCTGCGGCATGGCGCGGTACACCGGCGCCACCCAGGGCAGGGCGCCCACCGTGAGCTGCTCGCCGCGGGCATGCAGGCGCCGCAGCAGCGGCTCGGTCATGACTGCGTCGCCTATCCACTGAGGCGCAATAACCAGGGTTCGGCCTGAATTACTCTGCATAACTTCCGTTCGCCCTGAGCTTGTCGAAGGGTGTTTGCAACCTGCCATGTTGGGAAAAGGCTTCGACAGTCTCAGCCCGAACGGCAGGCTGGAGCAAACTCAGTGACCAGCGCCGACGTGCTCGCCCGCTTTCAGCGCGTAAGTCGTGCCGCAGTAAGGGCACTTGGCCTGACCGGTACGCGCTACATCCAGGTAAACCTTGGGATGGCTGTTCCAGACCGTCATCTCGGCCTTGGGGCTTGGGCAGAACACGCCGCCTTGCGGGTTCAGGTCCTTGGCGAGCAGTTCGACGGTAGAGGATGTACTCATAAATTCCTTGATCAGTTAGCGAACGCAGCGACGCGCGGGGGGATTCTTCTTCACCAGTCAGGGCCGCGGGACCGGCTTTGCCCGACCGCTGGCGCAGCGCCCCTTTTCTTCGTGCAAGGGGCAGCGCACCGCCGAAGGCACACGCAGTGACAAGCGTGGGGGCTTCATATTTTGGCGAGCCAATGGGCGTATTTCGGGTTGCGTCCATTGACGATGTCGAAAAACGC
>CAZIYA010000347.1:0-4078 GCA_964543355.1 uncultured Polaromonas sp.
GACTGGCGAAGCCAGATCCGCGGCCCCTGCTTGTAGGGGAGAGCCGCACGGCTGTCGCTTCGCGCCGGCGCTCTATCGCCTCCTGAGCGGTGCCACTTGCGGGTAAAGTCAGGGGTTTGCGCAAAGGCGCTTTTCCCATATTTTTTGAAAGACTTGTTATGGCACTGACCACCACCCCCTCCGGCCTCCAATACGAAGACACCGTGCTCGGCACAGGCGCGATCGCCAAGGCCGGCCAGAACGTCAAGGTTCACTACACCGGTTGGCTCTACAACGATGGCGTGCAGGGCGCCAAGTTCGATTCCAGCAAGGACCGCGGCGACCCGTTCCAGTTTTCGCTCGGGGCCGGCCAGGTGATCAAGGGCTGGGACGAAGGCGTGCAGGGCATGTCGGTGGGCGGCACGCGCCGCCTGGTGATTCCGGCCGAACTCGGTTACGGTGCCCGCGGCGCCGGCGGCGTGATTCCGCCGAATGCCACGCTGCTGTTCGAAGTGGACTTTCTGGGCTGAGTGTTCTGTGATTCCGCGCGTCCGGGGCACTTTCAGAAATTCAGTTTTTTGGGATGAAGTGCGAGGCGCGCGGCGCGCAGGATACCGGAATGCACTTGGGTGCATGAGG
This sequence comes from uncultured Polaromonas sp., assembly GCA_964543355.1. Lineage (GTDB taxonomy): Bacteria > Pseudomonadota > Gammaproteobacteria > Burkholderiales > Burkholderiaceae_C > Polaromonas. The sequence goes on from CAZIYA010000347.1 coordinate 619, forward strand.
ATTCCGAGCACCGCGGAACGAAGCAATTCGCCCAAAAAATGGATTTATGGAGGTGCCCGACCATGATCATCACCAGTCTGCTTGACACCGACCTGTACAAGTTCACCATGATGCAGGTGGTGTTGCACCAGTTCCCGGGCGCGCAAGTTGAATACCGCTTCAAGTGCCGAAACGCCGGCGCACCGGGCGTGAGCGACCTGGCACCATACGTCCGTGAAATTCGCGAAGAAATTCGCGCACTGTGCAGCCTGCACTTCCAGGACGCCGAACTGGCCTACCTGCGCGGCATGCGTTTCATCAAAAGCGACTTTGTCGACTTTCTGGGCCTGTTTCACCTCAATGAAAAATACGTCAGCGTGAAGGCCCTGCCTTCCGGTGAGATCGAAGTCGTGATCGAAGGGCCGTGGCTGCACACCATTCTTTTCGAAATCCCGGTGCTGGCCATCATCAACGAGGTCTACTTCCGCAACACGCAGAAGCTGGCCGACGTGATGGAAGGGCGCAAGCGCCTGGACAACAAGATAGGGCTGTTGCAGGCCGATGGCCTGGGGGCCCTGAAAATCGCCGATTACGGCACGCGTCGCCGTTTCGGCCAGGCCTGGCACGAAGAGGTGCTGCGCACCCTGATTGCCCGGCTGGGCGCCGGCAGCGCCGGCCAGTTTGCCGGCACCAGCAATGTGCTGTTCGCGATGAAACTGGGCCTGACCCCCCTGGGTACCATGGCCCATGAATACCTGCAGGCCTGTCAGGCGCTGGGGCCGCGTCTGCGCGACAGCCAGGTGTTCGGCTTCGAATCCTGGGCGAAGGAATACCGCGGCGACCTGGGCATCGCGCTCAGCGACGTTTATGGCATGAGCGCCTTTCTGCGTGATTTCGACCTTTATTTCTGCAAGCTGTTCGATGGCGCACGCCATGACAGCGGTGACCCTTTTGCCTGGGGCGAGCGCCTGATCGAACACTACCGCAAGAACCGGGTGGACCCCCAGACCAAGACGCTGATCTTCAGCGACGCGCTGACAGTGCCGCGCACCATCGAGCTGTACCAGCAGTTCCGCGGCCGTTGCCAGCTGGCTTTTGGCATAGGCACCAACCTGACGAACGACCTGGGTTACGAGCCTCTCCAGATCGTCATCAAGATGGTGCGCTGCAACGGTCAGCCCGTCGCCAAGCTGTCCGATACGCCGTCCAAGAACATGTGTGACGACGAAAAATACCTGGCCTATCTGCGTCAGGTATTTGACATCGCGTGAGGTGGACAATGGGCAGCCGGATGCCAGCCGTCCGGCTTCAAATAAAAACAGGAGACCTCATGAAAATATCGCGCTGGACCGCGCTCGCGGCCCTACTTTGTTTCCTGCCTGGCTGGGCCACGGCAGCGGATTTTGACGGCAGCCGCCTTTCCCCGCTCTGGGGCATTCCATTTGCGGGATTGCTGCTGTCGATTGCGGTGATGCCGCTGCTGCTTCCTTCCTTCTGGCACCATCATTTCGGCAAAGTGTCCGCAGCCTGGACGCTGGCTTTTTTCCTGCCGTTTGCCGTGGTGTTCGGTCCGGCGGTGGCCGGCACCAGCCTGGTTCATGCGCTGGCGGCCGAATACATTCCCTTCATCATCCTGCTGACCGCCTTGTTCACGGTGGCCGGTGGCATTTTCATCCGCGGCAACCTGCATGGCAGCCCCGGGCTGAACGCCGGCCTGCTGCTGATCGGTGCCGTGCTGGCCAGCTTCATGGGCACCACCGGTGCGTCGATGCTGATGATCCGTCCGCTGATCCGCGCCAACGACAACCGCAAACACTCTGCCCACATCGTCGTGTTTTTCATCTTCATCGTCTCCAATGCGGGCGGGTCCCTGACCCCGCTGGGCGATCCGCCCCTGTTCCTGGGTTTCCTCAAAGGCGTGGATTTTTTCTGGACAGTGAAGCATATTTTTCCGGAAACCCTGTTCCTGATCGGCAGCCTGCTGGCGATCTTTTATGTACTGGACAGCTGGTACTACCGCAAGGAGGGTGTGCAGCCGATGGACCCGACGCCGGACACCGGTCGCCTCGGTTTTGACGGCGCCTTCAACTTTGTGCTGCTGGGCTGCATCGCCGGCCTGGTGCTGCTCAGCGGCATGTGGAAGTCATCCGTGGTGTTCGATATTTACGGCACCGAGGTCGGGCTGCCCGGGCTGGTGCGTGATGCAGGACTGGTTGCCATCACCTTCCTGTCGCTGAAAATCACGGCGGACAAGGTGCATGAGGATAACCAGTTTTCCTGGGGCCCCATGGCCGAGGTGGCCAAGCTGTTCGCCGGCATTTTCCTGACCATCATTCCGGTCATTGCCATGCTCAAGGCCGGCGCCAGCGGACCCTTCGGTGCCGTGGTGTCGGCCGTGACCCGGCCTGACGGCCAGCCGGACCCGGCCATGTATTTCTGGGCCACAGGCGCGCTGAGTTCCTTCCTCGACAATGCGCCGACCTACCTGGTGTTCTTCAACACGGCCGGCGGTGACCCTGCTGTCCTGATGACAACGCTGGCGCCGACGCTGGCGGCCATTTCGGCTGGTGCGGTGTTCATGGGCGCCAATACCTACATCGGCAATGCGCCCAACCTGATGGTCAAGGCCATTGCTGAAGACCGCGGTGTCAGCATGCCCAGTTTCTTCGGCTACATGGCTTGGTCGGGTGCGGTGCTGATTCCGCTGTTTGTCCTGATGACATTCATCTGGTTCCGGTAAAAACTGTTCAATCTTCTGGAAAAAACCATGAGCAAACCCAAGATCCTTGTCGCGCGCGCGATTTTTCCTGAAATCATCACTTACCTGCAGCAGCAGTTCGAGGTGTATTCCAACCAGACAGACGAAACCTGGTCGAAAGCCCAGTTGATCGAAAAGCTGAAGGGCATGGACGGTGCTTTCACCACGGGCGGCGACCGCATCGATGCTGAGGTGCTGGTCGCCTGCCCGGCACTGAAGATCTGCGCCAACATGGCCGTGGGTTACAACAATTTCGACCTCGACGCGATGACGGCGGCCGGTGTGCTAGCCACCAACGCACCGGATGTGCTGACCGAAACCACCGCTGACTTCGGTTTTGCGCTGCTCATGGCCACGGCCCGGCGCATCAGCGAGGGCGAACATTTTCTGCGCGCCGGCAAGTGGACCAAGTGGAGCTTTGACATGTTTGCCGGCTCCGACATCCACGGCAGCACCCTGGGCATTCTGGGCATGGGCCGCATCGGGCAGGGTATTGCCAGGCGTGGGGCACACGGCTTTGGCATGAAGGTGATTTACCACAACCGCTCGCGGCTCGATGCCACGCTGGAAGCCGAGTGCAAGGCAAGTTACGTCAGCAAGGAAGAACTGCTACGGACCGCCGACCATGTGCTGCTGGTGTTGCCGTACTCGCCAGCCTCGCACCACACGATAGGCGCTGCCGAGCTGGCGCTGATGAAACCCAGGGCGACGCTGGTCAATATT
>CAZIYA010000348.1:0-4046 GCA_964543355.1 uncultured Polaromonas sp.
ACGCTGCGCATGGCCTTTTTGGCCGCAACCCGAAGGGAACGGGGTGAAAACAACGTCACTCGGCGTTGCACTCCTAACCCAGACACCCAGTCTGGGTGTCGTCGTGCGCCTTGATTGGCGCTGTTTTCACCCCGTTCGCCCTTGCATAAATAGTGTGAACAGGCCCAAGCCACTTCTTTTCAGGAGTTCCCATGAAAAAGCTTTTCATCTCCGCCTTGTGCGCGGTTTCGCTGGGTCACGCTTCCACCGTGATGGCCCAGACCACCTGGAAGCTGGCGACGGGCTATCGGGCCGAATCCTTCCATACGCAGAACATCATGCAGTTCTCGCGCGACATCGATCAGGCGACGGCCGGGCAGCTGAGGATTCAGGTGCATCCCAACAACACGCTCATCAAGCTGGGCGAGATCAGCCAGGCGGTGCAGCAAGGCAAGGCCGAAGCCGGTGAGACCATCATGACCAGCATGGTCAAGGACATCCCGATTGCTGGCGCGGACTCCATTCCTTTTGTGGTGGGCTCGTACAGGGACGCCGAGCGCATGTGGAAGCTGCAGCGTCCGGGTATTGAAAAGCATTTTGCCCAGCGCGGCCTGAAGCTGCTGTATGCCGTGCCCTGGCCACCGCAAGGCCTGCATTCGAGCAAGCCGGTGCGGGGGCTGGCCGATTTCAAGGGAACCCAGATGCGTACCTACAACCAGACCACCGTGCGCATTGCCGAAATGCTGGGCGCCAAACCGGTGGATGTGGCCATGGTCGATGTGGGCAAGGCGCTGGCCGAAGGACGCATGGACAACATGATCACCTCGGCCCTGACCGGTGTTGAAAACAAGGTCTGGGGTCCGATCAGGTACTACTACGAGATCAATGCCTGGTTCCCCAAGAATGTGGTGTTTGTGAGCAGCAAGGCCTTTGAGTCCCTCCAGCCGGCAACGCGTAACATGGTCATGAAAGCGGCAGCGGATGCCGAAACCCGCGGCTGGCTGGCCAGCCAGGCGCTGGCAGGCAGCGCTACCGAGGAACTGCGCCAGAACGGCATCAAGATCGAGCGTATTCCCGCCGATCTGGATCAGGAGATCAAGCGCATGGGCGAGAAGTTCTCGCGCGAATGGGTACGATCCGTGGGTAACGAAGCCAATGACATTTTTGTGCCGTATTACATCCAGCAATAGGCGACCGACGGACCCTTGCCCATTTCCATCCGGAGACACCTGAATGCGCACACCCGCTGATTCGATTCTTGCTTATCTGCGCGCAAAGGACGGCAACCGCCCGCACCTGCTGACGCAGGCCTTCACGGAATATGCGTCGCTGGCCATGCTTGTCAACACCGGGGCCATTTCATTCCCGCCTTTGTCCAGCGGGCGTGAGGCCATTGCCGAAGTCCTGGTGCGTCGATTCTCCCGGACCTACGAGAACGTATACACCCTCTGCCTGGCGGATCCCCCCGGGGAGCGGGACACCAGGTTCGCGTGTGACTGGCTGGTGGTCATGACGGAGAGGGAAAGTGGCGCCGTGCGTGTCGGGTGTGGCCGTTACGACTGGTGCTTCTCACCGGAGTCGCATCTGGCGGAGCGCCTGGCAATCACCATCGAAACCATGCAGTCATTGCCACCGCGCGATCTCGGTCCGGTCATGAACTGGGTGTCTGACCTTCCGTATCCGTGGTGCACTCCTGAGCTGGCAATCAACAGCGCGCCAGATATCGGCGACCTGGGCCCTGTTTTTGACTACATTGTCAAAGAAGGTGCTCCGGCTCATTAATCACGCAACAGGGCATGGAGACCGTGCCCTGCTGCTCAAGTTAACCATCAGTAAAAAAAACCATGCAAGACAATATTTCCAAACCGGGCAGTGATCGTTGGCAGTTCTGGATTGACCGCGGCGGCACATTCACCGACATCGTGGCCAGGAAGCCCGACGGTTCGCTGGTCACGCACAAGCTGCTGTCCGAGAATCCCGAGCAATACCGCGACGCCGCCGTTGCCGGCATTCGCCACCTGCTGGGCCTGAAGGCGGGCGAGCCGATTCGCGCCGACGTGGTCGACTGCGTGAAGATGGGCACCACCGTGGCCACCAACGCGCTGCTGGAGCGCAAGGGCGAACCGACCCTGCTGGTGACGACGCGCGGCTTTCGCGACGCGCTGCGCATCGCCTACCAGAACCGGCCGCGGCTGTTTGACCGCCACATCGTGCTGCCCGAGCTGCTCTACAGCGCCGTGGTGGAAGCGCACGAGCGGGTCGGGGCCCAGGGTGATGTGCTGCAGGCGCTCGACGAAACGCTATTAAAGCAGGAGCTGCTGACGCAATACCAGAAAGGGCTGCGCAGCGTTGCGATTGTTTTCATGCACGGCTACCGCTACACCGACCATGAAAAGGCGGCCAGCCGCATTGCCCGCGACATCGGTTTCACGCAGATCAGCACCTCGCACGAGACCAGCCCGATGATGAAATTCGTCAGCCGCGGGGATACGACCGTGGTCGATGCCTACCTCTCGCCCATCCTGCGCCGCTATGTAGAGCAGGTCGCCGGTGAGATGCCGGGCGTCAAGCTGTTTTTCATGCAGTCTTCGGGTGGCCTGACCGACGCGCATGTGTTCCAGGGCAAGGACGCGATTTTGAGCGGTCCGGCGGGTGGCATCGTCGGCATGGCCCGCACGGCGGCGATTGCCGGGCATGCCAAGGTGATCGGCTTCGACATGGGTGGAACGTCCACCGACGTGTCGCACTATGCCGGCGAATTCGAACGCGAGTTTGAAACCCAGGTTGCTGGTGTGCGCATGCGTGCGCCCATGATGAGCATCCATACCGTGGCGGCCGGCGGCGGCTCCATCCTCAAGTTCGACGGTGAACGTTTCCGCGTCGGGCCGCAGAGCGCCGGGGCCAATCCCGGCCCGGCCAGCTACCGCCGCGGCGGCAGGCTGGCTGTGACCGATGCCAACGTGATGGTGGGCAAGGTGCAGCCGCGTTATTTTCCCAAGGTGTTCGGCCCGAATGCCGATGAACCCCTGAGTTACGAGGCGGTGCAGGCGCAGTTCAACGAACTCGCCGGCCAGACCGGGCGCAGCGCCGAAGTGGTGGCCGAGGGTTTCATCAATATCGCTGTTCAGCAGATGGCCAATGCCATCAAGAAGATCTCCGTTGCGCGTGGTTATGACGTGACGCGCTACACCCTGCAGTGCTTCGGCGGCGCGGGCGGGCAGCATGCCTGTCTGGTGGCAGACGCGCTGGGCATGACCAAGGTGTTTGTGCACCCACTGGCCGGCGTGCTCAGCGCCTACGGCATGGGCCTGGCCGACCAGAACGTGATTCGTGAGCAGGCCGTGGAGCTCAAGCTGACGGAAACAGCTGTGCCCGAAATCGCCGCAACACTGGAGGGCCTTGCAACGACGGCGCAGGCCGAACTGCAGCGTCAGCAGGTGAGCACCGGGGCCATCACCATGCACCGCCGCGTGCATGTGCGCTACGAAGGAAGCGATTCGGCCCTGGTGGTGCCATGCGGCACGCTGGATCAGATCGAAGCTGGCTTTGAAGCAGCGTATCGCCAGCGTTTTGCCTTCCTGATGCAGGGCAAGGGGCTGGTGGTGGAGGCGGTGTCGGTTGAGGCAGTGGTTGCCGGGGATGCGCCGGCCGAGCCGCGCCACCACACCCACGAGCCGCGTGAAGTGCCGCGCCGCGAAACCGTGCGCATGTATTCGGGTGGCCAGTGGCACGATGCAGCCTTGGTGGTGCGTGAGGATCTTCAGCCGGGTGACATCATTTCCGGCCCGGCCATCATTGCCGAGAAAAACGCCACCACGGTGGTTGAACCCGGCTGGGAGGCGGCCCTGACCGCGCTGGATCACCTGGTGCTCGACAGGCGCGCTCAGCGCGCCGTCAAGTTTGCAGCGGGGACCACCGTGGACCCGGTGCTGCTGGAAGTGTTCAACAACCTGTTCATGAACATCGCCGAGCAGATGGGCCTGCAGCTGCAGAACACCGCCTACTCGGTCAACATCAAGGAGCGGCTGGACTTCAGCTGCGCCCTTTTTGACACCGCCGGCAACCTG
>CAZIYA010000349.1:0-4023 GCA_964543355.1 uncultured Polaromonas sp.
GACCGCGCGCTGGCCATGGACCTGGAGTCCTGCGTCAACTGTGGTTACTGCTCCGAGGCCTGCCACTTCTACCAGAGCACCCAGGACCCGAAGTACACGCCTACCCGCAAGCTCGACCTGCTGCGGCGCGTGCACATGCGCGAGACCTCGGCATTTGCGCCCCTGCACCGCCTGTTCAAGCCCGACATCACCGTCGCCGACCTGCAGGAGTGGCAGGAGCTGGTGTACGACTCGTGCACCGAATGCGGCCGCTGCAGCATGGTCTGCCCCATGGGCATCAACATCGCACGCGGCGTCAATGTCATGCGCGAAGCGCTGTCCGAAGCCGGCCTGGTGCCGCTGGAGCTGATGGCGGTGGCGCAGGAGCAGGCCGGGCGCGGCACGGTGTTCGGTGTCGGCCCCGCTGAGTTGCTCAAGACAGTAGAGGCCCTGCGTGCGCAAGGCATCCCCATTCCCCTGGATGAACCTAGCGCCGACGTGATGCTGGTCACCACGGTCATCGACGTGCTGCTGTACCAGGACGCGCTGGCGGCCACGGCGCGCATCCTCAACCACCTGGGCTTGCGCTGGACGCTGCGCAGCGGCGGCTTCGAGGCGGCCAACTTCGGCCTGCTGTCGGGCAACGAAGCCCTGCAGAAAGCAGCCAGCCAGCGGCTCATCGACGAGGCATTGGCCGTGGGCGCGCACACCGTCATCCTGCCCGAGTGCGGCCACGCCTACCCGGCCCTGCGCTGGGAAGCCCGGTTGCCCGGCGGCCAGCCGCTGCCCTTCGAGGTGCTGGCCGCCTCGGAGTTTGTCGGCCGGGAAATCGAGAGCGGCCGGCTGCAGCTGCAGCCCGGCGATGCGGGCCAGACTTATACCTACCACGACGCCTGCAAACTGGCACGCCACGGTGGCGTGATCGACGAGCCACGCGCCGCCATCCGTGCGCTCGGTGGCGAATTCCGCGAGACCGTGCCGACGGCCGAGCTCAACTGGTGCTGCGGCGGGGGTGCCGGCGCCTTCCTGATCAACCGCGCCGCGCCGTTGCGGCACAAGGCCTGGGAAATCAAGCGCCAGCAGGTCGACGCCACCGGCGCCGCCACCGTGGTGGTCTCTTGCGCAAGCTGCCGCCTCAACTTCATGGCCGGCGCAGAGACCGACCTCTGGCCCACACGCATCGCCAGCCTGGTGGAACTGGTGGCCGACCACCTGCCCGGCAACAAGGCGCATTCGACGGCAGTGGAATAAAAGTGGACTCCAGCCCAACAGGGGCGGGCGCAATCAGCTATCAAACAGATAGCATGCGAGCGATCTTTACCGCCTCGCCAGCAGGGGTTTGGTGCAGTGTTAGCATGAACAGTCCTACCTCAAAGCACGCTTGCGCGCCGACCCAGGACCATGAAAATCCCCGCCCCCGGCCTGTTGACGGCCCTTCTCTTCGCCGCGATTGCCGCCGGTGGTTTTTACTGGTGGCAGCAAAGCGCGAAACCCGCACCCCCGGCAGCCGACGCCCCGGCGCCGACAGCGCCCGCCTCCCCGCCGCCGGCGTCCACTGCCACCGCCCCGACCATCCAGTACCCGATTGACGCGGCGAAAGGTGACAGCGGCACGCCCCCTGCGGCATTGCCGGCGCTCGCGGAGTCCGACGCCTACGTGGCTTCGGCGCTGGCCGACTTGCTGGGCCGCGAGAAGGTCCAGACCTTCCTGCACCTCGAGGGCTTTGCACGGCGCGTGGTCGCCACCACCGACAACCTGGCGCGCGACCATGCGGCACCCGCGCTGTGGCCCGTGACGCCCACTCCCGGGCGTTTTGCCACGCTGGACGGCGGCGCGGCCGCCCCGAGCACCACCAGCATCAGCCCCGACAACAGCCAGCGCTACACCCCCTTCGTGCTGTTTGTGGAGTCGATAGACACCGCGCGCGCCGTTCGCCTGTACACACGTCTTTACCCGCTGTTCCAGCAGGCCTACGAAGAGCTGGGCTTTCCCGGCCGCTACTTCAACGACCGGCTGGTCAGCGTGATCGATCTCCTGCTGGCCACCCCGGTACAAAGCGGCCCGCTCGGCGTGAGCCTAGTCGAGGTCAAGGGCCCGCTTCCCTCGGTGCGGCCCTGGGTGCGTTATGAATTCACCGATCCGGCCCTCAGGAAACTCACAGCTGGCCAGAAAATGCTGCTGCGCACCGGACCGGTCAACCACCGGCGGCTGAATGCGAAACTGCTCGAAGTCCGCAGCCTGGTCAGTGCGGGCGCGCGGTTGCCGGCTGCGAGCGGCAGCCGGCCCTGACCGGAAGAGTGGCAATCCCGGCCTGCTGGCCGGCCTATTTGCAGGTCGATGCCGGCTCGATCGCCACAGCGCTCAGCGCCCCGTCGCTACCGACGCGATTAACCACAAAGCGGCACAGTCCTGCCTGGAGGTCCAGGTCCAGCCGGCCCTCGTAAGCGGCGCCGGTCTCGGGCACAAAGGTGGCCGCCATGTTGCGGCATTGCTTGCGCATGCCCACGTCGCTGAACCCCATGGCCACGGTCACAGGCTGACCCGGCGCGATCTCATACTCCTTGAAAAAGGCCTTGGACATCATCCCGTCGCGCTGCGCCAGCCGCCGGGTAGTCTCCGTCTCCGGCATGCCGAGCGATTCGTTTTTCACGGTTCCGATAAAGGAAGAAAACGCGGAGCCCATGCCCCCGGACACCCGCACGCTGTCTGCACCGCCGTCGCATGCCGAGTTCCTGTGGAGCACCACCCCCACGCCATTCTGTCCAAACAGCCGCAGCTTCGAAGCGGCCGGGGGCGGCGCCGGCGACACGGCCGCAACATCTGCCACCTGCGCAACCGCGGCGGACGCAGCCACAGCCAAGGCCATCAACAAGGCCGGATATCTTTTCATGGCAGTCTTCTCCTTTGGGCAGAGTATGGCTGAAGGCCGGCCTCGCCTGCGCGCGCCTAGCCAATCGCGACATAAAAAGTGCTTGCCCCCGTCCAATGGTCTCAATTTGGTATCAAAACAGAAGCATGGTGAGAGATCAAGGGTAGGTCCCGCTCGGGCCACCGACCCACGTAGCTATCATGGGCTGATGAACCTGCACCGCCGCATGAAAGCAAACCACAGGGCAAAACGGCTGACAGGCGGACTTCTCGCCTTCGGCCTGCTGGCGCTTTGCCTCTCCGCCCACGCACAGGCACCTGCGCCAGGCCACCCGCCACTGCTGGGCGCGCTGAACGCGCTGCGCAACCAGGGCTGTGTCAAAGGCGCCCGCGCCGTTGCCCCGCTGCGTGAAAATCCGGCGCTCTCGCGCGCGGCCGCACTCATCGCAGGCGGCCGCAAACTCGAGGACGCGCTGAAGGCCGCCGGCTACCGCGCGGTGCGTGCCGCGCAGATCACCGTACGCGGTGCCGCCGGCACCGCCGCACTGACACGGGCCGCGTTGGGAAAATCATGCAGCACGGCAGTGCACAGCGGGATGACCGAGGCCGGCTTTCACCAGCGCGGCAAACAGACCTGGGTGGTGCTGGCCGCGCCCTTCTCGCCGCCCGCTGCCGCGCAGGCCGGCGAAGTACAGGCGCGTGTGCTGGCCCTCGTCAACCAGGCACGCGCGCAGCCGCGCCGCTGCGGCAATGAGTCTTTCGCGGCGGCAGCACCGGTGCAGCTCAACGCCACCCTGCAGACGATTGCAGCCGCGCATGCGGTCGACATGGCGCGCTACAGCTACTTCAGCCACACCGGCCGGGACGGCGCCGGCGTGGACGACCGCGCCAGCCGCGCCGGCTACCCCTGGCGCGCCATCGGCGAAAACATCGCCGCCGGCCAGATGCAGGCCGATGCAGCAGTACAAGGCTGGATCAAAAGCCCCGGCCACTGCGCCAACCTGATGGCGCCGGCCTACACCGAGATGGGTGCCGCCTTTGCGGTGAACGTCGGCAGCAGCGCGGGAATTTACTGGGTGCAGGTGTTCGGCAGCACCCGTTAGCAGGCATTTCATGACAAACCTTGATTTCTAGTTCGAATTGCGACATTGGCTGCGCAGCTCGAAGAGTACCTCA
>CAZIYA010000350.1:0-4012 GCA_964543355.1 uncultured Polaromonas sp.
GCTTTGGCTTTCGCTGCGGTTTTCTGGGCCTGCTGCACATGGAGATCGTCCAGGAGCGGCTCGAGCGCGAGTTCGACCAGGACCTGATCACCACCGCGCCCAGCGTGGTCTACGAAGTGCTCCAGGCCGACGGCACGGTCATCAAGGTTGAAAACCCGTCGAAGATCCCCGACGCCGGCAGGATCAATGAGATCCGCGAGCCGATCGTGACCGTGCATCTCTATATGCCGCAGGATTACGTGGGCGCCGTCATGACGCTGGCCAACCTCAAGCGCGGCGTGCAGCTCAACATGGCCTACCACGGAAAGCAGGTCATGCTGACCTATGAAATGCCGCTGGGCGAGATCGTGCTGGACTTCTTCGACAAGCTCAAGTCCGTCTCCCGCGGCTACGCCTCCATGGACTACGAGTTCAAGGAATTCAGGGCGTCCGACGTGGTCAAGGTGGACATCCTGCTCAACGGCGAGAAGGTCGACGCGCTGTCCATCATCGTCCACCGCAGCCAGTCGGCCTACCGCGGCCGGGCGGTGGTGGCCAAGATGCGCGAGATCATTTCCCGCCAGCAGTTCGACGTGGCGATCCAGGCGGCCATCGGAGCCAACATCATTGCGCGTGAGACAATCAAGGCGTTGCGCAAGAACGTGATTGCCAAGTGTTACGGTGGCGACATTTCACGCAAGAAAAAGCTTCTTGAAAAACAAAAAGCGGGTAAAAAACGCATGAAACAAATCGGTTCGGTGGAAGTGCCCCAGGAGGCCTTCCTGGCCATCCTGCAGGTAGAAGAATAATGCTGGGGTTCATGAGTACGCTCACCGCGCTGGTGCTGATGCTGTTCGTCGGTTACGGCGGCGCCTGGTATCTGGGCATGGTGGAAGGCAACTTTTCCCTGCTGCTTTTCCTTGCGACTGTGGTGACAGGCCTTTACTGGCTGGCCGAGAAGTTTTACTTCTGGCCCCAGCGTCGCAAGGCGGCCGGAATCATCGAGCAGGAGGCCACCCGACGCCGCAGTGAGTTGGCCGCCAAGGGCATCAGCCAGGTTGACGGCAACATCGAGGAAGCCCGGGCCCGGGTGATCATGCAACCCTGGTGGCTGGACTGGACCGCCGGGCTCTTTCCGGTCATTGTGGTGGTGTTTCTGCTGCGGTCCTTCCTGTTCGAGCCATTCAAAATTCCCTCCGGCTCCATGATCCCGACCATGCTGGTAGGCGACCTGATTCTGGTCAACAAATTCCATTACGGCGTGCGGCTTCCGGTGATCAACCTCAAGGTCATCAACAACAACAGTCCCCAGCGGGGCGACGTTATGGTGTTTCGCTACCCGCCCCAGCCCAGCCTGGACTACATCAAGCGTGTGGTGGGAGTACCCGGCGACGAAGTGGCCTACCTGAACAAAAAGCTCAGCGTCAATGGCAAGCCTGTGCCCAAGGTGGCATTGCCTGATTTCTTTGACGAAGATGCCTTGCGTTATGCAAAACAGTTTCAGGAAACCAGCGGCAACAAGCCCTACCGGATACTCAATGACGAGGACCGGCCGGCCTTTATCGCCGGTGCGGCGGACTTCCCCTATCGGCAAAATTGCCGTTACAGTAGCGAGGGCGTGGTTTGCAAGGTGCCGGAGGGGCACTATTTCATGATGGGCGATAACCGCGACAACTCGCTGGATTCACGTTATTGGGGCTTTGTGCCCGAAGCCAATATCGTCGGCAAAGCCTTTTTTGTCTGGATGAATTTTGGTAATCTCAAACGCATTGGCAAGGTTGACTGACGGAGGAGCCGGGCTGGCCATGTCGATGTGACATGGGCGGAACGGACCATTGGGTGCAATTAACTAACAAAAGCTGGGGAACCACATGAAAAATCGGCAACGCGGTATTTCTTTCATCGGCATCCTGTTCGTGGGTGGGGTGCTGGCTTTCACGGGCGTGATTGCAGCCCAGGTGTTCCCCACGCTGGTTGAGTTCCAGGCCATCACCAAGGCTGCCCAAAAGGCCGCGGAAGGCAGCACAGTGGCCGAGGTGCGAACGATATTCGATAAAGCTGCACAAATTGACGACATCAAATCGATCAGTGGCAAGGACCTCGAAGTTGGCAAGAATGGCGACAAAGTGACCGTCAGTTTTGCCTACAACCGGGAAATTCACATTGGTGGGCCGGCTTACCTGCTGCTCAAGTACACGGGCCGATCCAAGTAAGTGCGTGCAAGTTCCCTTTTGAGCCCTGACCTGCAGGCGTTGCAAACACGCCTGGAGCATGAGTTTTCCAACCCCCGCCTGCTGCAGCAGGCCTTGACCCACCGCAGTTTTTCGGCGGATCACAACGAGCGCGTCGAATTTCTGGGTGATTCCGTTCTGAACCTCGCGGTAGCGGGCCTGCTCTACGAACGCCTGAGCGAACTGCCCGAGGGCGATTTGTCGCGGGTGCGCGCCAACCTGGTCAAGCAGGACACCCTGCACAAGCTGGCGGTCCAGCTCGGCCTGCCGCAACTGATTCGCCTGGGCGAAGGTGAGGCCAAGTCGGGCGGCCAGAAGCGCCCGTCCATCCTGGCCGATGCGCTGGAGGCGGTGATAGGCGCTGTTTACCTCGACGCCGGGTTTGACCAGGCCGACCGGCTGGTGCGCCGGCTATTCCAGGACGTGGAAATCAACCCGCACATGCAGGCCATTGGCAAGGACCCGAAGACCGAGTTGCAGGAATGGCTGCAGGGCCGCAAAATGAACCTGCCTATTTACCGCGTGGTTGGCACGCTGGGCGCGGCGCACCAGCAGACCTTTGACGTGGAATGCGAAATCAGTGAATACGGACGGGCAGAACGCGGCATTGGCGGCTCCCGGCGCGCCGGTGAGCAGGCTGCAGCGGCGGCCATGCTGGCCTACGTAAAAACGCTGGATTAAATTGAAACCGGCGCTGCAAGCGCAGCCGCCCACAGGCGACCATCATGACTCCCGCAAAAAAGACCCCAAAGAAACCGGCACGTCCGGCCGCACCTGCCGCCGGCGCAGCCAGCGCCGCTGAGGCGACCGTGCCGGCGCAGGATGCAGCGCTGGAGGCCATGCTGGCCAAGGCCATGACTTCACGTGCCAACAACGCGCCGCCAGCCGAAGGCCAGCGCTGCGGCCTGATCGCCATTGTCGGCAAGCCCAATGTCGGAAAATCGACCCTGCTCAATGCGTTGGTGGGGCAGAAAATCAGCATCACCTCGCGCAAGGCGCAGACCACACGGCACCGCATCACCGGCATGCGCACCATCGGTCCCACCCAGTATGTGTTTGTTGACACGCCAGGTTTCCAGACCCGGCATGGCAACGCGCTGAACCGCTCGCTCAACAAAACGGTGGTCGGCACCGTCAACGATGTGGACCTGGTTGTGTTTGTCGTCGAGGCTGGGCAGTTCAACCAGGCCGACGCCAAGGTGCTCTCGCTGCTGCCGGCCGGCACACCTGCCATTTTGCTGGCCAACAAGTTCGACCTGATCCACCGCCGCGCCGAGATTGCCCCCTGGCTCAAGGAGATGCAGGAGCGCCACAATTTTGCCGAGTTTGTACCCATGTCGGCCAACAACGCCAAGGATGTCGAGCGCCTGTTCGGCATCTGCGAAAAATACCTGCCCGAGCAGCCCTGGATGTACGGGGCCGAAGAGCTGACCGACCGCAGCGAGCGTTTCATGGCGGCCGAGATCATCCGCGAGAAGCTGTTTCGCCTGACCGGCGACGAGCTGCCTTACACCTCGACCGTGATCATCGACAAGTTCGAGCAGGAGGGCGAGTTGCGCCGGATCGCCGCCACCATCGTTGTCGAGCGCGACGGCCACAAGGGCATGATCATTGGCGAGAAGGGCGAAAAGCTCAAACGCATAGGCACCGAAGCCCGGCACGAGCTGGAAGCGCTGACCGGCGGCAAGGTGTTCCTGGAGATCTGGGTCAAGGTGCGCTCCGGCTGGGCTGATGACGAAGCCCGGGTCAAGACCTTCGGGTATGAGTAGAGCCCCCACGCTTGTCGCTTCGCGTGCCTTCGG
>CAZIYA010000351.1:0-4007 GCA_964543355.1 uncultured Polaromonas sp.
TGAAGCGCCTGCGGCATGTCGCCGATCTCGTCGAGAAACAGCGTGCCGCCGTCGGCGAGCTTGAACTTGCCGTCGCGCCCCTTGCGGTCGGCGCCGGTATAGGCACCGGGCGCCACGCCAAAAAATTCGGCTTCCAGCAAGGTATCGGGCACCGCGGCAATGTTGACGCTGATGAAGGGCCCACGCGCCCGGCTGGAACTGGCATGGATGGCGTGGGCCAGCAACTCCTTGCCGGTGCCGGTTTCACCGAGCAGCAGCACCGGGCTGGAGGTCTGGGCGGCACGCCGCGCCTGCCGCTTGACTTCCACCGCGGCCGGGCTGGTGCCGACAAAACTGGCGAAGGTGTATTTGGACTGGCGCTGGCCGCCGGTATGTTGAAGCCGCTGGCTGGCCAGCTCGCGGCGGGCGTCGTCCAGGTCGCGGTGCAGCAGCGCAAACTTGCTGATCAGCGGCTGTAGCGTGGTCTCGGGATGGTCGAACAGCACGATGCCGATGGCACCGATGACATCGCCACCGCCTTCGTCGCGCAGCGGAATGCGGCTGACCACAAAAGTGCCGGCACGGTTGGTCAGCAGGTCGATGAGGAAAGCCTCGCCGGTTTCCAGCACGCGGCGCATCTGCGTGTTGGGAATGACCTCTTCCACCATGTGGCCGACAAACTGGTCCACGGAAGAAAAACCCAGCGCCGGCAGAAAACGCTTGTAGCCTTCATTGACCCAGACGATACGGCCAGTGCGGTCCACCAGGAACATGCCCTGGCTGATGCTGGAGAACAGCTGGAACATGGACCGCGCGGCCAGTTCGAGAATGCTCTGCGCATCCAGCGGCAAACCGTGCGGCGGGGTAGCAGTGTGTTCCATGCGCAGATGGTAGCGCGGCGCCTGGGCCACGGCCGCCGGCCAGGTGCAACGCACATCGGTCAAGGCGCGCGTCGCTCTTCTTTTGATAGCTATCTGCGCCCGTGGATAAGGGGCTGCAGGCCTATTTTTTGATGAACATCGTCCTCAGGCCGCCAGCCGGCGTGCCGACCAGCGTTTGGCCAGGCGCGGCAAGATGAGTACTGCGAGCACCACGATGATCAGGACCAGTGACATCGGGCGCTGCAGAAACACCATCGCATTACCCTCGCCTATCGACATGGCGTTGCGCAGCTGCGCTTCGGCCAGGGGGCCCAGGATCATGCCGACCACAACGGGGGCGGTCGGAAAGTCAAAGCGGCGCATCACCACGCCAAGCACACCAATGCCGTACAGCAGGAACAGGTCGAACGCACTTTGCCGCATGCCATAAACACCCACCGTCGCAAAAATCAGGATGCCGGCGTACAGGTAAGGCTTGGGAATCTTCAGCAGCTTGACCCACAGGCCCACCATCGGCAGGTTGAGCACCAGCAACATCACGTTGCCGATGTACAGCGAGGCAATCAGCGCCCAAACCAGGGCGGACGAAGACGTGAAGAGTTGCGGCCCAGGCTGGATGCCGTAGTTCTGGAAAGCCCCCAGCAGGATGGCCGTGGTGTTGGAAGTTGGAATGCCCAGCGTCAGCAGCGGAATCATGGCCGCCGTGACCGTGGCATTGTTGGCGGCCTCGGGACCGGCCACCCCCTCAATGGCGCCGGCCGTGCCGAACTCGGCCCGGTCGCTTTCCTTCGCCAGCTTCTTCTCGGTGGCATAACTCAGGAAAGTCGGAATCTCGGTGCCGCCGGCGGGTATGCAGCCAAACGGCGCGCCAATGGCGGTGCCACGCAGCCAGGCCGGCCAGGAACGGCGCCAGTCCCGGCCCGTCATGTGAACCCGGCTCATCTTGTTCTGCGATTCGACCACCCTGCCTTCGTACAGCACGGCGTACATCGCTTCGGCCACGGCAAACAGGCCGACAGCCACCAGGACAATTTCCACACCATCGAGCAGTTCAGGCACACCGCCGGTGTAACGCGCCTGGCCGGAAATCTGGTCCAGCCCGACCAGGCCCGCGGCGAGCCCGACAAACAGGGCGGTCAAACCGCGCACCGTGCTTTTTCCCAGCACAGCACTGACGGTGGTGAAGGCCAGCACCATCAGCATGAAGTACTCGGGCGGACCGAGCTTGACGGCCAGCTCGGCGACAACAGGCGCAAACAGCGTGACCAGCACGGTGGCAATCGTGCCTGCCACAAACGAACCTATGGCAGCCGTGGCCAGCGCCGCACCGGCACGCCCGCTCTTGGCCATCCGGTTGCCTTCCATGGCCGTGACCATGCTCGCTGTTTCCCCGGGCGTATTGAGCAAGATGGACGTGGTCGAGCCACCGTACATGGCGCCGTAATAAATGCCGGCGAAAAAAATCATGGAGGCCGTGGGTTCGACCCTGGCCGTGATGGGCAGCAGCATGGCTACCGCGACAGCAGGCCCGATGCCGGGCAGAACGCCAATGGCCGTGCCCAATGCACAGCCGACAAAACACCAGAGCAGGTTGACCGGTGTGGCCGCAGTGGCAAAGCCCTGCAGCAACTGGTTGAAGATGTCCATGGGTATCGAGGCTCAGAGCCAGCCGGTTGAAGTGAGACCTGGCAGATTGATCGCCAGAAATTGAGTAAATGTCCAGTACACCGGTGCGGAAATCGCGATACCGATCCCCACGTCCTTGAGCCAGGCGACCGGCCTCCGGTCGGCCTTGCCCTCGGCACCGCGCAAACCCTGGACCGCGAGCACAAAACACAGGGTGCAGCTGAAGATGAAACCGATGGTGGTGATCAGCGCGGCGTTGGCCAGCAAGCCCGCCGAGACCCACGCAAAGCCCATCCAGTCGCCCTGGGCCGCACCACCGGGCTCATCCAGCGAACGGAAACCACCGGTACGCGCTTCCCAGACAATAAATGCGCCGCAAACCAGCAAAGCCACAGACATCAGCCAGGGCAGGAAGTTCGGCCCGACGCCGCCGTAGCCCGCCGCCGACGGGATGCTGACGGCGCCGCCGGCCAGCCCCAGGGCAAGCAGCACGATGCCGGCACCGACCAGCGTCTGCAGGCGGATTTGCGCAGGGGAAGTGGAGTGTGGTGTCATGTTTTTCCTTGTCGGCCCGTGAACGTTGCCGCTTGGCTGGAGGTATGAAGACGGCCAGCACCCGCGATCACCGGTGGCGGCGTGCCCGACCGCTGTCATTGTGTACCTGTTTGCCGCAGTCCCGGACCTGATCCAGGATCCCCGGCGATTCCTGCCCTGGCGGGTCAGGCCCGCCAGGACAGACCGGGGCTGGCGCCCCGGCGGCTCAGACCATGCCCGACTTCACCATGGTGGCGCGCAGGCTGGCGAAATCGTCATCGACGAACTTCTCGAAAGCCGCGCCGGTGAGCACGGCAGCCGTCCAGTTGTTTTTCTCGGATGCTTCCATCCAGCTTTTCGACTTGACGGCCTTGAGGATCATGTCGGTCAAAGCCTGGCGCTGCGCGGGCGAGATGCCGGGTGCACCGTAAACGCCGCGCCAGTTGCCGATCACCACATTGACGCCCTGCTCCTTGAGGGTGGGAACGTTGACACCCTTGAGGCGGGCATCGGAGGTGACGGCCAGCGCCTTCATTTTTCCGGTGTTGATGTATTCCGCAAACTCGCTGTAGCCGCTGCCGCCCACCGTGACGTTACCGCCCAGGATGGCGGCCGTAGCCTCGCCGCCGCCCCGGAAAGCGACGTAGTTGATCTTGGACGGGTCCACGCCCACTTCACGCGCAATCATGGCTGCGGCGATGTGCTCGGTGGAGCCGCGCGAACCGCCACCCCACTTGACGCTGCCGGGATCTTTCTTGAGCTGCTCGATCACCTCTTTCATGGACTTGAAGGGCGAGTTGGCAGGCAGCACGAACACGTTGTATTCGCTGGTCAGGCGCGCAATCGGCGTGACCTGCGACAGGCTGACCGGCGGCTTGCCGGTGATCAGGCCGCCGAGCATGACCGCACCCATCACCATCAGGGCGTTGGGGTCACCCTTGCTGCCGTTGATGAACTGGGCCAGGCCGAGCGCACCGGCAGCGCCGC
>CAZIYA010000352.1:0-3993 GCA_964543355.1 uncultured Polaromonas sp.
GTTCAGCGCGATGATGGGTGTGATGCGCTCGGCTTCCGCAGCGATCAATGCGCGGGTCAGCTGGCTTTCCGAAAATTCGGGTTCGGCGGCAATCAAAATCAGCACCTGGTCGAGGTTGGCCGCAAACGATTTGGTGCGCATCTCGTCCTGCCGGTAAAACAGGTTGCTGCGTTCTTCGACCTTTTCAACCGTGCCTTCGTCCTGCGAGGGGAGCCACTGGACGCGGTCGCCGACGACGGCCTGGCTTTTCTTGCCGCGCGGGTGGCAGATGATGCGTTCGCCGCCGGGTGTTTCCACCAGGCAATGCCGGCCAAAACCGGCAACCACCAGGCCGGGCAGTGTTCCGGCGGAAGAAACAGTGGTCAAGCCAGCAGCGCGTCGACCTTCGACGCGCAAAAGAAGTCGCTGACCGAAATTCCGTTCACATCGTGCGTGTTGAAGCGCACCGTGCATTTGCCATAGCTCAGCGCCAGGTCGGGGTGGTGGTCTTCCGCATTGGCAATGAAGGCCACGGCATTGACGAAACCCATGGTCTCGTGGAAATTCTTGAAGCTGAAGGTTTTCTCCAGCGAGCCGTCGATCAGCCGCCAGCCCTGGGCCTGTTCGCCGTTGATCTGGCTCAGCTGGGTGACGATCTCGGTGGCGCTCAGTGCGCGGCGGTTCTGGTGGACGGGATTCATGTGGCGGTTCCAGTGGGCGCACCCATGCGGGCCAGCCGCTCGGAGGCCGGCGGGTGCGAATAATAAAACTTCACGAACACCGGGTCGGGCGTGAGCGTGCTGGCATTGTCCTGGTAAAGCTTGAGAAGGGCGCTTTGCAGGTCCTTGCCATCGGTCTGCGCAATCGCATAGGCGTCGGCTTCGAACTCATGTTTGCGCGACAGCTGGGCAAACAGCGGTGAGATGAAAAAGCTGAAAAGCGGCACCACCAGCAGGAACAGCAGCAGTGCCAGCGCGTCGTTGCTGCCCACCATGTTCGGCCGCACGCCCAGCCCGGTATAAAACCAGACCTGGGTGGCCAGCCAGCCCAGCAGTGCAAAGCCGGCCAGGCTCAGGGCGAACATCGCAACGATCCGCTTGATGATGTGTTTGTGCTTGAAGTGCCCCAGCTCGTGGGCCAGCACCGCATCCACTTCGGCGGGGCTCAGCTGTTTGAGCAGGGTGTCGAAAAACACCACGCGTTTGGAAGCACCAAATCCGGTGAAGTAGGCGTTGGCATGGGCCGAGCGCTTGCTGCCGTCCATCACGAACAGGCCCTTGGCGGCGAAACCGCAGCGCTGCATCAGGGCCGTCACGCGGGCTTTCAGGCTTTCATCTTCGAGGGGCTGGAACTTGTTGAACAGCGGCGCAATGACCGTGGGATACAGCACCAGGACCAGCAGGTTGAAACCCATCCACACGCCCCAGGCCCACAGCCACCACCAGACGCCGGTGCTGCCCATGATCCAGAGGATCAACGCCATGATGGGCAGGCCGATGACGATGCCCACTAGCGTGGACTTCACCAGGTCAGTCAGCCAGAGCCTGAAGCTCATCTTGTTGAAGCCAAAGCGTTCCTCGATGCGGAAGGTGCTGTAAAGCGTGAAGGGTAAATCCAGCAGCCCGCTGATCAGGCCAAAGGCTGCCAGCAGCGCCAGCTGCGGCACCAGGTTGCCATACGCGGCCAGGCCTGAATGGCCCAGCGCCTGGTTCAGCGCATCGATGCCGCCCAGCAGTGTCCAGCCCACCAGCACAGCCGCGCCGAAAGCCAGCTCCAGCAGGCCAAAGCGGGCCTTGGTGATGGTGTAGTCGGCGGCTTTCTGGTGCGAGGCCAGCGAGATGGTGCCGGCGAAAGCGGCGGGCACCTGGTCACGGTGTCGTGCGACATGGCGAATCTGCCGGGATGCCAGATAGAACTTCGCGAGCAGCCCCAGCACCAGGGCGGCCGAGAACAGCAGGGTAAGGACGAGCGAATAGTCAGCCATGGGAGAAGTTTAGGCGATCAGCGAGAATCGCTGCATGCTTGCCCCTGAACCCCTACTGAAAAAATCCGATCTGAACCTGGCCTGGATCGACTGCGAAATGACCGGCCTGGACCCGGAAAAAGAGCGCCTGATCGAGATCGCCGTGATCGTCACCGGGCCTGAACTGACGCCGCGTATTGAAGGCCCGGTGCTGGTGATCCATCAATCCGATGAACTGCTGGGCCAGATGGACAACTGGAACAAGGGAACGCACGGGCGCAGCGGGCTGATCGACAAGGTCAAGGCCAGTACGCTGACGGAGGCGGACGCCGAAAAACAGCTGCTGGCCTTTCTGGCGCAGTACCTGCCCAAGGGCACTTCGCCCATGTGCGGCAACACCATCAGCCAGGACAGGCGCTTCCTGGTCAAGTACATGCCCAAACTCGAGGCATTTTTCCACTACCGCAATGTCGATGTCAGCACCTTCAAGGAACTGGCCAAGCGCTGGCGGCCCGAGGTTTACAGCGCTTTCAAGAAGCAGCAAAGTCACACAGCGCTGGCTGACGTGAATGAATCCATCGACGAACTGGAACATTACCGCACACACTTCTTGAAGTGATATTGGCCTTGTGCCCTTGGTGCATAAGCGTTACCTGCTATTGAAATGAGAGCGCTTGATGGTCTTTGGCAGCCGGTCCGGACGGGTTTGAAGGTCTTTTCGGCAGCGGAGACTGGTGTAAACCCGCAATCCATGCGATAATCAACGGCTTGACGGATGCACAGGGTGCACCGCATTTGTACATCTACCTCACACTTTTGGGCTCTACCTAGCAGAGCCATCGCTTCAGGCCCCGATTTTCCGGAAGTCGCCCGAACCGAAATATTCGTTTGATGGTTGATGTTTTATTAACCATGAACGAAGCCTTGCCGCTGCGCGGCAGGTGGTAGTTTCTTGTTCGCCCGCCCACACCACAAGCGTGGCAGCGCGGACAAGTGTTTAGTGAGAAAAAACATGACTGACTCTTTTGAGGCTCGCGGCGACTTTTTGGCCGAAGCAAACACCGATACCGACATCAACGTGACGCCGGATTTTTCCGACGCGCCTGTTGCTGAAACTTCCCTGGATGCCATTGCAGCGGAGCCTAACGGCTTTGTGAAACTGGGCCTGGCCAAGGAACTGCTGCAAGCCGTCGCCGACATGGGCTTCACCCAGCCCACCGCCGTGCAGATGGCCACCATCCCGAAAGCCATGCAGGCGCTGGATGCTGACGTCAAAGCCGACCCGAAGGCCAAATTCACCGACTTGCTGGTTTCCAGCCAGACCGGTAGCGGCAAGACCGCCGCTTTCCTGTTGCCCGTGCTGCACACCCTGCTCAAGCAGCAGGAAGAAGCCGAGCGCAACGAACGCGCCGAATTCGAACGCCTGAGCGCCGAAGCCGTCGCCCGTGGCGAGCCGCCGTTGAAAAAACCCAAGCGCAAGGACCCGACCAACGCGCGCAACTTCAAGGCCGCCACCCCCGGCGCCCTGATCCTGTGCCCGACCCGCGAACTGGCCCAGCAAGTCTGCGCCGACGCGATCGACCTGGTCCGCCATTGCCGCGGCCTGCGCATTGCCAACGTTGTTGGCGGCATTCCTTACCAGCTGCAAATTGCCAAGCTGCAGAACGCCGATCTCGTGGTGGCCACGCCCGGCCGCCTGCTGGACCTGCAGCGCAGTATGCAGATCAAGCTCGACCAGGTGCAATTCCTCGTGGTCGACGAAGCCGACCGCATGCTGGACCTCGGCTTTGCCGACGACCTGACCGAAGTCAACCAGCTCACCATCGAGCGCAAGCAGACCATGATGTTCAGCGCCACCTTTGCGCCGCGCATCATGCAACTGGCCACGCGTGTGATGCGCCAGCCGCAGCGTGTGGAGATCGACTCGCCGCACGAAAAACATGCGTCCATCACGCAGTCGCTGCTGTGGGCCGACAACATGACACACAAGCGCAAGCTGCTGGACCACTGGCTGCGCGATACCACCATCAACCAGGCGATTGTGTTTGCCT
>CAZIYA010000353.1:0-3985 GCA_964543355.1 uncultured Polaromonas sp.
AAGCAGAGCGGCCGCACGCAGGAAATCCAGCGCCTGATCGGCCGCTCGATGCGGGCGGTGTTCGACCTGAAAAAATTGGGGGAACGCACCATCCATCTCGACTGCGACGTCATTCAGGCCGACGGCGGCACACGCACGGCCAGCATCACTGGTGCGTTTGTGGCTGCGCAGGACGCCGTCAACAAGCTGCTGGCCGAAGGCAAGCTCAAGGAAACGCCGATCATTGGTCACGTGGCCGCGATCTCGGTGGGTATCGTGCAGGGCATGCCTTTGCTAGACCTGGAATACATCGAGGATGTGAGTTGCGACACCGACATGAATGTGGTGATGACCGGTGCTGGCCACTATGTGGAGGTGCAGGGCACGGCGGAAGGCGCTGCCTTTTCGCGCCAGGAAATGGACGCGCTGTTGCAGCTGGCCGAAAAAGGCATTAGCGAACTGATTGCATTGCAGCAGCAGTCGCTCCTGAATTGATAGCTGCTTGCTCTCGTGTCTATTGGGCTGTAGGCATATTTCACGTATGAAAATCGTACTTGCATCGAACAATCCCGGCAAATTGGCTGAACTGCAGGCCATGCTGGCACCGCTGGGTGTAACGCTGCTCAGGCAGGCAGAGCTGGGCATTCCCGAGGCTGAAGAGCCTTTCCGTACCTTTGTCGAAAACGCCCTGGCCAAGGCGCGCCATGCGTCAAGGCTGAGTGGCCTGCCAGCATTGGCCGACGATGCCGGCCTGTGCGTCGATGCGTTTGGCGGCCTGCCGGGTGTGGACACGGCTTTTTACGCCACGCAGTTTGGCTATGAAAAAGGAGACGACAACAACGTGCGCGCGCTGCTGGAGCAGATGGCCGGCCTCGACCAGCGTCGTGCCGCCCTGGTCAGCACGCTGGTGGCGGTGCGCTCCGCCGACGATCCCGAGCCCCTGATCGCGGTGGGCCGCGTGACCGGTGAAATTGCCCGGGAGCCGGCGGGCAGCAATGGATTCGGTTTTGACCCGGTGATGTTCATTCCCACATTCGGCAAGACCTTTGCACAGCTGCCAGTCGAGGTTAAAAACGCCAACAGCCACCGAGGCATGGCGGCGCGCCAGATGATGGACCTGATGCGCGAGCGCTGGCTGTAGCGAGGAATCATGATTTTTCCGATTCCCGTCGTCAGCGCGCCGCCCGCGGAGGAGCCCGGGGCAGGGCTCAAGGACATCCAGCATTACATGCGGGACGGCACGCTGCAGCTGAGCGCCTTGCCGCCGCTGTCGCTGTATGTGCACCTGCCCTGGTGCCTGAAAAAATGCCCTTACTGCGATTTCAATTCGCACGAGGCACAGGGCGAACTGCCCGAGCAGCGTTACCTCGACGCGCTGATGGCCGACCTCGAAGCGTCTCTGCCTCTGATCTGGGGCCGCACCGTGCACAGCATCTTCATCGGCGGCGGTACACCCAGCTTGTTTTCACCTCAGGCCATCGACCGGCTGCTGGGCGACATTCGCGCACGACTCCGGCTCGAACCCGATTGCGAAATTACGCTGGAAGCCAATCCTGGCACGTTTGAAAAAGACCGCTTCAGGGCCTTTCGCAGCGCGGGCGTTACGCGGTTGTCGGTCGGGGTGCAAAGTTTTGACGACAGGCATCTCAAAGCGCTCGGCCGTGTGCACGACCGCGCCCAGGCGATTGCTGCCGTCGAAGAGGCTGCCCAGGCTTTCGACACCTTCAACCTCGACATCATGTACGCCTTGCCGGGCCAGACGCTGGCAAACCTGGAACAGGACATGGCGCAGGCCTTGGCGCTGCAGCCACCACACATTTCGATTTACCACCTGACGGTCGAGCCCAACACCTGGTTCGCCAAATATCCCCCGGCATTGCCGGAAGATGACGACGCATACGCCATGCTGGACCGGATCACCGAATTGACCGGTCTTGCCGGCATGGACCGTTACGAAGTTTCGGCCTACGCCAAACCCGGCCACCGTTGCCTGCACAACCTGAACTACTGGAAGTTCGGCGACTATCTCGGCATAGGCGCCGGTGCCCACAGCAAGCTCAGTTTTGCGCATCGCGTGGTTCGCCAGGTTCGGTTTCGTGAGCCGAAGCTGTACATGGACAAAGCGCTGGCCGGCACCCCGGTGGCACAGGACAACGAAGTCAGCCGTGCTGATCTGCCTTTCGAATTCATGCTCAACGCCCTGCGCTTGCGCGAAGGGTTCAAGCTGCAGGACTTTTCAGAGAAGACCGGGCTGCCCCTGACCGCGATCCAGGCCGGCCTGGACAAGGCCGAGCACAAGGGCCTGATTGAACGCGACTTCGCCCGCGTCAGGCCAACTGAACGGGGTTTCGATTTCCTCAACGATTTGCAGACCCTGTTCCTGTCCGAGTAACGGGCCAGGAGCCGCTCAGGGCTTGCGTCTGGCCTCGTAGGCGGCAATTGCCTTTTTCAGATCGGTGTGTTCTTCGCAGGGCAGAAAGCAGAGCTTGTCCAGAGCAGCCAGGTGCTGTTTCGCCTTGGGCAGGTCACCCACCATCAGGTAGGCCTCGCCCACATACTCATGTGCGCCGCGTTGCTTGGGGTTGATCCGTAGCGCTTCCGCATAGTGCTTGAACACCAGCTCCATGTTCGGGTTCGCGCCCTTGCGGATGGAGTAGGCGTAGAGGTTGTGGTAATCGGCATTTTGCGGCGAACTGAGAAGTGCCTTCTGCAGACCGACCTGCGCGCCGGCCCAGTCCTTGCGCCCAAACGCAGCCTGCGTGGACGCCAGCACCGGATCGGCCGAAGGGCCGCTATACCCCGAGTCGCTGACATCGCCTGCCGCAAACGCTGCGGCAGATGCAGACAGGCAGGTGACGACCAACAGGTGAGAGAAGTGATTCATGGCCGGAACTCCTTTTTGATAGAGGACGGTTCGAGAGGCGCCCAAATCGTACTGCGTTCGATGGCGCTGGTGAATCAGGGTCCAGTCTGAGGATTTGCGTTCAGGCATAAAAAAGCCACCGAGAGCATGGGCTGTCGGTGGCTGCTGTCTTGGCGGAAGCGGTGAGATTCGAACTCACGAAAGGTTTCCCTTTGCCGGTTTTCAAGACCGGTGCAATCGACCACTCTGCCACGCTTCCAAGGCCGATATCTTAACCGCTACGTGGATTGCCCCGGTGTACCCCCGAGCAGGGGCGGAGGGGGTGCTGGTGGTGCCACAAGAAAAAACCGGGTCGGCCCGGTGTCGCTGCATTGAAGATCCCCCCACAAGTGCGCCACACACCGGGACGGGCCGGTTTTTTCAGACAGAGGCCAGGCGCCCGCAGCCGACGTGACACAGGCCCAGCGGGCCGGCAAGCGCAGCGACTGGTACCCAAGGGTGCAGCCTGGCCGGGTTCAGCGCGCAGGCAGTAGCACTAACGTTTTCTCTTCTCTAAAAATGGCTGCGAGAAACCAACACCTCGCCCGTTTGAGAGGGGCATTTGCAGATTCAACTGCTACGCTTCATTGCAACCAATCCTCCAACTATTCAACTACAACGTTAGAAGACTCATGCATTACCTGCTATTTATCGGCGCCTTCCTCTTTTTTGCATTTATCGCACCCCTGAAGGTGACGCTCGCAACTTGCGCCATGTTGCTCATCGTCACAACCGTCATCCGCTTTACTACGCGAGCGGTTGCAGGAGTCGACTCTTCATACGGAGAAGCAGCAAAGGCAATGGGGCTGTCGTTTTTCTTTGTCGTGATCGCATTCTTTGTGTTGCTGAGCTTTTCCACAGGTACAGGCGTCACTCAGTTCAGCGGCCTTGCAGGCTACTTGGTGTTCGTCGCATTCTTCCTGTCCTATGTTCTGGGGTTCAAGTTAAGTCTTGGATTGCCACTTGGAGCAAGCACCATCGTTGCGGTGATATCTACCGTCGCTTCCACTGCACTCTTTCTTGCCTTTAGAAGCTTGGCCTGAACTTCTCTGCCTTCGGTCTCCGTCTTCTAGCCCTTTGTATGGACTGGACACATAGGAAACA
>CAZIYA010000354.1:0-3967 GCA_964543355.1 uncultured Polaromonas sp.
CTTCAATCAACAGCTTGACCTTGCGTCCGTTGACGACGCATTGCTCGTTGAGTTCTTCCACGCGCAATGTCATTCCCATGCGGATCTGCTTGCCGAATCCGGCCAGCGGGCCGGACAGGTCCTGGATGGAGCCGATGGTGATCTCGGTTTTGGTGACGCCCTGCTGGGCTGCGGCGTGGCCGGCACTGAGCGCCAGTAGGGCTAGGGCTGCTGTGGTTCTGAAATTCATCGAAGTCTCCGGTTTATAGGTGGTCTATCGCTGGCATGTCTCAGGCGCGGGAACGCCTGGCATCCTGACGCCAGCAGTCAAATCAGGATGTCGTTGTGGGCGCAGTAACTGTTTTCGGAAAAAATGGGCATGAGCAGGCCATCGGCGCCGGGCTTGCATGCCTGGCGACAGGAAAAAAGGGAAGGGGGGAGCCTCAGCGTGAGGCGGGTGGGCGGGGCTAGCGGTACATCGCTTCGATGGTGTCGGCGTACTTTTTCTCGACCAGCTTGCGTTTGAGTTTCATGGTCGGTGTCAGTTCTTCGTCTTCCGCACTCAGCTGCGTTTCAAGCAGGAAAAACTTCTTGATCTGTTCGACACGCGCAAACTTCTTGTTCACCCGGTCCAGCTCGGCCTGGATCAGCTCCTGGACTTCCGCTGAGCGCGTCAGGCTCTGGTAGTTGCTGAAGGGAACGTCATGGTCCTGCGCATATTTTTCGACGTTTTCCTGGTCGATCATGATGATGGCGGTCAGGTAGGGGCGCTTGTCACCGATCACCACCGCATCGGTGATGTAGGGCGAAAACTTCAGCTCGTTTTCCAGTTCGCTGGGCGTCACGTTTTTTCCGCCGGCCGTGATGATGATGTCCTTCATGCGGTCGGTGATGCGGTAAAAGCCTTCCTCGTCCACGAGACCGACGTCGCCGGTGTGCAGCCAGCCATCTGCGTCGATGGTTTCGGCGGTTTTCTCCGGCAGGTTCAGGTAACCCATGAAGACATTGGTGCCGCGCACCAGGATTTCACCGGTCGCCGGGTCCAGCTTGACCTCGTTGTAACCTGCGGCCGGTCCGATGGAGCCGGGCTTGATGCGGCTGGCCGGCACACCGGTCGACGCACCGCAGGTTTCTGTCATGCCCCAGACCTCCAGCATGGGCACACCGAGCGCCATGTACCACTTGACCAGCTCCGGTGAAATGGGGGCGGCGCCTGTTACGCAAAAGCGGGCGCGGTGGATGCCTATGAGCTTGCGCGCGTTGTCCAGTGCGATCCACCGGGCGATGGTGAACTTCAGCTTGAGCCAGCTGCTGACCGGCTGGCCTGCCATGACCAGCTCCGCGATGTCGCTGCCCACGCCAATGCCCCAGGCGTAGGCAGCCTGCTGCAGGCGGCTGGCTTCCTTGAGCGCGATCATCACGCCCGAGTAGAATTTTTCCCAGACGCGCGGCACGGCCGTGAACACCGTGGGTGCGATTTCGCGCACGTTTTCGGGAATGGTTTCGGGGTTCTCGACAAAGTTGAGTTTGGCCCCCGTGTACATGGCGAAATATTCACCGCCCATGCGTTCGGCTATGTGGCACAGCGGCAGAAAACACATGCGTTCGTCGTTTTCGTCCTGTGCCACCAGCGTGTTGTAGCCGCGTGCCGTGAATACCAGCCCGCGATGGCTGTGCATGGCCCCTTTGGGCTTGCCGGTGGTGCCCGAGGTGTAGACCAGGATGGCGAGGTCTTCGGGCCGGCACGCCTTGACGCGTTCCTCGACCGCACCGGGGTGCGCAGCGAGGTAGTTGCGTCCGAGTTCGCGCAGAGCCGCCAGGCTGATGACATCCGCCTCGTCGAGGTCACGCAGGCCTTCCATGTCAAACACCACAATCTTGCGCAGGCCGGGAAGCTGTGTGCGCACTTCCAGGGCCTTGTCCAGCTGCTCGTCGTCTTCGACAAACAAAATGGTGGTGCGCGAGTCTTCGCACAGGTAGTGCACCTGCGAAGCCGCATCGGTCGGGTAGATGCCATTGGCGACACCGCCGCAGCTGAGAACGGCCAGGTCGGCCAGCACCCATTCGATGACGGTGTTCGAGAGGATGGAGGCGCATTCACCGGGCGCAAAGCCTAGGCTGATCAGGCCGCCGGCGATCTCGCGCACGGCTTCGCCGGTCTGGTTCCAGGACCAGCTGCGCCAGATGCCGAGCTTTTTCTGGCGCATCCAGACCTTGTCTTTGCGCTGCGCCACGCCATTCCAGAACAGTTCCGGAATGGTTTCGCCTTCAAGAACCACGCGGGTTTCAGGCTGGATGTGGGAAAGATCCCAGAGATTAGACATTTCGAGCTCCACGGCCAGAGGCGGCAGTTGAATTAATTCCAGGCCGCCGCGGAACCGGCTTTGCCGGGCCGCCAGTGGCGTCCCCCAGTGGGGGGAGGCGGCCGAAGGCCGCTTGGGGGGGCGTCCTGCTCATCTCCATGTTTTCTTCTTCTTCCAGCGCCGCTCGCTGCGCACACCGTCTTCCTTCATGCCCAGGTAGAACTCCTTGATGTCTTCCTTTTCTCGCAGGCGGGCACAGGTGTCTTCCATCACGATGCGCCCGTTTTCCAGCACATAGCCGTAGTCGGAGGCATTCAGGGCCATGTTGGCGTTCTGCTCGACCAGCAAAATGGTGGTACCGCGCTCGCGGTTGATGCGCACCACGATCTCGAAGATCTCCTTGGTCAGCTTGGGGCTGAGGCCCAGGCTGGGTTCATCCAGCAGGATCAGGTCGGGCGAGGCCATCAGTGCGCGCGAGATCGACAGCATCTGCTGCTGGCCGCCCGACAGCAGGCCGGCGTCCTGCAGCGCGCGTTCGCGCAGGATGGGAAAGTAGCCGAACACCGCTTCGATATCCCGGCTCACGCCGTCGCGGTCCTTGCGGGTGTAGGCGCCCATGAGGAGGTTGTCGCGTACGCTGAGCAGCGGGAAGACTTCGCGGCCTTCCGGTACATGGCTCAGGCCCTGCTGCACGATATAGGCCGGGTCCTGTGCGGTGATGTTGCCACCCTTGAATTCGATCGATCCCTTGCGCGGGTCGATGATGCCGGAAATGGTTTTCAGGATGGTGGTCTTGCCCGCGCCATTGGAGCCCAGCACGGTCGCAATTTCACCGCGGCGCACCTGCAGGCTGACCCCGCGTATGGCCTTGATGGGGCCATAAGAGCTTTCGACGTTGAGCAGCTTGAGCACGGGCTGGTCGCTCACAGGGGGTGGCACGGCACTCATGAGCGTACCTCCGTGTGTAAATCGACAGCCTTGTGTTGCCGGCGCAGCGACGACACATCGTCGATCGACCCGAGGTAAGCCTCGATCACGCCGGGGTCGTTCTGCACCTCGCGCGGTGTGCCCATGGCCAGCACTTCGCCCTGGTTCATGGCCAGCACGCGGTCGGACACCTTGGAGACTAGCGTCATGTCATGCTCCACCATCAGCACGGTGATGCCCAGTTCGTTCTTGATGTCCTGGATCCAGAAGGCCATGTCGTCGGTTTCCTCCACATTGAGCCCCGAGGAGGGCTCGTCAAGCAGCAGCAGCTTGGGTTCGGTGCACAGCGCGCGCGCCAGCTCCACCACCTTGCGCACGCCATAGGGCAGGCCGGCGACAAAGGAATCGCGGTGGTGTTGCAGGTCCAGCAGTTCGATGATCTGCTCGGCTTTTTCGCGCGCCTGGATTTCGGCTTCACGCGTTTTTTTTGTGAAGAAAATCTCGCTCCACAAACCGGTCTGCCTGTGCGTGTGCCGGCCGATCAACAGGTTGTGCAGTACGGTGGCATGCTCAAACAGCTCGATGTTCTGGAAGGTGCGCGCAATGCCCAGCGCAGCGATCTTGTGTGGCGGCTGCTCGGTCAGTTTTTTGCCCAGGTAGTCGATCTCGCCGGAAGTGGGTGTGTAGATGCGGCTGATCAGGTTGAACACCGTCGTCTTGCCGGCACCGTTGGGGCCGATCAGCGTGAACACCTCGCC
>CAZIYA010000355.1:0-3948 GCA_964543355.1 uncultured Polaromonas sp.
AGTTCGGCAACGGCTTCAGCGAGCTCAACGACGCCGAAGACCAGGCCGCGCGGTTTCTGGCCCAGTCAGACGCCAAGGACGGCGGCGACGAAGAAGCCATGCACTACGACGCCGACTACGTGCGCGCCCTCGAATACGGCATGCCCCCCACCGGCGGCTGCGGCATCGGCATCGACCGCTTCATGATGCTGCTGACCGACAGCGCCAGCATCCGCGACGTTATTCTGTTTCCGGCGCTGCGGCACGAGGCTTGAGGCGAGGGGTTCTGCCATTGGGGTCGAGGCCCCATAAAGGAACCAGCCGTCTATCGACGACGAGGCAGAAGAAAACGAGCCCGAGTCATTGTTTCGCACCCTTCGCAGGCAGCCCGGCGACGTACTGGACACACCACAAGACCCAGGTCGCCAGCTGCGCGTCGTCGGCGATAGCCGGCAAGTCGATATAAACGTAGCCCTTCATGGGCCTGCCAGTGAAGTCCATCACCCGCACGCCCGGCATGGCAAGCGCATCCTGGTGGTGTTCAGGGCCAATCCGCGCCATCAGGCTTGAGTTCCGGATGCCAATGAACATCTTGCCATCCACGAGAAAGGCCAGCCCACCGAACATCCGGCGTTCGGAGATGCCGGCTCGTGCGACTAGAGCTTGGCGAACCCGTTCGGCCAGACTGGAATCGAATGCCATGATTCGAACGCCCCGGTATTGAATGCCATGCAGCAACGATCAGGCATCACTTCTGCAGATGCCCGCTTGCCACGCCCTTGACGGCCCAGGCCGATGCAGCATACGACCTTGGCCCATCCGGCTCACCGTCCAGGTAGGCCGCACGGACGGCTGCTTCAAGCCGGGCGCGCTCATCCGAATCGAGCGTGCCGACGTACTCGGCACCGGGTCCGTCCTGGCCCAGGTAGGGCGCCCAATAGTCTGCAAAATCGGCGTACTCCGTCCGCATGTGCAACAGCGTCTCCGACACGCGCCCGAAGCCAGCCTCGCGCCACGCCTCGGCCAACTCGCCCGGTCGGGTTAATGGTCTCGTGT
Source organism: uncultured Polaromonas sp. (assembly GCA_964543355.1). GTDB lineage: Bacteria > Pseudomonadota > Gammaproteobacteria > Burkholderiales > Burkholderiaceae_C > Polaromonas. The sequence goes on from CAZIYA010000355.1 coordinate 1,036, forward strand.
AGTTCTTCGCTCTTCGCTCCCCAGCCTTCGAGTCGAGGGCAGCGGCAGTGTCGAAGAACATTCGATTGGCAACAAAGCCTCCACGTGCGTCCCATACTGCGGCCGCGACAGTTGCACCAGGCTTGGCAACGCGTCTCATCTCGGCAATAGCGTCGCGCCAGCGTGGGACAAAGTGCAACACGAGAAGCGACAACACTTGATCAAAGCTGGTGGTGGCAAAGCTCAAGGAGCAGGCATCGCCGACGTGGAAGATGAGTCGAGGGTCCGGGTAGTGCACCCTGGCGTGGTCAACGTAGACAGCTGAAAGATCAACGCCATGGATTTCGACGCAGCTTGAAAGACTTGCCACTGCCGCTGCGAGGTGGCCTGTTCCACAGCCAACATCAAGTATCCGCTGGCCGCCGGACGGTCCGGCGAACGCCACGAATTGACGGGCGAGTTGGCGGCTCCAACGGCCCATGTTGAGCTCGTAGCCGTCGCCATTAGCTGCGACAAAGGTTGACGACGGATTCATGCTGGACTCTCCGATCAAAGGGCCTTGGTGACGCAAACGTCATTCAGACCGCAAAACTTGCGGGCTTAACCTGGCGAGTGGGTGTAGCTTGGCCATAAAGCTCTCTCACGACCCTCTAACGGGCATTTTAGTTATCAACAACACGGCCGCAGGCCACCGCCTGCGAATGACGCTGATGGTCAAGCAAAAAATCGGCTTCCTCCCCTTGCGGTACGGGTGCAACCAGCTATCAAATAAGTAGCAAGTACCCCCACCACCGCACTACAGCAACCCAGCCCCCGGCAGAAAAACCGGCGGTGGCTCGGGTGCTGGCGGCTCGATCTGCGCGGGGTCTGCCTTCTCCACCGGCATGCGCAGATCGTCCAGATAGTCACGCGCGATGTCGACTGTGCTTTTGACGCCGAGGGTGTCGAAGCGTTTGGCCAGCCACTCTTTGCCGCAGACGATGCCCAGGTCGCGCAGGGAGTGAATCAACCCCTTGTCTGTCGATGACTTGCTGGCGGCGGTGAATTTTTCGAGCGCTTGCCCGCCATCGATCCGATGCATCAGGACGTCCTTGTAGTGCGAAGCGTCGAGCTTGCCTTCGGCTAGCAGGCGCTTGACGAAATCGATCGCGCGCATTTCGGCAATCAGCGCGGCGTTGAAGGTGATCTCGGTCATGCGGTCCATGATTTCGCCGGGTTTTTTGGGCAGTTCGTTGCGCTGGATGGGGTTGATCTGTACCAGAACAATGTCGCGGCTTTCACAGCGGTAGATCAGCGGGTGAATCGCCGGGTTGCCGGAATAACCGCCGTCCCAGAAGTGGTCGCCGTCAATTTCCACGGCCTGAAACACCATGGGCAGGCAGGCCGAGGCCATGACGGCGCTGGCCGTGAGCCGCTTACCGGAAAACACCTCGGCCTTGCCGCTGCTAACGCGTGTGGCCACCACAAACACCTTGGGCGTGTCGGCGCCTCCCGCCGCCAGGCGTTCAAAGTCAACCTGTTTTTCCAGGAAGTCCTTGAGGGGGTTGATGTCGAAGGGGTTGCGCTGGTAAGGCGAAAGTGCGTTGGACCAGTAACGCGTCATGGCGTCGGTCCAGAGCTTGCTGGACCAGTTGCCGCCCCCCATCAGGCCGAACAAAATGCCAAAGGGCGCCTGCTGCATCTTGTTGACTGAGTGCGAAAGCGAGGACGACAGCGCCCCCATGTCGACAATGCCGTTCCAGAAACTGTCCAGCGCCTGGCGCGCTGCGTCATGCCGCTCGGCGCGGGATTTGCCCTGGGACTGGGCAAAGCCGTGGGCCACGGCCACCGCGTTCATGGCGCCGGCGCTGGTGCCGCTGATGCCTTCCAGGTCAAGCCGGCCGTCGTCAAGCAGCGCATCGAGCACGCCCCAGGTGAAGGCGCCGTGTGAGCCGCCGCCCTGCAGCGCCAGGTTGATGCGCGGGGGCATGTGGCTATCCAGGATGGCAGGCGCAGGTGCAGCGGGCAGGTTCATGACTTGAGCTTAGCAAGAAACAGGCAGGAACTAAAATGAACGGTTGCCTCGCTCACCCTCCCCCACCACCATGAACTACCTGTCGGGTTACCCCGAAACCCTGCAGAGCCAGGTGCGCGAACTGGTCACCCAGGACCGCCTGGGCGCCATGCTGCTGAAAAAATACCGCAACGCACACGACATACGCACCGACAAGGCGCTGTATGACTATGTGATGGACATCAAGAACAATTTTCTGCGCAATGCAGACGCACTGAGCAAGGTGGCGTTCGACAGCAAGCTGCAGGTGATTGCCCATGCGCTGGGTACGCACACCACGGTGTCGCGCGTGCAGGGCAGCAAGCTCAAATCGAAGCGCGAGATTCGCGTGGCCAGCCTGTTCAAGGAAGTGCCCATCGAGTTTTTGCGCATGATCACGGTGCACGAGCTGGCGCACCTGAAGGAAAAGGCGCACGACAAGGCGTTTTACCAGTTGTGCACTTACATGGAACCCGACTATCACCAGTTCGAGCTGGACCTGCGCCTGTACCTGACCCATATGGCTACCGGCGGCGAAGCGCCGTGGACTGTGAGCCGGTGATACAGCCGGATTTGCTATTTAATTAGCAGCACTTTGCGCCCGTCACACAGGGGTCAGGACCTTAAAACATAGTCAAGGCACCAGGCCGAGGGCGTGCATGTAAGCCGGGTGCAGCATCAGATCGTCCCAGGCAATCGCGGGCGTGGTGGGCAACAAGTCGCGCCGACGTTCCTCGCTGGCGTCCAGCGCTTCCCACTGCTGCCTGAGCTGGGCCTGGGTCATGCCGTCGAGCAGTTCGTCCACAGCTTTGCCGCCATCGATGGACTGGTTGCACAGCAGCACCATGTCGCAGCCGGCGTTAAGTGCGGTGATGGCCGCTTCGGTGTAGCTGACCTGCTTG
>CAZIYA010000356.1:0-3941 GCA_964543355.1 uncultured Polaromonas sp.
GCACCTGGGCGATGGTGCTGCTCATGTCGACGTTGGTGATGTTGGGGAAGGCCTTGACCAGTTCATTGTCGAAGCTGCGCGGCCTCTCGCCATTGACTGCGGCCTTGCGCTCAGGCGCGCGGAAGGCGCTGATGTAGGACACCGGCACGTCGGTCATGGCGGCGACGGGGTACATCACAAAGAAGTTGACGCGCATCGAGCCCCAGTCCACCTTGCGCAAGCTGGTGATTTTTGCCTCGCTGAGCTGGCCCCCGATATCAAAACGCAGGCTGTCGCCGAGCTTGAGGCCCAAGGTGCTGGCCAGTCCGTCTTCCACACTGATGGCGCCCGCCTCGTCAGGCGTCCAGCGGCCGGCGACAACCTGGTTGTGCGATGGCCGCTGCGCCGCATGGGAGAGGTTGAACTCGCGGTCTACCAGGCGTTTGGCCCGGTCGTCCACGTAGTCATCGGGCGCGACAGCCTTGCCGTTGACGGCCACCAGGCGGCCGCGAATCATGGGGTACCAGTCGAACTTTGTCACGCCGCCGTCGCGCAGCGCCTGCTGGAAGGCGTCGCCCTGTTCGGGCTGCACATTGATGACGAAGCGGTTCGGCACGTCGGGCGGTGTGGCCTGGCGCCAACTGCTGATCAAGTCGGTACGCAACAACACCAGCAGCATCAACGCAAGCAAACCCACGGCCAGTGCGCTGACCTGCACCACCGCATAAACGGGGCGAGCCGACAGCTGGCGCGTGGCCAGCACCAGCCAACGCGGTGCCGTGGTTTCGTTGACGCTGGCGCGCAGCAGCTTGACAGCCGCAAAGCTGGCCACGGCAAACACCGCCACCGCACCGGCAAAACCACCGACCGCGATCAGGCCGAGCTGGATATCGCTGCTGGCCGCCACCAGCAAAGCCGCAAAGCCAAGCACGCCTACCAGCAGCACCGCAAGCGAAGCGGGCCGCAGGTTGCCGACATCGCGGCGGATCACGCGCAGCGGCGGCACCTGCGCCAGCTGCAGCACCGGCGGCAGGCCGAAAGCCAGCAGCAGGGTCAGCCCCATGCCCATGCCAAACAGCACCGGCCAGAAACTGGCGGCGGGCAGCACGGTTTCGACCAGGCCGGCGAGCAGCAGCACAAAACCGTAATGCACCGCATAACCAATCAGCACGCCGAGTGCGCTGGCGGCCATGCCGGCCAGTACAAACTCGAAGGTGTAGGCCAGCGCAATCGTGCGCTGCGGCTGGCCCAGCACGCGCAGCATGGCGCAGTCGTCCAGGTGTTTGGCGGCAAACCCGCGCGCCACGATGGCCACGGCCACGGCGCTGAGCAGGGCCGCCAGCAGGGCCACGAGGTTGAGGAATTTTTCGGCGCGGTCCAGCGTCTGGCGCATCTCGGGACTGCCGCTTTCCAGCGACTCGAGCCGCACGCCGCGCACCTCGGACTTCTTGATCTCCTGGCTGGCCCACTGCACATAGGCTTTCACCGCGGCGTCACTGCCGGCGACGGCAAAGCGGTAGTTGGTGCGGCTGGCAGGCTGGATCAAATTGGTCGCGGCGAGGTCGGCGCTGTTGACCATCACACGCGGGGAGAAATTGACGAAGCCCGCGCCGCGGTCGGGCTCCTGGACGATCACACGCGTCAGCTTGAAGCTTGCGTCCCCCATCAGCAGGGTCTGGCCAACCTTGAGGCCCAGCGCATCGAGCAGCGACGCGTCGGCCCAGGCCGTACCGGGCGCCGGGATGTCCCGCGTGGCTGCGCCGGCGCCTTCGACGCTGTCGGCCACCGTCATGTTGCCGCGCAGCGGGTAGCCGCTGGGCACGGCCTTGAAAGCCACGAGTTTGCTGGCGCCGCCGTCGGCCTCCAGCGCGCGGCCCATGGTCGGGAAAGTCACGGTCGAAATGGCCTGCAGCCCCAGACTGCGCGCCTTGGCGATAAAAACCTCGGGCGTCACGCCGTCGCTGCGAAGGACGGCGTCACCGCCCAGCAGTTGCCGCGCATCGCGCTGCAGGCCGCCCTTGAGCCGGTCTGCAAAAAAACCGACGGCCGTCAGGGCGGCAACGGCCAGCGTCACCGCCACGATCAGCAAACGAAGCTCACCGGCGCGCAGGTCGCGCAGCAGGGTGCGCCAGCCGAGTTTGAGAAAAAGTGGGTTCATGGATGCGAACTTGCCTGTGAGCACTTGACCTTACCGCAAAGCCTCTACCCTTGGCTCAGGGCCGGGTTTTGGTGGCAGAGGCGGGCAGTGCACCCAGCCGCCTTTCCAGTGCACGCAAGACCGGGCCGATGTTGGTGCCCACTCTGATCTGTGGGTTGGAGAAGCCGTCGTCCTTGCCTGCGTCGATCTCGCGCTGCTGGATCACCGGCGCGGCGCGGGCGAAAGCCTGCTCGAAGGAATGGGTGTTTCGCAACTGCTCGTCAAACATGGCGCGGCCGAAAAAGGTCAGTTCGGACAACTGGCCGCAGCCGTAGGACGTGTGTGTGGCGTCCGCCGCCGTCATGACCAGGGTGTTGTCGCCAGCCAGTGCATCGATCCAGCCGCCCGAGTAACAGGCCGAGACGGCGATCACGCGGTTGCGGATACCGGCCTTGTCCAGGGCTTCGCGCAGCTCGGCCGGACTCAGGGGCGCCACCTCCAGCGGCCAGTGCGAAGCGGCGAGCTTGAAGTCACGGGCACCGTGCGAGGTCAGGTAGACCACCAGCACATCGTTGTCCCTGTCCATGCGCCCGGCGAGCGCCTCGATGGCGCGCTGCAAATTGAGCGTGGTGGCCCAGGGATGGGTTTGCGCCGTGCCGGCATGGTTAAGCAGGTGGAGCACGCGGCCGCCCGCATCAAACCGGTCGGCCAGCACGCCGCTGACCAGGGTGCTCTCGCGCAGGAAGACATCTTCCGCCGCATAGGGTGCGAACACCAGACCATACACATCGGCGACGCCGGGGCGCTGCGGCGCAATGGCAGCCACCGTGCGCCGCCACAGCGCCTGCTGTTCTTCCAGGGTTTGCTGGCTCAGGCGCAGCCTGGCCTTGCTGCTCTCGGCACCCGCGCTGCGCGCGTAGTCCTTCTCCCAGGCGCGGGCCTCGAATTGCCAGGTGGTCAGTCCCGTGCATGCGAGCAGTGCCAGCGCAAAAACCGCCGCGCGCCCGGTCCAGCCTGCAAAACGCACCACCAGGAAAAAACTGACGCCCAGCGACCAGGCGGTAAAAACTGCGTAGACCGCCCAGTGAAACCAGGGCCAGGACAACACCTTGCCCTGGACCCAGCCATGAACCATGGCCGCCATCAGCCCTTCGTACACAAGGGTGTTGGGCAGGGACGCCACCAGCCACAACACCAGGCAAGCTGTCACGCCGCCGCGCGGCTTGATGCCGAGCGGGCTTTCCTGCGCAGGAAAAGCCCACCAGGCGAGCCCTGCAAACACAGGCAAGGTCCACCAGCCGGACAACCAGGCCTGCAGGTCAAAAATCGCCGGGCCCACAATCTCGACGCGCTGTGCGCCGGCATCCACGGCAAACACCATCAGGGCAATGACCAGCAACTGCCAGGGCTCAGGCAGGCGTCCGGACACCCGGGGTGACAGAAAAAAGGCAGCACGCAGGCCTTCCACCAGCCAGCGGCCCGTGGGCAGAAAGCTCGCCGGCGTGGATCGTTCACCCGAAAACATCAGGGGCTCAGGAATACCGGGCAAGGTGGGTTGGACTGGGGACTCATGCATGGCGGCATCATGCCACGCGGGGTTCAAGGGTCTGTGGCGGCTGCGCGTGGTTTGGGGCCCGCCAGTTCAGGCTCCAGATGAAGGCGCTGAGGATGGGCATAACAGACAAAACGTTTGTTGGTCGCCCGGCCTATCGCGCACAGTCCCACCGCCTGCGCCACCTGGTGGCCCATCTGCGTGATGCCGCTGCGCGAAACGACGATCGGCACATTCATCTGCGCTGACTTGATGACCATTTCGCTGGTCAGG
>CAZIYA010000357.1:0-3935 GCA_964543355.1 uncultured Polaromonas sp.
CGCGGCAGCGGCAGGCTCAGCGCCGGCAGGTCAAAGAAGTTGAAGACCGAGGGGTTGCGCAGCAGCAGGGCGTTGATGCGCAGGAACGCGTCTTCGGAACGCACCGCCTCGATGGGCGGCGCCAGCACCGGCACGGTCGGTAACACCAGGGCGTCGAACGCTGCCATGCGCGCATCGAGTGCCGGCAGCAAGGCGGTGCGTGCCTGCTGGATGCCGACATAGGTGGCGGCGTCCATCGCCTGGCCGCGGCGGATGCGTCCGAGCACGATGGGGTCGTACTCGTCGGGCCGGCTGTCGATCCAGTCGCGGTGAATCCACGCTGCTTCGGCGGCGACCAGGGTGCCGCGTTTTTGCTGGTGGAAGGGCTCGCCGAGCAGGTCATCCATGGCTTCGTCACTGAGCTGCGCGCCGGCGCCGGCCAGCTGCGTCAGCGCACTTTCCACCGCTGCCAGCACCTCGTCGTCGGCTTCGCGGAACAGCAGGCCGCGCGGCACGCCCAGGCGCAGGCCGCGTACCTCGCGCTGCGGCAGGGGTTCGTCCGCGATGCCGGCCAGCACGCTGTCGGTGGCGGCGGCGTCATGCACGCTGCGGCACAGCGGGCCGATCGCGTCCAGCGTGAACGAGAGCGGGAAAGCGCCTTCGCGCGGAATCCGCGCCTGCGTCGGTTTGAAGCCGACCAGGCCATTGAGTGCGGAGGGAATGCGCACCGAGCCGCCGGTGTCCGAGCCGATGGCGATCTCGGCCATGCCGCGTGCGACGGACAGGGCAGCACCCGACGACGAGCCGCCGGGAATGCGGGTGATGTCCAGCGCGTTGCCGGGTGTGCCGTAATGCGGGTTGACGCCTACGCCCGAAAAGGCGAACTCGGACATATTGGTCTTGCCGATGATGATGGCGCCTGCCGCGCGCAGGCGGCTGACCACCACCGCATCGTGTTCTGCCGGCGCGGCTTCACGCAGCAGGGCCGAGCCGGCGGTGGTGGCTTCCCCGGCCACGTCAAACAGGTCCTTGATCGAGACAATGCGGCCGTCGAGCGGGCCCAGCGGCTGGCCGCTGGCAGCCCGCCGGTCGGCGGCCCGTGCAGCCGACCGGGCCTTGTTGGCATGCAGTCGCGTGAAAACGTGCCGGCCTTCGTCGCCGGCGGCGGTGATGGCGGCAAGCGCCGCCTCCAGTCTCTGGGTGGAAGTGCCTGTGCTCATGGGTGCTTACCTTGGTGCATTCGCGGACGACGGATGGTTCTCTGGCTTGCTATTGAAATAGTAGCTGGTGGCGCAGGTGTAGAAAGGGCCAGAGGCGGATTTTGCTTGAAAATGAAGGGTGGACTGCAAGACTGTTGGCACCGGGCTACAGGATCTGGACTAAAACCCCTTCTATGCAGACGCACCGCAGCCTATCATGGCCGGATGATTTCCAGCACACCCTCCCTGCGTTCCCTCTTTGATGCCCAGCACCACGCCAGCCGTGCGCAGATCGACGTGCCGCTGGCGCTGCGGCGCGACAGGCTGCTGCGCATTCGTGCCCTGCTCGATGAACACGGCAGTGCGCTGGCGCAGGCGGTACAGCAAGACTTCGGCGTTCGTTCGGCGCAGCTCACCGAAATTGCCGATTTGTTTGTGCTGCGCACGCTGCTGTCGCACACGCTGAAACATCTGCCGAAATGGACGCGGCCGGTGAAGGTCTCCACGCCGCTTTACCTGCAACCTTCCAGCGCGTACTTGCAGCGCCAGCCGCTGGGCGTGGTGGGCGTGATCTCGCCCTGGAACTATCCGCTGCAGCTGGCGCTGGCGCCGGCCATCGCCGCCCTGGCCGCCGGCAACCGCGTGATGCTCAAGCCGAGCGAGCTGACGCCGCGCACCTCGGCACTGATGGGCAAGCTGATTGGCGAAGCGTTTTCGCCGGACGAATTTTGTGTGGTGGAAGGCGACGCGGCGCTGGCGGCCGCCTTCACCAGCCTGCCGTTTGATCATCTGGTGTTTACCGGTTCGACGGCCACCGGCCGCAAGGTGGCTGAAGCCGCTGCCGCCAACCTGACGCCAACCACGCTGGAGCTGGGCGGCAAATCTCCATGCATCGTCGATGCGTCCTGCGACCTCGACAGTGCGGCGCTGAAGATCGCGCACGGCAAGCTGCTCAACGCCGGGCAGACCTGCATTGCGCCAGACTATGTGCTGGTGCCGCAAGGGCGGGAAGCGGCTTTTGGCGAGGCTTTTGCGCGCGCGGTGAACAAGCTGTTCCCGGTGATTGCCGGCAACCCCGACTACGCCGCCATCATCAGCCCGCGTCACCACGAGCGCCTGCAGGCGCTGCTGGTGCAGGCTGAAAACCAGGGCGCGCGCCTGCAGGTACTGAACTCGGGTGTTTCGGCCGATGGCTCCCGGCAGATGGCACCGGCGCTGGTGTTTGGCGCCACGCCGGCCATGAAGCTGATGGAGGAGGAAATTTTCGGCCCCATCCTTCCGGTGTTGCCTTACGCAACGCTGGACGCAGCGATCCGCTTCATCAATGAGCGCCCACGACCACTGGCCCTCTACTGGTTCGGCACCGACACCGCTTCGCGCGACACCGTGCTGGCGCAAACCGTGAGCGGCGGCGTGACGGTGAACGACACCCTCATGCACATCGCCCACGAGAACCTGCCCTTTGGCGGCGTGGGTGACAGCGGCTGGGGCGCCTACCACGGTGAAACCGGGTTTTTACGCTTCACGCAGCAAAAACCGGTGCTGGTGTCCTCGAAGTGGGCGCGCGGTGACCTCTTTTATCCCCCTTACGGCAAACGTTTTGACCAGATCATGGCCCTGCTCAAGCGCTGGCTGTGACGGCAAGGTTTCTTCGGTCTCTTCGGGAAGTCGGGAAGGCTGAAGGTGCGAAACGCCGGTTGAGGGCAGCGCCGGGCAGGGACTGATATTCTTGCCGCTGGCAGATACCTGAAATGGCCCCATGTCCCCCACCGAACTTGAGAACTACCTGCACGCGCACATTCCCCTGTCCGGAGCCATGCAGGTCAGCGTGGTCCAGGCTTCGCCGGAAGGCGTTGTGCTGAGTGCGCCGCTGGCGCCCAACATCAATCATCGCGAAACCGTGTTCGGCGGCAGCGCGTCGGCGCTCGCCATCCTGGCCGCCTGGTCGCTGCTGCATACACGCCTGGGTGCCGAGGGCCTGGCCAGCCGCCTGGTGATCCAGCGCAACACCATGTCGTACGAGCAGCCCATCGTGGGGACCTTCACCGCGACAGCAGCGGCGCCCGATGACCAGGCATGGAAGCAGTTGCTGCGCGTGTTCAAACGCATGGGCAAAGCGCGCATCACGGTGGCGTCGGTGCTGCACTTCAATGGCGCCGTGGCGGGACGCCTCGAAGGCGAGTTTGTGGCGCTTGGGGTGCCGTCCACACCCTGAACGAGCCGTCGAAAGCACACCGTATGTCCTACGCCCTGCTCGCAGACACCGTGCTCACCCTGCATGTGGCCGTGGTGGCTTTTGTGGTGGGTGGCCTGCTGCTGGTGATTGGCGGCAACCTCCTGCATTGGCGCTGGGTCAATGCGCGCTGGTTCCGGCTGGCACACCTGGGCGCCATCCTCTTCGTGATCGCCGAAACCTGGCTGGGCATGGTGTGCCCGCTGACCACACTGGAGACGTGGCTGCGTGCCCGGGCCGGCGCTGCCGGCTACGGCGGCGGTTTCATCGAATACTGGTTGCAACGTGTCCTGTATTACGAGGCGCCGTGGTGGGTGTTTGCCGTCGGCTACTCACTGTTTGGCCTGCTGGCCGTTGCGACCTGGCTGTACTTCCCGCCGCATGCCCGGACCCGGAACGATGCGCCTGCGGAGAAGTAGCTCTTCTTTTGATAGCTGCCTGCGTCCGCTGCATAAGGGCTGGAGCCCTGTTTCTTGATTTCCAAATCGAATTGCGACACCCCCGAGCGCATTAAGAAGGGCTGA
>CAZIYA010000358.1:0-3928 GCA_964543355.1 uncultured Polaromonas sp.
GCCAGTCATGCCGCCCATGCGGATGTCGACGATCAGGCAGGCAACTTCGCGCGGGTCGTAGCGGCTCAGGAAAGTTTCGGCGGAGTCGTAGCAGCGGACCCGGTAGTCCTTGCCTTCGAGCAGCCACTGGAGCGAGTCACGCACGCCCTCGTCGTCATCAACGACATAAACGGTACCTTTTTTCGGAATCAAGCTCATGCCAAACCTTTGCGTGGACGGTATCGAAATACCTTGTCAGGAAATGCCAGTTGGGGTGGCGGGCGCTTCTGCTGCGGCGGCCGGCAAAAGCAGGGGTGTCACGGGGATCCAGAAGGTAAACCGGCACCCCACCACTTCGTCCCCATTGTAGAGGTTCTCGGCCTGCATCCTGCCCTGGTGCGACTCGACAATGCTGCGGCACAGCTTCAGGCCGATGCCCATGCCTTCGGCCTTGGTCGAGTAGAAGGCTTCATAAAGCCGGCCCATCACCTCGGGCGACAGTCCCTTGCCCGAATCCAGCACGGAAAACTCGATCACATCCTGGTCTTCGATGTTCTTCGGCACGACGCGCAATTCCACGCTACGGCGCGCGGTGGGACGGCGAGCCTGTGCGATTGATTCGGCGCCGTTTTTCATCAGGTTGATCAGCACCTGCTCGATCAGGATGGGGTCCACCATCACGGGCGGCAGGCGCGCAGCGATGTAGTGGCTCAGCCGCACGTTGTGGCGGCGTAGCTCGATGTCGGCCAATTCCATCGCGTTGCTCACCATGGTGGCAACGTCGGACGAAGTCCGGTTCGGCTCGCTGCGTTTCACGAAGGAACGTATGCGCTGGATGATCTGCCCGGCGCGATGCGCCTGTTTGGCGGTTTTCTCCAGCGCAATCAGCAGGTCTTCGTTGCTGATCTGCTGGCCCTTGATGCGCGACACCATGCCATTGCAATAGTTATTGATGGCTGTCAGCGGCTGGTTCAGCTCATGGGCCACGCTGGACGCCATCTCGCCCATGGTGATCAGGCGGCTGGCCGACTGGGCGCGTTCGGCCTGCAGGGCCGCCTGCTCTTCGGCGTGGCGGCGCGGGGTGATGTCGGTGGCAATCACCATTTGCGCCAGCCGCCCGTCTACCCAGGTCAGGTAGCGTGAGCGCACCTCGAGCCACTTGCCGAGTTCGGGTACAAAAATCTCGGCATTTTCGGTTTGGGCTGCGGTCAGGGTGTCTGTCGGAAAACCCGCCAGGCCGTCGACGGCATCGAGGGTGTCGTCGGTTGGCACCACGGCCGGCACGCCCGCCTGCGCAATCAGGTTCATGTGGCCGGCGACTTCACCGCCGAACCAGGCGCGGTACAGCTTGTTGGCAAACAGCAGCTCTTCGCTGCCCAGCGGCGCGACCGATACGGCCGCATCCAGGCCTTCCAGCACCGTGGTGAAACGTTCGTAGGAGGCCGACAGTTCTTCGCGGATCCGCTTGGGTTCGGTGATGTCGGTGACCGAGGTCATCCAGCCGGTCTGCTGGCCGCGCGGGTCGATCAGCGGCGAGACATACATGCGGGCGTCGAAAATCGCGCCACTTTTGCGTTTGATGCGCACCTCGAAGCCGCCCGGGGTGGAGCGACCATGCAGTTCGTCGTCGAGCCGGGCTGCCAGCGTTTCCCTGTCCTGGTCGGGCCAGTAAGGGAAAGGGGCAGTGCGGCCTACGAGTTCCCCCTCGCTCCAGCCAGTCATCTGGCAAAAAGCCGGGTTGACGTAGGTGATGCGGCCCTGCAGGTCGAGCGCCCGCATGCCGGTGAGCATGGAGTTTTCCATGGCGCGCCGGAAATTGGTTTCAGTGATCAATGCCTGCTGCGCCTGGACGCGGCGTCGTGTGTGGCGCCAGGTGCCCAGCAGCATCCAGACAGTGAGGGCGCTCAGCGCGCTGACCAGCCAGAAAAAACCGCTGCCGACCACACCCAACGAGGCCCGGTAACCCTGGGCCTTGAGCAGCAGGCCGTTGCCGACCGGCGAAACGGGGATTTCGTACTCCTGCGTTTCGTCAGACAGGGGCAGCAGCTTGGCCGCCTTGTTCCTGGGCGGCGGCAGATGGCCGGCCAGTACCTTGCCCTGGTCATCGAGCAGGGCCACTGCGTATTTGGCCGTGACTTCGTTCGGCACGCCAAAACGCAACAGGCCGTCGATGGAGTATTCGCCCATGATGACGCCGTCAAACCGGCCTTGATCGTCAAGCGGCACCTGCAGCTGCAGGCTGGGTGCGTTGTAGCTGGTGTCGTCCTTGACGGTCAGCGGACGCGAATAAACCGGCTGGCGCAAGTCGCGCGCCAGGCCGAAGGTGCTTTCCGTTTCCCCACGCTTGAGCTGTTCGCCGGGGGCCTGGAGCTGCGACACATTGGCGCTCGGCGACACATAGGAAGACTTGACCCTGCGGCGCGAATCTATCCAGGTCACAGCCAGCAGCTCGGGGTACTGGTTGACCAGCGATTCGGCCTGCGCGACAAACTCCTCGCTGTCCACGTCCTTGTTGGAGACATCGCGGCCCAGCCGCATCAACTGCTCCTGGCGTTCCAGCAGGCGCAGGCGCAGCCTCTGCTGGGCGTATTCGACATCGCGCTTGACGGCCTGCTGCTCACGGTCTACCTCTTCGACACGCAGGTAGGCAAAAGCCGCAATCACCGCCGCCAGGAACAGCATGACCGCCAGCAGGGGCCCGAGGGTCACGAAGCGGTCCTGCCGCGTCGGCGATTGACGGCGCCACCAGCGACGCCAGTGGGCCATCGGCGCGCTGCCGGGCGGCGTATCGAAAGTGGAGGGGGTGGGCTCGGTCATGGGGGCAGTCAAGTTTAAGGGAGTTCCCTGGCGGAGCGGGTGGCGTTCACCGGGCATGACCGCATCACGGGCGGGTGATTCGGCCCGCAGCGGCGGTCTGACTCTGCTGAGCGCTCATTCCCTTTGAATTCATAATTTCATTATGTGAAAGTAAAAAGCACTATTTGAAATTATTTTAAAAATGTGGGAAACTAGAGACTTGAATCTAAATTGCGTTAACGTGATGAAGATGCCAGTCAATCAACAGCTAGCCAACTAGCCACCAGCAGGAGACAACACCATGGCTGCAAATCCGGAACAGGCACGTGCCGACACTTTGGGCAACGCCGCCAACGAGGCTCAGGACAAGGACTCGCAGGAAACTCGGGAGTGGCTGGAAGCCCTGACGGCCGTCATTGAAAGCGAAGGCCCGGAACGCGCCCACTTCCTGCTTGAGCAATTGCTGGAGCATGCCCGCCAGAGCAGTATCGACATGCCGTTTTCGGCGAATACCGGCTATGTCAACACGATAGAAATCGACCAGGAAGAACGCTGCCCCGGCAACCTGGAAATTGAAGAGCGTCTGCGCGCCTACATGCGCTGGAATGCGATGGCCATGGTGGTCAAGGCCAATCGCCATCACCCGGAAGACGGCGGCGATCTGGGTGGCCACATCAGTTCCTTTGCCTCGGTAGCGAACATGTTCGGCGCGGGTTTTAACCACTTCTGGCATGCTGAAAGTGAAAACCACGGTGGCGATTGTCTCTACATCCAGGGGCACAGTTCACCCGGCATCTACGCCCGCGCTTTCCTTGAAGGCCGGCTGACCGAAGAGCAACTGCTCAATTTCCGGCAGGAAGTGGGCGGCAAGGGTTTGTCGAGCTACCCGCATCCCAAGCTGATGCCCGAATTCTGGCAATTTCCGACGGTGTCCATGGGTCTGGGCCCGCTGATGGGCATCTACCAGGCACGCTTCCTCAAGTACCTGCATGCGCGCGGCATTGCCAACACCGAAAACCGCAAGGTCTGGGTTTTCTGCGGCGACGGCGAGATGGACGAAGTTGAATCGCTGGGCGCCATCGGTGTGGCTGCACGGGAAAATCTCGACAACCTGATTTTTGTCATCAACTGCAACCTGCAGCGGCTCGACGGG
>CAZIYA010000359.1:0-3927 GCA_964543355.1 uncultured Polaromonas sp.
TCCGGCAACAACTTCCTGGTGCTTTACATGGGCCTGGAACTGATGACGCTTTCCAGCTACGCCCTGGTGGCGCTGCGCCGCGACAACGCCACGGCCACCGAAGCGGCCATGAAGTATTTTGTGCTGGGTGCCCTGGCCTCGGGCTTGCTGCTCTATGGCCTGTCCATGATGTACGGCGCCACCGGTTCGCTGGACGTCAATGAGGTGTACAAGGCGATTGCGAGCCGCCAGGTGAACCATCAGGTGCTGGTGTTCGGCCTGGTCTTCATCGTCGCCGGCCTGGCTTTCAAGCTCGGTGCCGTGCCCTTCCACATGTGGCTGCCGGACGTCTATCAGGGCGCGCCTACGGCCATCACGCTGCTGATTGGTGCGGCGCCGCAGCTGGCTGCCTTTGCCATCTGCATCCGCCTGCTGGTGCAGGGCATGCTGCCTCTGGCCATTGACTGGCAGCAAATGCTGGCGCTCATGGCCATCGGCTCGCTGCTGGTCGGTAATCTGGCAGCGGTGGCGCAGTCCAACCTGAAGCGCATGCTTGCCTTTTCCACCATTTCGCAAATGGGTTTCCTGTTGCTGGCGTTGCTGGCTGCTGTGGTTCCGGGCAAACAGTTCAACGCCGAATACGCCTATGGCGCGGCCATGTTTTATGCCATCACCTATGTGCTGACGACGCTCGCGGTGTTCGGCATCATCCTGCTGCTGGCGCGTGCCGGCCATGAGTCCGAAGAAATCACCGACCTGGCCGGCCTGAACCAGCGTAGCCCACTGTTTGCCGGCGTCATGGCCATCAGCATGTTCTCGCTGGCCGGCGTGCCGCCCGTGGTTGGTTTTTACGCCAAGCTCGGTGTGTTGCAGGCCCTGGTGTCCTCGCAGCAGACCAGCTACATCGTGCTGGCGGTTTTTGCGGTGGCCATGTCGCTTGTCGGCGCTTTTTACTATCTGCGTGTCGTCAAGGTGATGTATTTCGATGCACCCAATGTCGGCATGCCCACGGCCATCACCGCTCCGGCCGATGCCCGTGTGGTGCTTTCCATCAACGGTGCGCTGGTGTTGCTGCTGGGCATCATGCCAGGGGGCCTCATGACGCTGTGCCAGCAGGCAATTGCCAGCGTGGTGAAGTCACTGGGTACATGAACCAGACAGCTTCGGTGTGGCTGGTGGTCGCGCTGGCCCTGCTGGCGGCGAACCTGCCTTTCATCAGCAACCGGCTGCTGCTGGTTTACCGGCTGGCCGCGCCCAAGAATCTCGCGGTGCGCCTGGCGGAGCTGGTGTTCTGGTATTTCGTGGTCGGCGGCCTGGCCCTTTTGCTTGAACAGCGCCTGGGCCAGATTGCGCCGCAGGGCTGGGAGTTTTATGCCATCACGGGCACACTGTTCATCACATTCGCTTTTCCGGGCTTTGTGTTCCGCTATCTGTTCAAACATCGCTGACCATCGCGACGGCCGGATCTTTCGATATGCCTGACCATCCCCCAGACCCTGGCGAGCCGGCTGACGATCATCTGCGCGAACACAAACTCAGCAGCCAGGAGCTGCTGCGCGGCCATTTCCTGCACGCATTCCGGGACACCGTGCGCCTGCCTGACGGGCGCGAGGCCTTGCGCGAATATGTGCGCCATCCGGGCGCGGTCATGATCATTGCCCAGCTCGAGGATGGCCGGCTCGTGCTCGAGCGACAGTACCGTTACCCGGTGCAGTCCGTCATGCTGGAGTTTCCGGCCGGCAAGCTCGATGCCGGTGAAGCCTCACTGGCCTGCGCCCAGCGTGAACTGCTGGAAGAAACCGGCTACAGCGCCGCCTCGTGGGCCAAGGCCGGCGTGATGCATCCGGTGATCTCCTACTCCACCGAATTCATCGACGTCTGGTTCGCGAAGGACCTGACCGCCGGGGAGCGCAAGCTCGACGCGGGGGAATTTCTCGACGTGTTCACCGCCAGTCCGGCCGAACTGTTGCAGTGGTGCCGCGACGGACGGGTCACCGACGCCAAGACGCTGGCCGGCGCCTTGTGGCTGCAGAATGTTCTGTCGGGTGCATGGACACTGGACTGGCAGGATGGCGCACGCCCGAGCCAGGCCTGATAATTCGCACATGAAAGTTCTCAACCTCCAGTGTTCGCACCAGCATGCCTTTGAAGGCTGGTTCGCGTCTGAAGATGATTTTCAAAGTCAGCTGGGTCGTGGCCTGGTCACCTGCCCGCTGTGCGGCGACCCCGCCATCCAGAAAATGCCCAGTGCGCCGCGGCTCAATTTCGGGGCCGTTGCCGAGGTTCCTGCAACGGCTTCGCCCTCGCGCGAACTATCGGTGCCTGCGGCTTTGCCGGCTGGCCCGGTTCATGAAGTGATGGCAGCTGCCGGCAGTCCCGCAGGGCAGGCCGAGTTCCTCAAGGCCTTGCGCCACGTGCTGGCCAACACCGAAGACGTGGGCCAGCGTTTCGCCGACGAGGCGCGTGCCATGTATTACGGCGATGCCGAACAGCGAAACATCCGCGGCCAGGCCAGCCGGGCCGAAGCGATGGAGCTGCTGGAAGAGGGCATTGACGTCATGCCGCTGCCGCTTGCCGAGGCCGTCAAGGAAACCCTGCAGTAGGCTGACCTCTTGCGCCGCCGGGAGCGGCCGGACACCTGCTTCACTTGCGCCGGTTGGCCATGCGGCTGGCGGCGTAGAGACCCGCCGGAATTGCGATGAAATGCGGCCAGATGAAATACGCGGGCTGGTAAACCATCCACTCGAACGGTTTTTCGCCGATGGCGACAGATTCCAGAACACCGGTTACAACGACATACAACAGCCAGGGCAGGGCGCTTGCTGCCACAAGGCGTGCCGACGGGTTTTTCAGCACCTGGAAGGCCAGTCGGCCTGCCGCCACGGCGAGCAGGAACATCGGCAGGTGACGGATCGCTATGAGTGCATAGGCCGCACGGAAATCATTTTTTTCATGCGTCTGGACCGTCCAGCGCGCGAGCGCTGGCGGGTCAAGCAACGGCCCGACCCATGCGGCAAGGCTGGCCAGCAAGGCGCCCAGAACAAGCGCAGTTATCGGACGGCGGCAGGTGATCATCCTGTACTGTAACCGCCCGTGTGTCGGTCAAGTCAGGGGTACAAACCACGCAGCTCGCGCGTGTGCAGAATGCGTTTGCAGGCCACGATAAACGTTGCTGTGCGCAGGCTGACCTTGTGGTCCTGTGCCACCTGCCAGACGCCGGCAAAGGCTTCTTTCATGATGCGCACCAGGCGCGCGTTGATTTCGGTTTCGTCCCAGAAGAAGCTTGAAAAATCCTGCACCCATTCGAAATAACTGACGGTCACGCCCCCGGCGTTGGCAATCACGTCGGGCAGCACCAGCACATTGCGCTCATGCAGGATGTCATCGGCTTCCGGGGTGGTGGGGCCGTTGGCGCCTTCAATGATCATGCGTGCCTTGATGCGACCGGCGTTATCCCGGGTGATCTGCTGCTCGAGTGCGGCGGGGATCAGGATTTCGCACTCGACTTCCCAGAATTTGTCGTCGCTGATTTTTTCGGCCTGCGGGAAGCCACCGACGCTGCCAGTCTCGGCCACATGTTTGAGCAGCGAAGGCACGTCCAGCCCCGCCTCGCGGTAAATCGTGCCGCCGTGGTCCTGCACCGCCACGATGCGCGCGCCGGCTTCGGCAAACAGCTTGCCGGCGACACCGCCCACATTGCCGAAGCCCTGCACGGCCACCCGGGAAGTGGCGATGTCCAGCTCAATGTGTTTGGCTGCTTCAACGCCCACAGTAAACACGCCGCGGCCGGTGGCCTCGCGCCGGCCCAGCGAACCACCCAGGTCCACCGGCTTGCCGGTCACCACGCCGGTGGAGGTGGAACCCGTGTTCATGGAGTAGGTGTCCATCATCCACGCCATGATCTGCTCGTTGGTGTTGACGTCGGGCGCGGGGATGTCCTTGTTCGGG
>CAZIYA010000360.1:0-3923 GCA_964543355.1 uncultured Polaromonas sp.
AGCGATATTTGGCGGCCTTGGGCACGGCCGCGTAGCCGTAACCCGGCAAATCGGCCAGCACCGCATCGGTCACCCCCTGTTTGCCGAGCGAGAACAAATTGATGCTCTGCGTGCGGCCGGGGGTTTTGGAGGCAAAGGCCAGGCGGTTGATCTGCGTCAGCGTGTTGATGCAGGTGGACTTGCCAGCATTGGATCGGCCGACGAAAGCGATTTCCGGGAAATCGAGCATCGGCAGGTGCTTGAGTTCGGGTGCCGTGGTCAGGAATTTGGCCGTATGCAGCCAGCCCATGGCAACTTTCGCTTCGGCTGATTGCGGTGGCTGGGCGGCGAGAGTCGCAGCCATTTTGGCCGCCGCCACTTTGGGAGGGGCTCTTTTGGCCGTGGGCTTCTGCGTTTTAACGGGGGTGGATCGCGGGGATATGCTCATATTTGGGATTGTCCCCCAAGCCATTGTAAAATCGCGGAGTTTTGCGTTAAGTTGGCGTCAGGAAGCTTATTAATTTGAGCCGAGGCTGTGCGCCAAACAGCAACCTTCCTTTTAGAGTCAACTATTAAATCCCCCGATATGAAGCTTGTTTCCACTTCGTTGATTGCCTGTTTATTCGCCGCCCTGCTGGCTGCGCCTCTGGTTTCCCAGGCGGCCGGCGAGGCTGCACCGGCCAAGGTGGCCAAGCCTGACCTGGTCAAGGGGGAAGCGAGTTATACCGCGGTGTGCGTGGCCTGCCATGCCGCCGATGGCAATTCCGCCATACCGGTGAATCCCAAGCTTTCACAGCAGCATCCGGAATACCTCGTCAAGCAATTGCAGGAGTTCAAGGCCGGCAAGCGCAAGAACGCCGTCATGCAGGGATTTGCCGCAGCGCTTTCCGATGAGGACATGAAAAATATTGCTGGCTGGGTGACGACCAAAAAGGCCAAACCCGGTTTTGCCAAGGACAAGGAACTGGTCACCCTGGGTGAGCGCATTTACCGCGGCGGCATTTCCGACCGCCAGGTGCCGGCTTGCGCCGGTTGCCACAGCCCCAACGGTGCCGGCATTCCCTCGCAGTACCCGCGACTGGGTGGCCAGCATGCCGAATACACCGCGTCCCAGCTGACGGCCTTCCGCGACGGCGTGCGCAGCAACAGCCTGCAGATGACGCAGGTGGCCGCCAAATTGAACGACAAGGAAATTCGTGCGGTGGCGGACTACATTGCCGGTTTGCGTTAAATCAACCGAAAACCCGTCATGTCCGCGGGTTTGCCGGGCGGGGAAGCCTCTTTCTTGGGAAAATGCAGTGGTTTACCCGCTTTGTATTGAACCCCAGCCGGAATAAGCACTCCATACCAGGCGGGTCTTTTGCAGAAGACCCGCCTTTTTTATTGCCGTCCCACCAAGCACACGCATGACCGTTTCCAGCCACGCAGTTTCCACCCACGGCCTGAGGCTCAAGTCCGGCTCGCATGCCTTGCGCTCGACAGTCGAGCTGCTGTCGTCGATGCGGTTCTCGATCTCGCTGCTCACGGTGATCTGCATCGCCTCGGTCATAGGCACGGTACTCAAGCAGCAGGAGCCGCTCAGTAATTACGTGAATCAGTTCGGCCCGTTCTGGGCCCAGGTGTTTGGTGCGGTCAGTCTGTACACGGTGTACAGCGCCTGGTGGTTCATCCTGATTCTGGCCTTCCTCGTGGTGTCCACGTCCTTGTGCATCACCCGCAACACGCCAAAAATACTCGCCGACCTGAACCAGCTGAAGGAAAACATCCGCACGCAAAGCCTCAAGGCTTTCGGGCACCGCGCGGAGGCAGTACTGGGCGAAGGGCCTGAAGTTGCAGCGCGGCGCATCGGGCAAACGCTGGTGCAGGGGGGCTGGAAGGTCAAGCTGCAACAGCGGACCACGCCCGGCGGCGAAGGCTGGATGGTTGCGGCCAAGGCAGGCGCTGCCAACAAGCTGGGCTACATTGCGGCGCACAGCGCCATCGTGCTGGTGTGTGTGGGCGGCCTGCTCGATGGCGACCTGATTGTGCGCGCGCAGATGTGGTTGAACAACAAGACCATCTATACCGGCGGTGGACTGATTGCGGATGTGCCGGCCCAGCACCGTCTGGGTGAGCGCAACCCCACTTTTCGTGCCAATCTGCTGGTTGCCGAGGGCACGCAGTCGAGTACAGCCATCCTGAACCAGCCTGGCGGTGTGTTGCTGCAGGACCTGCCTTTTGCGGTGGAGCTGAAAAAATTCATTGTCGAGTACTACTCGACCGGCATGCCCAAGCTGTTCGCCAGCGAGATCGTGATCCATGACAAGGAAACCGGCGAAAAAATCCCGGCCCGCGTCGAGGTGAACCATCCGGTCCGCCACAAGGGCATAGAGATTTACCAGTCCAGCTTTGACGATGGTGGCTCGAGTGTCACGCTCCAGGCAGTGCCGCTGGCCACCGGCCGTCAGGCTTCTAGCAAGGTTTTTGAAATCCAGGGCACGATTGGCGGCTCCAGCAGCCTGACCAACGGGGCTGAAAAAATGACACTGGAGTACAGCGCGCTGCGCGTCATCAATGTAGAGAACTTCGGCAGCTCGGGCAGCATGGGCGCGACTTCCGGCGCGGATGTGCGCAAGGTGGATCTGCGTCAGGCCATTGATTCGCGCCTGGGGGCGGCCAACAAAACCCGTGAAAACAAGGAGTTGCGCAATGTCGGTCCCAGCGTGACCTACAAGCTGCGCGACGCGGCGGGCCAGGCCAGGGAATTCCACAATTACATGCTGCCCGTCAAGATGGATGCCGGCGAGTCCAGCCCGGCGCTGTTCCTGCTGGGTGTGCGCGAAACCCCGGCCGAACCTTTCCAGTACCTGCGCATTCCTGCTGACGAACAGGGCAGCGTGGAAGGCTTTTTGCGTATGCGTCGCGCCCTGGCCGACCCGGCCCAGCGTGAGCGTGCAGTGCAGCGTTATGTACGCCTGGCCACCCCGGCTGACCGGCCTGAGCTGGCGCAGCAGCTCTCTGCCTCGGCATCACGCGCACTGGCCTTGTTCGCCGGACCCGACCAGGCCGATGGCGCGGCCAAACCGCTGGCTGGCTTGCAGGCCATTTCCGACTTCATGGAAACCAATGTGCCGGAAGCCGAGCGCAACCGGGCGGGCGAGGTGCTGGTACGCATTCTCAATGGTGTGCTGTTTGAATTGCTTCAATCCACGCGTGAGCAAAATGGCCTGAAGCCGTTGCCGCTGGATGAAAAAACCCAGGCTTTCATGGCCCAGGCCGTGTTGTCCCTCAGTGATGCGCACCACTACCCGGCGCCCATGGCATTTGCACTAAAGGACTTCACGCAATTGCAAGCCAGTGTTTTCCAGGTGGCACGTACGCCCGGCAAAAACATTGTTTACCTGGGTTGTGCACTGCTGATCATCGGCATTTTCGCCATGCTGTATGTGCGCGAGCGCCGCCTTTGGGTCTGGCTCGCGCCGGCGGGAGAAAGCGTGGATTCCCCAGGGTCCGGAAAAGGGCCAGAATCAGATGCAGGCAGTCGGGCCACCATAGCCATGTCGACCAACCGCCAGACCATGGACGGTGGCAAGGAATTTGAAATGCTGAAGACAAAACTTTTACAGGTGCCACGATGAACACCACTACCCTGAACTCGCGCACCACGGACGCGAACACCATCAATCTGCAGCAAGGCTACTTCGCCAAACGCAATGCGCTCGACTGGATTTTTGCGGCCATAGTGCTGGTGGGAGGGCTGTATGCGTTTGCCCGCTACAACGCTTTCATGGACGTCTACGAAAAGGGCATCCTGCTGGGCGCGATTCCTGCCGTGATCGCGATGGGCTGGTTCTGGCGTCCGCTACGTGCGCTGATGCTGCTGGTGGCAGGGTTCTCCCTGCTCGGTATCGTGTCCTACCAGGGTGATCTGGCACGCGCCGAACAGGTGTTCTGGCTGAAGTATT
>CAZIYA010000361.1:0-3919 GCA_964543355.1 uncultured Polaromonas sp.
GGGCTGCTGCGCCTGCGGTCTGGCGGAGCCAGTCCCGCGGCCCCGGCTTGAGGGGGAGTCTGCCTGTGGGGCTGCTCGCCCACGTATTCGCTGCACAGTACATTTTTTCATGACCGCCATCCATTCCACCGCGCTGGTTGATTCCCAGGCTCAGCTCGACAGCAGCGTCAGCGTTGGGCCCTATACCGTCATCGGTCCGCACGTCAAGGTCGCGGCCGGCACGACGATTGGCGCGCATTGCGTCATCGAAGGCCACACGACGATAGGGCGCGACAACCGCATTTTCCAGTTCAATTCGCTGGGCGCGATTCCGCAGGACAAGAAGTACGCCGGCGAGCCTGGCGAGCTGGCGATCGGCGACCGCAACACCATCCGCGAGTTCTGCACTTTCAATATCGGCACGCCTGGCGGCGGCGGGGTGACCCGGCTGGGCAACGACAACTGGATGATGGCGTACGTGCACCTGGCGCACGACTGCCTGGTGGGCAACAACACCACCTTCGCCAATAACTCGCAACTGGCCGGCCATGTGACAGTCGGCGACTGGGTGATTCTTGGCGGCTTTACCGTGGTCCACCAGTTTGTGCGGATCGGCGCGCACAGCATGACCGCCATGTGCTCGCTGCTGTTTGCCGATTTGCCGCCTTTTGTGATGTGCCAGGGCCAGCCAGCCGAGGCGCGTTCGATGAATTTCGAAGGTCTGCGCAGGCGCGGATTTTCGCCTGAACGCATTGCGGCGGTGAAGGCCATGCACAAGGCTCTGTACCGCGAGGACCTGCCCCTGGACACGGCTCGGGCGCAGATTGCGGGTCTGAGCGAAAAGTACCCTGAGTCCGCTCCGGACGTGCAAATGATGCTCTCATTTTTGCAGCAAACCGCACCGCAACGCGGTATCGTCCGGTAGGCGCTGATGTCCCTGGCGCCAACCCCTCTGCCCAGCCGTCCAGAGGCGGGTGGTTCCGCGGCGCGGCAGGCACCCGTCATGGCGATGGTGGCCGGCGAAACTTCGGGAGATTTGCTCGCCAGCCTGCTGCTCGACGGTTTTCGCGCCCGCTGGCCGGGCCTGTGGGCCGGTGGCATTGGCGGCCCCCAGATGGCGAGCTGGGGTTTCGAGGCCTGGTGGCCCAGCGAGAAGCTGGCGGTACGCGGTTATGTCGAGGTGCTGCGCCATTACCGGGAAATTGTCGGCATTCGCAGGCAATTGAAGGAAAAATTGCTGCAGCAGCGTCCCGACGTGTTTATCGGCGTCGACGCGCCCGATTTCAACCTCGACCTGGAGGCCGACCTCAAGGCCGCCGGCATACGCACCGTGCATTTCATCAGTCCTTCGGTCTGGGCCTGGCGTGCCGATCGGGTGGAAAAAATCCGGCGCAGCGTCGATCACGTGTTGTGCATCTTTCCTTTTGAGCCGGCCCTGCTGGCGCAGCACGGCATTGCTGCCACCTATGTGGGCCATCCGCTGGCCGGCATGATTCCGATGCGGCCAGACCCGCTGGAGGCCCGCAAACAGCTGGGGTTGCAGGCGGACGATCTGGTGCTGGCCGTGTTGCCGGGCAGCCGGCGTTCCGAGGTCCAGTACCTGGCTGACCGGTTCTTTCAGGCTGCATCCCTTGTCAGACGGGCGTATCCAGCTATCAAAATAATAGTTCCCGCAGTGCCAGCCCTGCGCGGACTTATCGGCCAGGCGGCGAAGGCGGCCGGCATGCAGGATGATGTGCAGATCGTTACCGGGCAGTCGCACACCGTGCTGGCGGCCTGCGATGTCACGCTGATTGCCAGCGGCACCGCGACGCTGGAGGCGGCGCTGTTCAAGCGGCCCATGGTGATCGCCTACAACATGAACTGGCTGTCCTGGCAGATCATGCGCCGCAAAAAGCTGCAGCCCTGGGTGGGACTGCCCAACATCCTGTGCCGCGATTTTGTGGTGCCCGAACTGCTGCAGGACGCTGCCACGCCAAAAGCGCTGGCCGATGCCGTTTTGCAGTGGATCGATGCGAAAATCTCGGCACCCGAAAAAATCGCCGCAGTCGAACAACGATTCAACCAGCTGCACCACGAATTGCAGCGCGATACCGCCCAACTAGCCACCGATGCGATCCAGAACATTCTTGAAAGCTGAGCAGGTCACCCTCTCATGGGACACACCCGGCCTGTGGGCCGGCGTGGACGAGGCCGGTCGCGGGCCGCTGGCCGGCCCGGTGGTCGCGGCTGCGGTGATCCTGGATGACCTCAAACCCATCAAGGGCCTGGCCGATTCCAAGGTGCTGACCGCGCTGCGCCGGGAAAAGCTCTACGACGAAATCCTCGCCAAGGCCTTGTGCTGCTCGATCGCCCAGGCCAGCGTGGAGGAAATCGACAGCCTCAACATCCTGCAGGCCACGATGCTTGCGATGAAGCGTGCAGTCGAGGGTTTGCGCCTGAAGCCGGTGAAGGTGCTGGTCGACGGCAACCGCCTGCCGGTGCTCAGCATGCTGGCCGAAGCCATCATCAAGGGCGATGCGCTGGTGCCATCGATTTCCGCCGCATCCATCCTGGCCAAGGTGTACCGCGACCGCTGGTGCGAGCAGTTCCACCTGGAGTACCCGCAATACGGCTTTGCCGGCCACAAAGGGTATGGCACGGCCGAGCACCTGGCGGCGCTGCGCGAGCACGGCGCCTGCCCGCAGCATCGCCGGTCTTTCAGCCCGGTGGCCGAGGTCCTGCGTTGAGTGCTGCATCGCCAGCAGCCCCCGTCTTTGTCACGTCGCGCGACAACGCCCTGGTCAAGGAACTGCGCAGGCTGTCGCAGGACAGCACGGCCTACCGCAAGCAGGGCAGGGTCTGGCTGGAAGGCGACCATTTGTGCCGTGCGGCACTGGTGCGCGGCCTGAAGCCGCAGATTGCCGTTTTTTCCGAATCATTTTGGCCTGTAGCTCCCGCTGAATGGGCGCGGGCAGCTATCAAAATAATAGTAGTCTCCGACGCTTTGTTGTCCGACATCAGCGGCCTGGAATCGCCGGCCCGCATGGGCTTTGTGATCGATCTGCCGGCGCCAAAGGCCCTGTCACCGGGAGCGCCCTCGCTGATTCTTGACCGGGTGCAGGATGCAGGCAATGTCGGCTCCATGCTGCGCAGCGCGTCGGCGTTTGGCTTCAGCCAGGTGATTGCGCTCAAGGGCACAGCCGCGCTGTGGTCGCCCAAGGTACTGCGGGCCGGCATGGGCGCCCATTTCGGGCTTGAGCTGCTCGAAGGAGTGGAGCCGCAGGCGCTGGGCGGCTTGAGCGTTCCCATCATCGTGACCAGTTCGCACCACGGCGCTTTCCTGCACCAGCAAACCCTGCCCATGCCCTGTGCCTGGGCCATGGGGCACGAAGGGCAGGGCGTCAGCGACGACCTGATGGCCCGGGCCAGCCTGAAGGTGCGCATTGATCAGCCCGGCGGTGAGGAATCGCTCAATGTGGCCGCTGCCGCTGCCATTTGCCTCTACGCCAGTTCGGTTTCCCGCAACTAGCAAAGCTCAAGGGAGTTCGGGGTATTTCTTTACCAGTTGGGGCCGCGGGTCCGGCTCCGCCGGCCCGCAGGCGCGCGGCCCCCTCGGGGGGCAGAGAGTTACGCGAAGCGAACGAACGTGGGGGCGTTATATAATCAGTGGCTTTTCAAAACACAGCTTCGCCCGAGCGCACACCAAGCCAACACCCTCACAAAAGCAGCCCGCAAGAGTCTTGACAGAGACGTTTCTTGTGCACGCTTGGGCGAACCGTAACCAACCCGGAGAACCCAGTGCTTTTGTCTCTACAGGGAAAATCAGGAAGAACCCCGCAAGCCATTCTGGCGCTTGCAGACGGCACGGTCTTTATCGGCAATTCCATCGGTGCAGCGGGCTCCACGGTCGGTGAGGTGGTGTTCAACACCGCCATGACCGGCTACCAGGAAATCCTGA
>CAZIYA010000362.1:0-3904 GCA_964543355.1 uncultured Polaromonas sp.
AACCCACAGATCTTGTGGATAACTTTGTTAGCAAGTAGCAGGTGACAGGCCGCCGAGCCGCGCCAAATGGGCACTGTGACAAAACGATGAAAAAATGAGCAGAATAAAGTTGTTTGAAATCAATGGGTTACACGAATTTATCTAAGCCTCCCCGGCAAACTGCGGGTTTGACCCTGCAAGCATGCGCCTCTGTGGAGTATTGCCCCCGGCAAATCAAGGGGTTTGGCCGTGTTTGAACCTTCCCGGACGGCAGACAGGGCTTCTCCGGGCATACGGGTCTGGCCGGTTGGATCGCTGTTGCGCGCGATTGCCGACAGCCTGGAGGCCCGTTTCAACCCGGTTGCGGTGCAGGGCGAGGTCAGCGGGTTTTCGCGGGCGGCGAGCGGCCATTGCTATTTTTCGCTGAAGGACGAACAGGGCCAGATTCGCTGCGCGATGTTCCGGCGCGCTGCCGGCCTGCTGGATTTTTCGCCGCGCGACGGGCAACTGGTCGAAGTGCGCGGTCGGCTGGGCGTTTATGAACCGCGCGGTGAGCTGCAGATGGTGGTCGAGTCCATGCAGCAGGCCGGGCAGGGCAACCTGTTCGAGCAGTTCCTGCTGCTCAAGGCCAGGCTGGAGGCCGAAGGCCTGTTCGAGGCCGGCCGCAAGCGGCCGCTGCCGCTGTTGCCCCGTGCCATCGGTGTCGTCACTTCGCTAGGCGCTGCGGCGCTGCACGATGTGGTCACCGCCCTGCGGCGCCGCGTGCCGCATATCCCCGTCGTTATTTATCCGGCCAGTGTGCAGGGCGCGCAGGCGCCGGAAGAACTGCGCCGGGCCCTGCGTCTGGCCGGCCAGCGCGCCGAAGTGGACGTGCTCCTGCTGGTGCGCGGCGGCGGCGCCATGGAAGACCTCTGGTCCTTCAACGACGAGCAGCTTGCACGCCTGATCGTGGCATCGCCCGTGCCCGTGGTGTGCGGGGTGGGCCATGAGACCGATTTCACGATTGCCGATTTTTGTGCCGACCTGCGTGCGCCCACACCCACAGCCGCGGCTGAAATGTGCGCCCAGCCGCAGGCCGTCTGGCTGGGGGCACTGAAACTCGCGCAGGGCCGCCTGCAGGACGGTGTCGAGCGGCAGTTGCAGGCCCACAACCAGCGGCTGGACTGGGCCGCGTCGCGTGTGAGCCGGCCGTCACATCTTGTGACGCGCCAGCAGGCCCGGCTGGCGGGCCAGGCACAGCGCCTGCGGCATGCGCTGCAGTCCGGCATCCAGCACGAAAGAAACCACCTGAAGGGCCTCACGCTGGCCGTTCCGCAGGCCCTGTCGGGGGCAATGCTGCAGCAGCAGCGACGGCTGGAACGCGCCGGGCTGCGGCTGGCGCCGATGGACCCCAAGCTTGTGCTGCAGCGTGGTTATGCCTGGTTGGCAGACATGCAGGGCCAGGCCATCACCAGCGCGCGTGCCACCCGGCCCGGTCAGGCCCTGCGCGCTACCCTTGCCGACGGCGAGGTCGATTTGACCGTCTCTGCACCGCGGCTGATTTAGTTTTTACAATGCCCTTTGCCCTTCGCTTTATCAACATCACCTCACGAGGAAAAAAACATGGAACACAAGCTCCCCCCACTCCCGTACGCCATCGATGCGCTGGCACCGCACTACAGCCAGGAGGCCTTCGAGTACCACCATGGCAAGCACCACAACGCCTATGTGGTCAACCTCAACAACCTGCAAAAGGGCACCGAGTTCGAGGCCATGACGCTCGAGGAGATCATCAAGAAATCAAGCGGCGGTGTGTACAACAACGCTGCACAGATCTGGAATCACACTTTTTTCTGGAACTGCATGAAGCCCGCCGGCGGCGGTGAGCCTTCAGGCGCACTGGCCGCGGCTATCAACGCCAAGTTCGGCTCCTATGCTGCCTTCAAGGAAGCGTTTGTGAAGTCGGCTGTCGGCAATTTCGGCTCGGGCTGGACCTGGCTGGTGAAAAAGGCCGATGGTTCGGTTGACATCGTGAATACCGGCCCGGCCGGCACGCCGCTGACCACCGCCGACAAGGCGTTGCTGACGGTTGACGTCTGGGAACATGCCTACTACATCGATTACCGCAACCTGCGTCCCAAGTTTGTGGAAACCTTCCTGTCCAACCTGGTGAACTGGTCTTTTGCCGAGTCCAACTTCGCATAAGTTCGAATACGCACAAAAAAAGCCGACATGATGTCGGCTTTTTTTATGGGTTCCCGCAGGCTGTGTTCAGGGTGTTTTCACAAAAGGCTGGCCAGACAACCGGCTGCCGGCCTTGATGCCCTTTTTCGCAAACCAGCCGGCATTCATTTCCAGCACATAACGCACCGGTTTTTCCGAGCAGTGCGAGTCGGTGGTCTGCGGCTTCATGTCGGCCAGGTTCACGATGGTGCCATCGTCAGCGACAAAGGCAGCAGTCAGCGGCAGCAGGGTGTTTTTCATCCAGAAGCACTGCTGCGCGGGCTGCTCGAACACAAACAGCATGCCTTCGGTCTGCGGCATTTCCTGGCGGAACATCAGGCCGATCTGCCGCTGCTCGGGGGTCAACGCAAGCTGCGCATCGATCTGGTGCATGCCCGCCGACAGTTTTGCCCGCGGTAGCTTGGTTTGCGGCGTATTCTGCGCAAAGGCGCAGCTGGCCGTCAGCGCCAGGCAGGACAGCAGGAACATCAGTCCGCGCTTGCGGGGCTTGCAGGAATCGGTTGTCAGGGGCATGAGGTCACCGGTAATAGGTCAGGCCGCCAGCATAAACGACGTCCATGAAAAATGCCCGCGATGCGGGCATGGGTGGGAAAGAGCCGGAAATGTCTTGCCGGCTCAGGCGCGTTCTCAGACCTTTTTGGCTTCGGCTTTTGCAGCAGCTTTCTTGGCCGCTTTGGCTTCCTTTGCAGCCTTGGCCTTGGCGGCCTTTTCTTCCTTGGCGGCTTTGGCTTTCGCTGCTTTTTCCTCTTTGGCAGCTTTTGCCTTGGCAGCTTTTTCTTCTTTCGCAGCCTTGGCTTTGGCGGCTTTCTCTTCCTTCGCGGCTTTGGCGGCGGCCGCTTTGTCGGCCTTGCTCATGGCGGGTGCGGCTGCGGGTGCTGCCGGCGTGGCGGTCACGGCAGGGGCTGCAGGTGCAGCCGGTGTGGCGGGAGCTGCAGCCTGTGCAAAAGCACCGGCAGCGAAAAGACCAGCGATCAGGGCAGCGATGACTTTGTTCATGTGAATTTCCTATGAATGACGTTATTGGAAAAGGGCCCTGAAAATTTCAGAGGCTTCACCGTAACGGAGCCCGTTTACAAACGGTTGACACGCAGCCGCTTAAAAGTCCCCCGGGGTGTTTTGCGGCTAGAATTTAGGGGTTATCACCTAACCCGCGCCCCGCAGTTTCACTGCAATTCCCAGCGCATACCGGAGACTTTCCCACATGTACCAGCACATCAAGGTGCCCGCCCAGGGTCAAAAAATCACTGTCAATGCCGACAATTCACTGAATGTCCCGGATGAGCCGGTCATTCCGTTCATCGAAGGCGACGGTACCGGGGCGGATATCACACCGGTCATGCTCAAGGTGGTCGATGCTGCTGTGGCCAAAGCCTACGGCGGCAAGAAAAAAATCCACTGGATGGAAGTTTATGCCGGCGAAAAATCGACCAAGGTCTATGGCCCCGACGTCTGGCTGCCCGAAGAAACATTGCATGCCGTCAAGGACTATGTGGTCTCCATCAAGGGCCCGCTGACCACGCCGGTCGGCGGCGGCATTCGCTCGCTGAACGTGGCCCTGCGCCAGGAACTGGACCTCTATGTTTGCCTGCGTCCCATCCAGTATTTCAAGGGCGTGCCCTCGCCGGTGAAAGAGCCCGAGAAGACCAACATGGTGATCTTCCGCGAGAACTCGGAAGACATCTACGCCGGCATCGAGTTCGAA
>CAZIYA010000363.1:0-3896 GCA_964543355.1 uncultured Polaromonas sp.
CGACATGTCGGGCACCTTCTTCAAGATCGAAGAGTACGAAGCCCCCTGGAATTCTGGCAAAAAGCTCGAAGGCGGCAACCGCGGCCACCGTCCGACCGTCAAGGGCGGCTACTTCCCGGTTCCCCCGGTTGACAGCACGCAGGACATGCGCGCCGAGATGTCCCTGATTCTCGAATCGCTGGGCATCCCTGTTGAAGTGTTTCATCACGAAGTGGCCGGCGCCGGCCAGAACGAGATTGGCACCAAGTTCAGCACGCTGGTTCAGCGCGCCGACTGGACGCAGATGCTCAAGTACGTGGTGCAAAACGTGGCCAATGCCTACGGCAAAACCGCCACCTTCATGCCCAAACCCATCGTTGGCGACAACGGCTCCGGCATGCACGTGCACCAGTCGATCTGGAAAGACGGCAAGAACCTGTTCGCCGGTGACGGTTATGCAGGCCTGTCTGATTTCGCGCTGTACTACATCGGCGGCATCATCAAGCACGCACGCGCACTGAACGCCATCACCAACCCCGGCACCAACAGCTACAAGCGTCTGGTTCCCGGCTACGAGGCGCCTGTCAAGCTGGCTTACTCGGCAAAGAACCGTTCGGCTTCGATCCGCATTCCTTACGTGGCCAATCCAAAGGGTCGCCGCATCGAAGCGCGTTTCCCCGATCCGCTGATGAACCCTTATCTCGGCTTCTCGGCCCTGATGATGGCTGGTCTCGATGGCGTGGAAAACAAGATCCATCCCGGCGAAGCTGCCACCAAGGACCTCTACCATCTGCCGCCCGAGGAAGATGCGAAAGTGCCAACCGTGTGCCACAGCCTGGACCAGGCGCTGGACTGCCTCGACGTGGGCCGCAGCTTCCTGACCAAGGGCGGTGTGTTCACCGATAGCATGATCGACGCCTACATCGAGCTGAAAATGGGAGAGGTCACGCGTCTGCGCCAAGCCACGCACCCGATCGAGTTCGACATGTATTACTCACTGTAAATTCTTACAGTCTGTGGTCAAAAAAGGACGGCGCAAGCCGTCCTTTTTTATTGGCCAGCATGGTTATCTGGTAGCCCATTTTGCTTTTTGACACCTTTGCGAGATACTGGCAGACCGTCCATGCCCTAACAGGCGCTTGGGGTTACGCA
Organism: uncultured Polaromonas sp.; assembly: GCA_964543355.1. Taxonomy (GTDB): domain Bacteria; phylum Pseudomonadota; class Gammaproteobacteria; order Burkholderiales; family Burkholderiaceae_C; genus Polaromonas. Next base: position 1,132 of record CAZIYA010000363.1, read on the forward strand.
TGAAACCTACAGTACTTCTTTCAATCTCAGCCGTTCTACTGGCCAGCAGCGTCTCTGCCGCTCTTGCGCAGGAGCGCATCTACCGTTGTGCCGCCAAAGAAGGCAAGACGCCCGAATACATCAACAACGCCAAGGATGCACAGGCGCGTGGCTGCAAGCAGATCGAAGGCGGCAATGTCACTGTGGTCCAGGGCCTGCTACCTGTGAGCCGGTCGTCAGTGCGTGTTGCCACAGCCGCCCAGGCATCGCCGGGCGCCAGCAATGAAGCGCAACGTGCCCGCGACAGCGATACGCGTGCCATTCTTGAAACGGAACTGCGGAAAGCCGAAGCCAGGCTTGCCGAGCAGCAAAAAGAGTTCAACAACGGCCAGCCGGAAAAGCAGGGCATTGAAGGGCGCAATTACCAGCGTTACCTGGACCGCGTCGCCGAGATGAAGGAAAGCATCGCCCGCAACGAAAGCGACATTGCCGGCCTGAAGCGCGAAATTGCCCGTTTGCCTGCAAACACCGCCCAGCAGTAAGCCCGGCGCGGCTGATCTGCGTCAAAATAGGTGGCTTGAAAAAGCCCAATCTCTTCGCTGCCGCTCTCGTTCCGGCATCCCTTCGTTTCCAATCCTTTGACCTGCTGGCCACGCTGGTCGCCGTAGTGCGCACCAACGGCGTGGTGGTGTTTGCCAACGCGGCGCTGGAAGACGCGCTGGGCACCTCGCGCCGGACCATTGAAGGCTCCCAGCTTCCCGACTGTTTTACCGAACCGGCCATCCTGCACAACGCGCTCGAAGGCGCGGGCAGCAATGAGTTTGCGGCGCTGCGTTACGACGCCTGGCTCAAGCCGCTGAACCGGGAACCCATGCCTGTGCACGTGGTGGTGGCGCAAACTGACACGCCGGGCGAGGCGATTGTGGAACTGTTGCCGCTGGAGCAGCAGGCCAAGCAGGACCGCGAGGAGCGCCTCATTGACCAGGCGCAGGCCAACAAGGAGCTGATCCGTAACCTGGCGCACGAGATCAAGAACCCGCTGGGCGGCATCCGGGGCGCGGCTCAGTTGCTGCAGATGGAGATCGAGTCCAAGGAGCTGACCGAGTACACCCAGGTCATCATCCATGAGGCCGACCGCCTGCAGTCGCTGGTGGACCGCCTGCTGGCGCCGCATCGCCGGCCGCACCTGGTGGGCGACGTCAACATCCACGAAGTGTGTGAACGCGTGCGGTCGCTGATCCTGGCGGAGTTTCCGCGCGGCCTGCGCGTGCTGCGCGACTACGACATCTCGATTCCGGATTTCCGGGGCGACCGCGAGCAGCTGATCCAGGCCGTGCTCAATATCACGCACAACGCTGCGCAGGCGCTTGCCGAGCGGATCGCGGCGGGTGACGGGCAGATCACTTTCAAGACCAGAATCGCCCGACAGGTAACTTTTGGCAAGCAGCGTTATCGCTTGGCATTGGAATTGCATGTTATCGACAATGGACCGGGCGTTCCGGACTCCATCAAGGACCGTATCTTCTATCCCCTGATCTCGGGGCGCGAAGGCGGTTCCGGACTGGGGCTGACATTGGCGCAAACCTTTGTTCAGCAACACCACGGCTTGATTGAGTGCGACAGCGTCCCCGGCCGCACGGATTTCAAGCTGCTGATACCTCTGCCTTGAAATCTGTCGTTTTTCATTTGACAGATAACCGGTAGTACCGAAGGGACCGCATACATGAAACCGATCTGGATTGTTGATGATGACCAGTCCATCCGGTTTGTGCTGGAAAAAGCCTTGCTGCGCGAAGGTCTGCCTACCCGCAGTTTCACCAACCCGCGTGAAGTCCTCAGTGCGCTCGACAATGCCACCGAGGAAGACGGCCCGCAAGTCCTGGTCAGCGACATCCGCATGCCCGGCGGCTCCGGCCTGGACCTGCTTGAGAAAGTGAAGGGCAAACTCCCCGGCCTGCCGGTCATCATCATGACGGCTTTTTCCGACCTGGACAGCGCCGTTTCGGCTTTCCAGGGCGGCGCCTTCGAGTACCTGCCCAAGCCTTTTGACCTGCCCAAGGCCGTTGAGCTGATTCGCCGCGCCGTCGAGGAAAGCCAGCGCGAGGAAGTAGCCGAAGAGCGCCTGGCAGATACACCCGAAATGCTGGGCCAGGCGCCGGCCATGCAGGACGTGTTCCGCGCCATCGGCCGCCTCAGCCAGAGCATGGTGACGGTGATGATTACCGGCGAGTCCGGCTCGGGCAAGGAGCTGGTGGCGCGTGCCCTGCACAAACATTCGCCGCGCGCCAACGGGCCTTTTGTGGCCATCAATACGGCCGCCATTCCGAAAGACCTGCTCGAGTCCGAACTGTTCGGCCACGAGCGCGGCGCTTTCACCGGCGCGCAGACCATGCGCCGCGGCCGCTTTGAGCAGGCCGACGGCGGCACGCTTTTCCTCGACGAAATCGGCGACATGCCTTTTGATTTGCAGACGCGCCTGCTGCGCGTGCTGAGCGACGGCAACTTTTACCGCGTCGGTGGCCACAACGCCGTCAAGACCAATGTGCGCGTGATTGCCGCGACGCACCAGGACCTGGAGCAGCGTGTCAAGGAAGGTGGTTTCCGCGAGGACCTGTTCCACCGCCTCAATGTGATCCGCCTGCGCCTGCCCGCACTGCGCGAACGGCGCGAGGACGTGTTCATGCTCACGCGCCACTTCCTGCAGCAAAGCGCCAAGCAGCTGGGTGTGGAGCCCAAGCGCATTTCCGACGCCGCGCTGCAGCAGCTCAGCACCTTCAGCTTTCCGG
>CAZIYA010000364.1:0-3881 GCA_964543355.1 uncultured Polaromonas sp.
GACGAAACCATCATCGTCAAGGAGCAGGGCACGATTTTCCTGGGCGGCCCGCCGCTGGTGAAAGCGGCCACGGGCGAGATCGTCACCGCCGAAGACCTGGGCGGCGGCGACGTGCACACCCGCCTGTCGGGCGTGGCCGACTACCTGGCGCAGAACGACGCGCATGCGCTGGCGCTGGCGCGTGCCGCGGTGGCCAATCTGAACACGAATTACAAGCAAAAAGAGGCTCCAGCCCATATGGGGCGTGCGCCACGTGCTCCTGAATATGCAGCAGAGGAGGTTTACGGCGTGGTGCCCACCGACACGCGCAAGCCCTACGACGTGCGCGAGATCATTGCCCGCATCGTGGACGGCAGCGAGTTCGACGAGTTCAAGGCGCGTTTCGGCGCCACCCTGGTCACCGGCTTTGCGCACATCGAAGGCATGCCGGTCGGCATCATCGCCAACAACGGCATTTTGTTCAGCGAGTCGGCGCAGAAGGGCGCGCACTTCATCGAGTTGTGCTGCCAGCGCAAGATCCCGCTGGTGTTCCTGCAGAACATCACCGGCTTCATGGTGGGCCGCAAGTACGAGGCCGAAGGCATTGCGCGCCACGGCGCCAAGATGGTGATGGCCGTGGCCACCGCCCAGGTACCCAAGTTCACCATCATCATCGGCGGCAGCTTCGGTGCCGGCAATTACGGCATGTGCGGCCGCGCCTACAGCCCGCGCTTTTTGTGGATGTGGCCGAACGCGCGCATCTGCGTCATGGGCGGCGAGCAGGCTTCTTCCGTGCTGGCCAGTGTGCGGCGCGACGCCATTGAGGCCAAGGGCGGGCAGTGGAGTGCCGAGGAAGAAAAAGCCTTCAAGCAGCCCATGCTGGATCAGTTCGAACGCCAGTCGCATCCCTATTACTCCAGCGCGCGCTTGTGGGACGACGGCGTGATCGACCCGGCCGACACGCGCCGCGTGCTGGCCCTGGGCCTGCGCGCCAGCCTGAACGCGCCGATTCCCGAGCCGAAGTTCGGCGTGTTCCGCATGTGATGCCGCTGGTACCCCAAATGTCCAACGCATCCATTTACGACACGCCCGAGTACGAATCCCTGCGCGACCAGATCGGCCGCTTCATCGCCAAGGAGGTGGAGCCGCACGCCGCCGCCTGGGAGGAGCAGGGTTTTGTGCCGCGCGAGGTCCTGAAGCGCATGGGCCAGGCAGGCCTGTTCGGCCTGATGTACGAAGAGAAATACGGTGGTGCCGACAGCGACGCGATGACCAACCTGGTGTTTGCCGAAGCGTTGTCACAGTCCACCTTTGCCGGCTTCATCATCACCGTGCTGGTGCACACCGACATGGCCAGTCCCCACCTGCACCACGCGGGCAATGCGGCGCAAAAAGAAAAGTACATGAAGAAGGTGATTGCCGGCGAGCTGATCACCGCAGTCGGCATCACCGAGCCGGGCGCCGGCTCTGACGTGGCGGGCATTCGCAGCACGGCCAAACGCGAAGGCGACGACTGGGTGCTCAACGGCACCAAGATGTTCATCACCAACGGTGTGTTTGCCGACCTCTACTTCGTCGCGGCCAAGACTGGGCCGGGCAAACGAGACATCTCGATGTTCATCGTCGAAAAAGGCACGCCGGGTTTCACCGTCGGCCGCGCGCTGAAGAAAACCGGCTGGCTGTCTTCGGACACGGCCGAACTGATTTTCGACAATGTGCGCATCCCCGCCTGGAATTTGCTGGGCGAAGAGGGCAAGGGTTTTTATTCGGTCATGAAAAACTTCCAGACCGAGCGCATTGCGCTCGGCGCGATGGCCGTCGGCCATTGCCAGCAGGCGCTCAAGCTCACGATCGACTACGTGCGCCAGCGCCAGGCTTTCGGCGGCCCGCTGTGGGACCAGCAGGTGATCCGCCAGCGCCTGGCCATGCTGGATGCAAAAACGCGTGCCGCACGCGCCTTCATGTACCACTGCGCCTGGCGCGTCACGCAGGGCCATGACATCGTGCAGGACGTCTCCATGCTCAAAGCGCTGACTGGCGAGCTTGTCAACGAGGTGGTGCAGACCTGCCAGCAGTTCCACGGCGGCATGGGCTACATCCGCGAGACGGCCATCGAACGCCTGTGGCGCGATGCGCGCGTGCTGGCGATAGGCGGCGGCGCGACCGAAGTGATGCTGGAAGAAGTGGCCAAACGGTACTGAGGAAAAAATGATGGAACACCTGCAACTGGCTTGTGATGGCGGCGTGGCCACCGTCACCCTGAATCGCCCCGACATTCGTAACGCCTTCAACGACGAGGTGATTGCCGAACTGACGGCTTGCTTTGCAGATCTGGGCGCACGCGACGACGTTCGCTGCATCGTGCTGACAGCCAGTGGCACAGCCTTCTGTGCAGGCGCCGACCTGAACTGGATGAAACGCATGGCCACCTATTCGCGCGAGGAAAACCTGGCCGACGCGGGCGCGCTGGCCGAGATGCTGCGCGTGATCTACAGCTGCCCCAAGCCGACGATTGCGAAGGTGCAGGGCGACGTGTATGCGGGCGGCACCGGCCTGGTGGCCGCCTGCGACATCGCGGTGTCGGTGGATACGGCCGGTTATTGCCTGAGCGAGGTCAAGCTGGGCCTGATTCCGGCGACGATCAGCCCTTACGTGATTCGTGCCATGGGCGCACGCGCGGCGCACCGCTACTTCCTGACCGCCGAACGTTTCAGTGCCGCCGAGGCTCTGCGCATCGGGTTTGTGCACGAGGTGGTGACTGCCGCTGAGCTCGACGGCAAGGTGGCCGAACTGGCCAAGGCGCTGGTTTATGCCGGTCCTCAAGCGGTACGCCTGTGCAAGAAGCTGGTGCAGGACGTGGCGGAGCAGGACATCACGCCGGCGCTGGTGAAAATGACTGTGGACGGCATCGCCGACATCCGCGTCAGCCCGGAAGGGCGTGAAGGCGTGCAGTCTTTCCTGCAGAAGCGCAAGCCGAACTGGCTGTCTGGTCAATCGTGAAGAGGATGCAATGAGCGACGCGCAGGGCCGCCCCAAGCAAGCTCGCGCCCCCGCGGGGGGCAGCGAGGACACGCCAGTGCCGAGCGTGGGGGCCGTATGAATATGGACACCGCACAGCTGATTGCCCTGGCCGGCGCGCTCGGCTGGGCCAGCGGTGTGCGGCTGTACCTGGTGGTGCTGCTTACCGGCCTGGCAGGGTTCATGGGCTGGATCACGCTGCCGCCCGGCTTGCACCTGCTGGCCCATCCCGTGGTGCTGGGTGCCAGCGGCTTCATGGTGTTTGTTGAATTTTTTGCCGACAAGATTCCGGGGCTCGATTCGCTGTGGGACGTGGTGCACACCATGATCCGCATCCCCGCCGGCGCGGCGCTGGCGGCCGGTGTCTTCGGTGCGGACAGCGGTTTGATGGCGCTGATGGCGGCGCTGATGGGCGGCACACTGGCAGCCACCAGCCATGCGGCCAAGGCCACCAGCCGCGCGGCCATCAACACCTCGCCCGAGCCATTCACCAATGTGGGCGCTTCGCTGCTGGAAGACGGCCTGGTGCCGCTGGGCCTGTGGCTGGCCATTGCCCATCCACTGGTGTTTGTGGTGGCGCTGTTGCTCGTGCTGGTGCTCAGCGTCTGGCTGATCCGTACCTGCTGGCGTTTTCTCAGGCAGCTGTTTGTGCGCGTGGCACGCATTTTCAGCGGCAGGCCCGATACCGGGCCTTCTCCGGCTTTCACCCTCAAATCTCCTTTCTCAAAGAACGACTGACATGTTTAAAAAAATACTGATTGCGAATCGTGGAGAGATCGCTTGCCGCGTCGCTGCAACAGCTCGCCGCATGGCCATCCAGACCGTCGCCGTGTATTCCGACGCGGACGCCGGCGCCAAACATGTGAGCGTGTGCGACGAGGCCA
>CAZIYA010000365.1:0-3852 GCA_964543355.1 uncultured Polaromonas sp.
GGTCGGGGGCGTGTGCCGGGGACGATGTGTATGTCAGCGGTTCGCTGGGCGAAGCGCGGCTGGCACTTGACGCGCTGCGGGACCATGCACTCCTGCCGGACGAACTGCTGGCGCTGGCCCGCGCACGCCTGGAAATGCCCACGCCGCGTGTTGCGCTGGGCCAGGCGCTGCGCGGTATCGCCACTTCAGCGATCGACGTGAGCGACGGCCTGCTGGGCGACCTCGGTCACATCCTGAAGGCATCGGGCGTGGGGGCCAGTATCGACACCTCCATCGCTATTAATTTAATAGCTGCCAGCGCACAAATAGCAAGGGCCGAAAGGCTTTTTTCCTATGAAAAAATGCTGGGCTACGTGCTGGCCGGCGGCGACGACTACGAACTGGCCTTTACGGCGCCGGCCCCGCTCAGGCAGGCGGTGCAGGACGCTGCGCGGGAGGCGCGCACACCAGTAACGCGTATCGGTGTCATCGAACAGCCACCCGGCGTACGGCTGGTTGATGCTTCCGGCCATCCCGTGCCTGGCCAGTTTTCCTCCTTCGATCACTTCGCGCGAGTGGGCAAGTAAGGCGCTGCTTCAGCGGGCAAGGCGGTCCGGGCGTTTCCAGGCCGAACACCTTCCCCAAAAAGGACCGCGTCGTTCAGCGCTGCCGCCATGGCCTGGTAGCCCGCATCTCCGGGATGCAGGTGGTCACCGGAATCCCAGGCAGGCAGCAGGCGCGCAGGATGCTGCGGATCACGCAGCAGGGCGTCAAAGTCAGCCACGGCATCGAAGGCACCGCTGCTGCGTATCCACGCATTGACGGCACGGCGTTCCGCGTCTTTCGCTGGCGAGTAATGCCCTTCCAGCGGCGTGCCCTGCAAGGCGCCTTCGAACGGCGGCAGGGTCGCGCCCACCACGCGCACGCCTTGCGCGCGTGCCCGGGCAATCAGCTGGCGGTAGCCGTCGATGACTTGCGCGGCATCCACCGCCGGCGCGTCGGGCTCGAACGCACTGCCCGGCCAGCCGATGTCATTGATGCCCAGCAGCACAACCACGGTCCGTATGCCTGGTTGTGCCAGCACGTCGCGCGCCAGGCGCGCCGATGCGTTGGCACCCATGCCGTCCTTGAGCACACGGGCGCCGGAAATCCCGGCGTTGAGCACCGCCACCCGGGACCCGGCCAGGCGCTCGGCCAGGAAATCCGGCCAGCGCCGGTTGGCATCCATGGTGGAGCCGTTGCCGTCCGTGATCGAGTCGCCGAAGGCCACCACCACTCCTGCGTTATGCGGCGAGTCCACCAGGATGCCGCTGACAATGGCGCGGCTGGTCAGCACCCCGACGGGCTCAAAAGCACGGGCGGCAACCACATTGCCGGCGCCGACATAACTCTTTTGCCGCGCGTCCCAGTGAAAAGTTGACCAGGCCGTCGGCCGGGGTAAATAGAGCGACACAGACACCTGGGCCAGTGGCTGCAGCGGCAGTGCCACCGGGTCGCTGATGACCTGGCCGCCCGGTGGAATACGCACCCCGGGGTGCCCGTTGAAGGTGAGCGGCCGGGCTGAATCCGGCTGGATCTCCTGCGCCGTCCCGGCCAGCGCCAGGCTCGCAGCGCCCACAGTCATGGGCTGGTCGCCATACTCGTTGCTGAGCAACACCCGCGCCCGCGACCCTCCGAGGCTCACCCGCGCTACCTGGCGCAGTGTCTGGTCGGACAGATGGAAGGGCACATTGACGGGCAGGATGAAATCACCCTTCCAGAGGGGCTGCTGGCTGGCATGCCAGCTGGGGACCCAATGGCCCGTGTCCGGGCTGTCGGCCTGCGTACGGGCTCCTGCCGGTGTGGCAACCAGGGCAAGAGAGGTGAGCAGGACGGCCAGGGTTTTACTTAAAGTCATCGGTTTCTCCAGATGAATGGGCATGCAATCAACGAACGATAGGTTCTTCCTCACAAGAATGGAACGACCTAAAATCGCATGCACCCCATTCAAAACTGGAATGCCATGGACACCCTGAAAGCCATGCGCACCTTTGTGCGCGCCGTCGACCTCGGCAGCCTGTCCGCCGTTGCACGCGAACTCGACAGCACCCAGCCGAACGTGAGCAAGGTGGTCGCGGCACTCGAGCGGGACATCGGTGCACGCCTGTTCGTGCGCAGTGCCAGGGGCCTGGAAGCCACGGACGAGGGCAAACGCTTTTACGAGCGTGCGCAGCGCATGCTGGAAGACTATGAAGAAGCCGTGGCCGAAGCGCGCGAAACGCTGGCACGGCCTTCCGGCACCTTGCGCTTCAATGCACCTCTGGCGCTCGGTGAGCTGCGGCTCAATGCCCTGATGCTGGAATTCCTCCGGCTTTACCCCGACATCCGCATGGAGATGATCCTCAACGACCGCCTGGTCGATCTCGCGGAAGAAGGCATTGACGTGGCCTTGCGGCAAAGCGACACGCTGCCGCCGAACGTGGTGGCACGCGAGATCGCCGTGTCGAACCGCTACCTGAGCTGTTCGCCCGCCTACCTCAAAGGGCGCCCGGCGATCAGGCGTCCCCAGGACTTGTCCGGCCAGGAGTATCTGGAATTTGCCTGGGCGGCGACGCCGGGCGCCATCACGCTGATGAACAGCAGCAGCAAGGTCAAAGTGAAGGTAGACGGCCGCTACCGCGTGAACAGTTCCATGGCCATCCGCGAGAGCCTGCTGGCCGGCGCCGGTGTGGGCCTGGCGCCGGCATGGCTGGTGGAAGACCTTGTCCATGCCGGCCAGCTGGTGCGGGTGCTGCCGCGCTACCAGGGCCTCGTGCAGCGCGCCTACCTGCTGTATCCGTCGCGCCGCCACCTGCCGGCCAGAACCCGCGCCCTGCTCGACTTCCTGTCCCTGCGCCTGCCGCAGATCGCCGGCTTCGCGCCGGTACGCGCCTGAGACCTGGGAGCCCCACACCCGAGCTCACACCGTTGCAGCCTGCCGCCGGGCCAGCTGCGTGCGCCCGCTGTAGCCCCAATCAGACGCCGGCAGTTCGCGCACCACCACATAGCTGGCTTCTTCCAGCGGGCCGCCGCAACCAAGCTGGTGCTGCAGCTCGGCAAATGCGGCCTTGATAAAAGCCGCTTTTTCTTCAGCGGTGTTGGTGCCCGCGGTGATGCTGATCTCCAGCAGCGCCGTGGGCCGTTGCACGTCCTTGCCATCCACATACCAGCGCGCCGCGGGCAGGTCTTCAATCATGACCGCGGTCACCTCGCGCCGTTTGCCCAGCAGGCGCTCGGTGAGCGAAGTCAGCTCCTGCGCGAGCCGCTGGTAACGCCCGGGGTTTTGCAGCGGCGCCACTTTCAGGTTCAGGGTCGGCATCTCAGGCCTCCCGGGGCAATTGCAGCGCTGCGGGGCCGCGCAGGGTGTGGAAAGCACGCAAGGCCGCCCGTCCCGCCTGGTGCCAGAAAGCGCTGATCGCCTGCCGGCGCAGGGCCTGGGCCTGAAGCTTCGCAGCGTCGTGCAGGCGCTGGTAGTTTTCGTGGTGAAGTTCGCTGTACATGGCATGTCCTTTCGTAACGATGTTGGTGCTGGCAACTTTAGGCAAGGCACCGCCCGCGGGAAACCGTGCGCCGTGCAATTGGGTTTTGCAAACGCCGCAAAGGCAGCGCGCGCAGGCTGGTTACCATGGCGGCATGCGCGACCTCAGCTTTGACGACATGCACCTCTTCGCCCGGGTGGCCGAACTCGGCACACTCTCGGCCGTGGCGCGCGAGCGCGACGTGCCGGTCAGCCAGATCTCGCGCACGCTGGCGCGCATTGAAAAAACCTGCGGTGCCCGCCTGATCCACCGGTCCACCCACGGGCTGACGCCGACTGTCGAGGGCCAGACCTTTCTGCAGTACTGCCGCCGCCTG
>CAZIYA010000366.1:0-3851 GCA_964543355.1 uncultured Polaromonas sp.
GCTGGTTTGGCGGCCTGCTGCCCACCACGGCCTTTGCCATCGTGGCGCAGACCGGCAACATGTACAACGGCCTGTGGTACCCGATCATCATTGCCGGCATGACCGTCGTGATTGGCACCTTGTTCATCAAGGAAACCAAGGACGTCGACATCTACGCTGACGACTAAGCTAAACAGAAATGAAGATGGATCTGGCCCCGCCAGGTCCCGTTATAGCCAGTTCGCAGGCTCCCCTTTGAATGGGAGCCTGTTCTTTTTGGAGAATTCCCATGTGGAAAATTGCAGTTGGATTTGTCATTTTTGCAGGGCTGGCCCTGTTCATGCTGAGCAAGGGCGGCGACATCGATATGGGTGGCGAGAAACACGGCGCTGACGCGGTGCATGCGCCCGAGCCCGCCGCCAGCAGCGCGAAGTAAGGTGGGTACTCCACCATGCGCTACGTCAAAACCGAAGTCGGGCAGAAAGCGCTGAAAGACCGGTCGCTGCTGGCACCGCGCCAGCGCTCCGCCTTCATCCTGTTTGACGGAAAACGTTCGCTCAAGGATGTGCTGGAGGCCACGGCGGGCCTGGGCGTGACATCCGACGAGCTGGTGCAACTGGTGGAACTCGGTTTTCTCGAACCCGCCCCGCAGGCAGTTCGCGATGAAGCGGACAAGGTGGCAACTGCGGCGACTGTGGTGGCGGAGAAGGAAACCAGCGATGCCGCCAATGACATCTACAAGAAGGCCTATCCGCTGGCTGCCCAACTGACCGGCGCCTTGGGCCTGCGGGGTTTTCGGCTGAATCTGGCTGTCGAAGGGGCTGCCGATGTCGAGGCCTTGCGCGCCTTGCTGCCCAAAATCACGGGCGTAGTCGGCGCGGACAAGAGCAGCGAGCTGGAACAGGCCCTCAGGGTTGAGGACCCCCGAGAGGTTCTAGCGCATGAACTTGCCGTCTGTGCCGATGATGGACAGGTCGGCGAAGTCCAGTCCGGTGTGGTCTTCAGGTGAGTAGTTCACCTCGAGCCCGCCCAGATCGAGTTTGCGAATGCTTTCCAGCGCGGCCTGGATTTTTTCACGGGTGGGCTTGGGCCCGGCACGGCGCAGTCCTTCGACCAGGACCTTGGCGGCGGCAAATCCTTCGAGCATTGCCGGGCTGATGTCGCCGGCGCCTTTGGCCTTGGCCATTTCCTGGGCTTCCTTGACCATGCCAAAGGCAATGGAACGTTCGTAAGGAAAGACCTGGGTCACGATCACGCCGCGGGCGTTGCCACCCAGGCTTTTGATGAAGCCACCGGAGGCGTTGTTGGAGAGCGTGACGATCTGCGCCGCGGAGCCGGCGGCCCGGAAAGCCTTGGTGCCGTCAACCACCGCCTGGCCGGACGCCACCATGATGACGGCTTGTGTATTGGTCTGGGCAATCTTGGGGGCGATCGGTCCGAAGTCGGGCTTGCTACGGTTGAACTTCTCAAGGACGGAAGGCTGGAGCTTGGCTGCGACCAGGCCTTTTTGCGCGCCGGCCACGCCGTCGGCGCCGAAGCTGTCGTCGGCGTGAACAATCGCGATGCGCGTGATGCCCATGGAGGCCAGGTGGGAGATAGCCTTTTCGGCCTCACGCTGGTAGGTGGCGCGGACGTTGAAAACATGCTTTTTGACCGGCAGGTGCAGCACCATGGCGCCGGTGGACGGGCCTACCAGGGGAACACCGTGTTTGTCCAGGTGCGGAAGGATGGCTTCCGTGTGAGGCGTTCCGCGCGTGAGGAACAAGGCCACCACGTTCTGCTCCTCGATCAGCTTGCGGGCGTTTTCACCTGCCTGCTTGGGGTCGAACCTGTCGTCGAGCGAGATCAGTTCAATTTTCTGCCCGTTGACACCACCTTTGGCATTGATGGTGTCGATGTAAAGCTTGGCGCCATCCGTGGTTTCTTTCACGCCAGCACCCACGGGACCGGTAAAACCGGCGGTTTGCCCGATCAGGATTTGTGCCTGGCTGGCATGGCTCAGCGCAATCATCGCAATGGCGGCGCACCATAAACTCAGTTTCTTCATCTTCAGTCCTTGGCTGTTCGGTTGACGTCAGCTAGTTAACCATAAAAGCGGGAAAACGAGGAGATGAAAAGCCTGCATTGCGCTGCAATCCGCGGTCAAAGCAGCTTTAACCCCACATCTTCGCCTGCTTTGCGGCTTGCCTAGAATGTTTGACCTACAGGAAAGCAAACCACCCATGTCCCAGGGAATCATCCGCATTCGCGGCGCACGACAGCACAACCTCAAAAACCTTGACCTGGATATCCGCACGGGTGAGATGACGGTGGTCACCGGGCCCAGCGGCTCGGGCAAATCGTCGCTGGTCTTCGACACCCTGTTTGCCGAGGGCCAGCGCCGCTACGTGGAAACATTTTCGGCGTATGCCCGGCAGTTCCTGGACCGCATGGACAAGCCGGCGGTGGACAAGGTTGAAGGCGTTCCGCCCGCGATTGCGATTGACCAGACCAATCCGGTGCGCAGTTCGCGATCCACCGTGGGCACCATGACGGAGCTCAACGACCACTTAAAACTTTTGTATGCACGTGCAGCGCAGCTGTTCGACAAAAAAACGGCCCAGGCGGTGCGCCATGACACGCCGGAGTCGATTTATGCCGAGCTGATGGCGCGCACTGCTTCTACCGATCCGAGGGTTGTCATGACCTTCCCGGTAGAGCTGCCCGGCAACACCAGCGCCGATGAGGTCACTCAGTGGCTGTCGGCCAGCGGGTTCACGCGTGTGCATGCGGAGCGCGACGTGGCGACACCGGCCGGGCCGCACAAATTGCTGGACGTGGTGGCCGACCGCTTTCGTATCCAGGCTGCAGAAAAGGCCCGCGTGATCGAGGCCATCGAGCTGGCGCTCAAGCGCGGCGGCCGTCTCAATGTTTATGTGCAGAGTGGCCAGGGCGGCGAGAGCGCAGGGCCGCCCCAAGCCGAGCCAGCCCCCGCGGGGGGCAGCGTATTACACGAAGTGAAAAGCGTGGGGGCACACAGTTCTGAGGAGATGTGGCGTTTTTCGACTGGCCTGCATTGCCCCGACAGTGATTTGCGTTATGCAGAGCCGACGCCTTCGCTGTTTTCCTTCAATTCGGCCATGGGCGCCTGCGAAACCTGCCGCGGCTTTGGCCGTGTCATCGGCGTCGACTACGGCCTGGTGATTCCCAATGACAAGCTGACCCTGCGCTCCGGTGCGATCAAGACCCTGCAAACGCCGGCCTGGGCCGAAAACCAGGACGACCTGATGCGCCACGCAGAAGCTGCAGGTATTCCGCGCGATACGCCCTGGTACAAACTCACGCCAGACCAGCAGCATTGGGTGATCCACGGCACACCTGGTTACAAGGACGGGCAGTGGAAGAAGCAGTGGTACGGCATCAAGCGCTTTTTTGCCTACCTGGAAACGAAGGCTTACAAAATGCACATTCGTGTACTGCTGTCCAAGTACCGCAGCTACACACCGTGCGAGACCTGCGGCGGTGCGCGCCTGAAGCTCGAGGCACTGCTCTGGCGCCTGGGCTCGAAGGAAGCCGCCGACGCCGCGCTGCCGCCGGGCAAGCGCTTTATGCCGGTCGGTGTGGACTGGACCCGTGCCCAGCTCGAGGCCCTGCCGGGCCTGAGCCTGCATGACCTGATGCAATTGCCGATTGACCGGCTGCGCGAATTTTTCAACGGGCTGGCACCGGCCGCACTGCAGGACGGCAGTGCACCCGATGCCGAGTTCAAGGCGCTCAAGTCGCTGTTCGAGGAAATCCACACCCGACTCAAATACCTCTGCGATGTCGGCATCGGTTACCTGACGCTGGACCGCCAGTCACGCACGCTGTCCGGCGGCGAGGTGCAGCGCATC
>CAZIYA010000367.1:0-3832 GCA_964543355.1 uncultured Polaromonas sp.
CGGGTATCGCGCGGATTTGCAACGCAGCCATGGCGCAAAAGGCGCGCTTTTATGTTCCAGATAGCGTGTAACACTGCACTAACTCGCCAGCGGGTTGGCGAACAGCAGCATCATGGCCACACCCACACCGATCAGGAAGTTGGCGTCGATCAGGCCGGCCAGCAAAAACATCTTGACCTGCAGCGGCTCCATCAGCTCGGGCTGGCGCACCGACCCTTCGATGAAGCGCCCGCCCATCACGCCAATGCCCATGCAGGCACCGATGGCACCCAGGCCGATCATCAAACCACATGCAATCGAAATGGCACCTGCGTCACTCATGATTTTTCTCCTTTGTCGTACTTGCTGATGACGTCATCATGAGCGCGGACCCGCCGGAAATCCATGACGTCGCAGGTAATGGCAATGCGAAGGGCTTCACCCTCATGCACGCCGACACCGCCCTGCTGGTGCTGGACAAACCTGCCGGCCTGCTGGCGGTTCCGGGCAAAGGCGAGGACAAGCAGGACTGCCTGAGCACCCGTGTCCAGGCGCTTTATCCCGACGCGCTGGTGGTGCACCGGCTGGACATGGCCACCTCCGGCCTGATGCTGATGGCGCGCAGCGTGGCCGTCCAGCGCGCACTCGGCGCCCTGTTCGAGCGCCGACAGGTTCACAAGCGTTATTGCGCGGTGGTTGAGGGCCAGCCCGCGCCGGCTCCGGGGCCGGACGGCTGGAGCCTGATCGACCTGCCCATCGTGGTGGACTGGCCACGCCGGCCGCTGCGCGTCATTGACACCGTTCATGGCAAGGCCAGCCAGACACGCTGGCGGACTCTCGGCTTCGATGCGGCTGCGAACACCACGCGGCTCGAACTTGAACCCGTCACCGGGCGCTCGCACCAGCTGCGCGTGCACCTGCAGGCCCTGGGCCACCCCATCCTGGGCGACAGGCTGTATGCTCCGCCGGGTCTGCAGGCGCGTTCGCCCCGGTTGCTGCTGCATGCATGCAGGCTGGGTTTTGTGCACCCGGTGAGCGGCAAACAGATGCAGCTTGAAAGCCCGGCGCCCTTCTGACCGGGATCGTGCCGCGCCGGAACTTCGCCGCGTGTTTCGCGTCCCACGCTGAACACTGGATACTTCTGATGCACCCCACGCTGCCGCCCTCTTCCCGGGTTTCCCCGCTCACCCTGCGCCGCCGCACCGTGGCCGCCGCACTGGTTGCAGCGCCCGCCTTGTGGCTCGGCGTGCGCGCCCAGCCGGCTGCCGGTCTTCGCGCCACACCGGCACAAACCGAAGGGCCGTATTACCCGGTGGTTTTCCCAAAAGACAGCGACCATGACTTGCTGCGCAACGGCGCACTGGCCTATCCCGAGGGCCAAAGTGCCTGGGTCGAGGGCAGTGTCAGCGACCTGGCCGGCAAGCCGGTGGCGGGTGCACTGGTGGAAATCTGGCAATGCGACCACGTCGGCCACTACCACCACCCCGGGGACGGCGACAAGGCGGATCGCCGCTTCCAGGGCTTTGGCCGCGTGACGGCTGGCGCCGATGGTCGCTACCGTTTTCGCACCCTGCGCCCGGTGGCCTACGCTGGCCGCACGCCGCATATCCATGTCAAGGTCAAACTCGGCCAGCGCGAATTGCTGACCACCCAGCTCTATGTGGCGGGCGATCCCGGCAATACGCGCGACTTCCTGTGGCGCAGCCTGGGCGAAGCCGACCGGGCCGCCCTGACCGTGCCTTTTGCGCCGGGCAGCGACGGGCTGCAGGCACGTTTTCCCATAGTGGTGTCCGCCTGAACGGCAGGTCAACGCCTGGGTACTCCCTTTTTGTCGGTAACATCAACGGCCATGACCCAACACCTTTTTATCCTGACCGGTGCCTCGCGCGGCATGGGGCTGGCCATGGCCCGCAAACTGCTCAAGCCGGGCAACACCCTGCTGTGCATCTCGCGCAAAGCCAACGAAACGCTGGCCGCGCAGGCCAAGATGTCCGGCACGCCGCTGCAGCAATGGACGCAGGACCTGGCCCGGGGCGCGGACATCAGTGCGCGCCTGGAGCAATGGCTGCGGGAGCAGGCCCACGCCGGCTTCTCCAGCGCCGTGCTGATCAACAACGCCGGCATGATTCCGCGCATCGGCCCGCTCAGCGAGGCGGATGCCGACGACCTGCGCCAGGGCCTGCGTGTCGGCCTGGAAGCACCGATGCTGCTCACCGCGGTTTTTCTGCGCGCCACCGAAAGCTGGCCGGCCAGGCGCAAGGTGCTCAACATCTCCTCGGGACTGGGGCGCAAGGCCATGGCCTCGCAGTCGATTTACTGCGCGGCCAAGGCCGGCATGGACCATTTCACGCGCTGCGTCGCGCTGGAGGAAGCGCTCAAACTCAACGGTGCGGCCGTCTGCTCGCTGGCGCCGGGTGTGATCGACACCGACATGCAGGTCCAGTTGCGCGGCGCCGATGCCTCGGCCTTCCCCGACCAGCAAAACTTCATCAACCTCAAGGACAAGGGCCAGCTCACGTCACCCGACGAAGCCGCCGCGCGCATCCTGGCTTACCTCGCGCGGCCCGACTTCGGCAGCCAGCCGGTGGCGGATGTGCGGGATTGAGATAGCCCCCACGTTCGTTCACTGCGTGTAACTCTCTGTCCCCCGAGGGGGCCGCTGCGCCTGCGGCCCGGCGGAGCCGGTTCCGCGGCCCCGGCTGATGAAGAGGGCACCCTCACGCGCGTTACTGCCAGAAAAATCCTAATAGACTTCGGGCACCACAATCTCCTGCGGTACGGCACGGCGCACGTAATCCTCGTGGCGCACCCGCTCCGGCAAAACGATGGCCGGATGCTCGGTTTCCTCGTAAGGCATTTGCTGCAGCAAATGGTGGATGCAATTGAGCCGGGCTTTTTTCTTGTCCACCGCCTGCACTACCCACCATGGAGCCTCGGGAATATGCGTGCGCTCCAGCATGATTTCCTTGGCCCGTGTGTAGGCCTCCCAGCGGCGGCGTGACTCCAGGTCCATGGGGCTCAGCTTCCACTGCTTGAGCGGGTCGTGTATGCGCCCGAGAAACCGCAAGTGCTGTTCTTCGTCGGAGATCGAAAACCAGTACTTGATGAGCTGAATGCCCGAGCTGACCAGCATTTTTTCGAACTCGGGCACTGTGCGGAAGAATTCCTCGTACTGCGCGTCGGTGCAAAACCCCATGACCCGCTCGACGCCGGCGCGGTTATACCAGCTTCGGTCAAGCAGCACCATCTCGCCGGCTGCCGGCAGGTGTGACACATAACGCTGGAAATACCACTGCGTGCGTTCCCGATCGTTGGGCGCCGGCAGCGCCGCCACGCGGCAAATGCGCGGATTGAGCCTCTGGGTGATGCGCTTGATCACCCCGCCCTTGCCCGCCGCATCGCGGCCCTCGAACAGAATGACCACCTTGTGGCCGCTGGCAACCACCCAGTCCTGCAGCTTGACCAGTTCGCCTTGCAACCGGAACAGCTCACGAAAATACTGGCGTCGGCTTTCCTTGTCGCTACCGCCGTGACCAGCCGGTTCTTCTCCGGTGAACTGGTCCATGGTCCGGTCGTCGAGCTCCATTTCGAGCTCCTCGTCATAGCTGTCGATCAGGTCGCTGCGAATACGCCGCATCAGTTCTTCGTCGCTTGAATCCAAGGTGCACTCCTGCCAGGAAACGAAGGTTTCCCCCGGAATGCAGCCTAGACGACGGATGTGGCGGTTTAATGAAAGCGCCCGGACGCTATAAATATGATTGCTGACAACGCCCGGAAATAAAGGGCAGGAACCCTATTCCTTGATTTCTAGTTCGAATTGCGACATTGGCTGCGCAGCTCGAAGAGTACCTCA
>CAZIYA010000368.1:0-3828 GCA_964543355.1 uncultured Polaromonas sp.
CAGCGGCCCCCTCGGGGGGCAGGGAGCTACACGCAGTGAGCGACCGTGGGGGCTAAGCTAACATGGGCGCATGAGCGACAAGTCCACCCAACTGATCCATCACGCCTACAAGCCGCCCGCCGGCTTTGATTCGGTCCAGCCTGGCGTCCACAAGGCTTCGACCATTATTTTCCCGACTGTCGCTGCGCTGCGCCAGCGCGACTGGAAACACAAGACCGGCTACACCTACGGCCTGCATGGCACGCCGACCACCTTCACGCTGGAAGAGCGCATCGCCACGCTGGAAGGCGGCAGCTTCTGCACCCTGGTTCCCAGCGGGCTGGCGGCGGTGGTGCTGGTGGATATGGCACTGCTCAAGGCCGGCGACGAGGTGCTGGTTCCGGACAACGCCTACGGCCCCAACAAGGCCTTTGCGCAGCACGAGCTGGCCGCCTGGGGCGTCAGCACCCGTTATTACGACGCCATGCAGCCCGCCGACCTGGCCGCCAAGCTGAGCAGCAAGACGCGCCTGGTCTGGCTCGAGGCGCCGGGTTCGATCACCCTGGAGTTTCCGGACCTGCCGGCACTGGTGGCCGCCGTCAGGGCGCACGGTGACCGGCACCCGCAAGGCATCGTCACGGCCCTGGACAACACCTGGGGAGCCGGCATCGCCTTCAATGCCTTTGCGCTGGGCGCCGACATCTCGGTTCAGGCCCTGACCAAGTACCCGAGCGGCGGCGCGGATGTGTTGATGGGCTCGGTGGTCACGCGCGACGAGGCGCTGCACCAGCTGGTGCACTTTTGCCATATGCGTGTGGGTTACGGTGTGGGCGGCAACGATGTCGAGCTGGTGCTGCGCGGCCTGGGCAGCATGGCTTTGCGTTATGCCGCGCAAGACGCGGCGACCCGCACGCTGGCGGCCTGGCTGCAGCAGCAGCCGCAGATTGAAGCGGTGCTGCACCCGGCGCTGGAAGGCTCGCCCGGGCACGAATTCTGGCAGCGCGACTGCACGGCCGCAGCCTGCCTGCTGAGCATTGTGTTCAAGCCCGGCTATGCACAGGCGCAGGTTGACCAGTTTTGCGACAGCCTGCAGCTGTTCCAGCTCGGCTACAGCTGGGCCGGCCCCATGAGCCTGTGCGCGCCGTATGACGTGCCGTCCATCCGGACCACACCCTGGCCCTTCAAAGGCGGCCTGGTGCGGTTTTCGATCGGCCTGGAAGCCGTCGCCGACCTGCAGGCCGACCTGGCGAACTCACTGGCCCTGATGCAGTACAGTTAGGACATATTCCTGAAGAAAGCACGCCGTGGCAACTCCCAATTATTCCTACGAAAAACGCCAGAAAGAGCTGGCCAAAAAGAAGAAAAAAGAGGAAAAACTCAAACGCAAGGCCGAGGGCAAACCAGACCTGCCGGATGACGACACGCCAGACGGTGAAGAGGGCGGCGGCACCGCACCGCCGGCAGACCCTGCGCCCTGAAACGCCACCGACGCTTGAGAATCTGAATCAAATCGGGCTTTGGCCCTTGATGCGCGGGCGCAAGCAGCTCTCTTTTTGATAGCGTATTCGACACCAGGCCCCGCAAGGACAGGCAACTGTTCTTGCGGGGCTTTGTTGTTGGGGCCGGTGCTTCAGGCCGCCAGCAGGCTTTGCGCCAGCTCGTGCATGGCGGCCGCCGTGTGGTCGCGTGGCACCAGCACCCGCGCCGTGTCGTACTGGCTGAAGTTGCGTTGTATCGACTGGAGGTAAGCCGGGTCGTAGTGCTGGACCAGCAGTTCCTGCACCACCGAAGCGAGGTCGCCGTTGCGCGCACGCGCTTGCCAGTCCTGCACGGTGAGCTTGCCGCGCGCTTCGGTCAGGGCCGCCAGGCGCTCGCAGAAAAAGGCGCTGTCTTTCACAAAAAAATCATAGTCCTCCAGCAGCAGTGCCACCCTTTCGGCCTCGGGCAAGTCCAGCCGCAGGCAGGGGCTGGCCCGCATCGCGGCGATCAGGCCGTCAGGCACGGCCACGTTGCCAACTTTTTTGCTTTCGCTTTCGATGTAGACCGGGCGCGTTGCATCAAAGCCATGCAGGGCGGCCCAGATCAGGCTGTCAAAGGCCTTCTGGCTCGGCTGCGCCACGCCGGGGATCAGGCCCAGCACCGAGCTGCGGTGGTTTGCCAGTGCTTCCAGGTCCAGCACCTGCGCACCTTGTTGCGCCAGAGCCTGCAGCAGGCGGGTCTTGCCGGCACCGGTGGGGCCGCACACGACGCGGAACTGGTGGAGTGCCGCCAGTGAGGGCAAATCGGCCACCAGCGCCGCACGGAAGGCCTTGTAGCCGCCGTCGACGAGGGTCACCCTGAAGCCGATCTGGTCCAGGATCAGGGCCAGCGAGCCGCTGCGCTTGCCGCCGCGCCAGCAATACACCAGCGGCTGCCATTCCCGAGGTTTGTCCAGCACCTCGCGCTGGATATGGGCCGCGATGTTCTGGGCCACCAGCGCCGCGCCGAGCTTTTTGGCTTCGAACTGGCTGATCTGTTTGTATTTCGTGCCGACGATCCTGCGTTCCTCGTCATGCAGGCTGGGCCAGTTCACGGCACCGGGCAGGTGGTCCTCGGCGTATTCGCCTTCGCTGCGGGCATCGATGACGGTGGAAAAATCGGCCAGCCGGCCCAGCGCCTCTTGGGCGGAGATGCGGTCGACGCTCACTTGACGATTTTTCTCAGTTCGGGCCAGACATTGGCCAGCATCAGGGCGTGCGCCTGTTCGGTCGGGTGGATGCGGTCGGCCTGGAACATGCCGGTTGCGTCGCCGTTGTCCGCCACGCCCTTGAGCAGGAAGGGCACCAGTGCCGCCTTGCTGTCTTTCGCGACCTTGGCAAACAGCCCGGAGAATCTGGCGGCGTAATCGCTGCCGTAGTTCGGGGGCACCTGCATGCCCACCAGCAGGACCCTGGCGCCGGCCTTTTGCGCCGCCTGTGTCATGGCGCGCAGGTTGCCTTCGGTCATGTCCAGGGGCAGGCCGCGCAGGGCATCGTTGCCGCCCAGCTCGATGACGACCACGCCCGGTTTGTGCTGGGCAAGCAGGGCGCCCAGGCGCGAACGGCCGCCCGAGGTGGTGTCGCCGCTGATGCTGGCATTGACCACTTTGGCCGGGATTTTTTCGGTGGCCAGGCGCTGCGCCATCAGGCTGACCCAGCCGCTGCCGCGTTTGAGGCCGTACTCCGCACTCAGCGAATCGCCCACCACCAGGATGACCGGGCCGTTGCCGGCGCCGGGTTTTGCCGCCTGGGCCAGGCCGTTTTGCGGCAATACCAGCATGAAAATACCAAGCATCAGGCCCAGCAGACCCGCACGCGGGATGGGCTTGGTAAAGTCAGGGCGGTGGAATCCCGAAATATCCGATAAGGCTGGCATGTTTGAACCCGTTGTTCCTGTTTCCTCGGCTCTGCCGGCCTCCGCGGCATCGGCGGAAGACCGTTCTTCTGCAATTATTTCCGTCGAGCATGTTTTCAAGAGCGTGAGCGACTCGACCGGCACCCTGACCATTTTGCGCGATATTGATTTCGCACTGGCGGCCAGGGAGACTGCAGCCATTGTCGGCGCTTCCGGTTCGGGCAAAAGCACGCTGCTGTCCATCATCGCCGGCCTCGACACGCCGACCCAGGGCACGGTCCAGCTGGCCGGGCAGGACCTGTTTGCGCTCAGCGAAGACGACCGCGCGGCGCTGCGAGCCCAGAAGGTCGGCTTTGTGTTCCAGAGCTTCCAGCTCATGGGCAACCTCAATGCCCTGGAGAACGTCATGCTGCCGCTCGAACTGTCGGGCGCGAGGAACGCGCGGGCGCAGGCCACCGAGATGCTCAAGCGGGTCGG
>CAZIYA010000369.1:0-3827 GCA_964543355.1 uncultured Polaromonas sp.
AAGCGTGGGGGCACTATGGTGTTCGCGCGAACACAACACCGGTGACCTGTGCGGCACCCGCATCCAGCAAAGCCTGCGCGGCGGAAAACAGCGAGGCACCGCTGGTCATCACATCGTCGACCAGCAGCACACGGCGACCTTTCAGCCCGGACACGCGCAACGGGTCCACGACAAATGCATCTTTGACATTCTGGAGCCGCGCTTCGCGTTTGAGCTGGGACTGGGGCGGCGTATTCTTGATGCGCAGCAACAGCCGGGCATCGGCCGCGGCCGATGTGCCGCTTTGGCGGTCCAACGCTTTCACCAGTTCCCAGGCCTGGTTGAACCCGCGGGTTTCCAGCCGCTCTGCCGACAGCGGCAGAGGCAGCAGCCAGTCATTGGCCTGCAAGGCTGCCAGGCTTGCCGCGACCCCCGGCGTTTGCATCAACAGGCTTGCAAACAGTGAGGCCCAGGCCGGGTGATGGCCGAACTTGTAGTCCGCCATCAGTTCCGACCAGGGGTAGGCATAAGGTACGGCGGCGAAACAGGCGTGCAGCGGCGATGGCCGGCGGACGCAGGCGGCGCACTGGTCCAGTCCGGTGGACAGACCCAATGCACACGTGCGGCAGCGCGCCAGGGGTTGGGCAAAGCGCGCCACACACGGTGCGCAGATGCGGCGTGCCGGCCAGCTGTGGCATACCGCGCACTGGCTGGCCAGGTTTTGCAGCATGGAAGAGGCAGGGTGGAGCAGGCGCAGCGACATCATGTCAATATACTCGGCGCTCTCCTTCTTCACTCTTCATGCCCAACGACCGCCCGCCTACCCTGGATCCGATCGCTGTTGCCCGCTGGCAGCGCGTGGCGCCGGCGGCATCGCCCTGGCTGCACGAGGAAGTGGCGCAGCGCATGCTGGACAGGCTGCAGTGGATCAAGCTCAAGCCGCAGGCCTGGGCCCATTGGGGCGCGGTGCGCGGTGGCTTGCAGGCGCATCGCCGGCTGGCTGAAAAGTATTCAAATGCAGAGTGTTTTGTGGCTGAAGCCCAGAAGGAACATGCGCAGACAGCTATCAATAATATAGCAAGACCCTGGTGGAACCCGAAGCGCTGGAGCGCGCCGGCCCTGCGTTTTGAAGCGCCGCCCGCGGCCGGTGTGGACTTGCTCTGGGCCAACATGGCGCTCCACGAAGCAGCTGATCCGCAGGCCCTGTTGGCGCGCTGGCACGAGGCGCTGCATGTCGGCGGTTTTCTGATGTTCTCCTGCCTTGGGCCCGACAGCGCGCGCGAATTGCGCGCGGTCTACCAGGCGCTGGGCTGGCCGCCGGCCGGCCATGAGCTGACCGACATGCATGACTGGGGCGACATGCTGGTGCAAACCGGTTTTGCCGAACCGGTGATGGACATGGAGCGCATCACGCTGACCTACGAGACACCGCAGCGCATGCTGCAGGAGTTGCGCGAGCTGGGCCGCAATTTTCATCCCGGGCGCTTTCCCGCCCTGCGCAGCCGCGCCTGGCAGGCGCAGCTGCTGCAGACGCTGGCGCAACATCTGCCGCGTCAGGCCGACGGCCGGTTCACGCTGACCTTCGAGGTCATCTACGGCCACGCGCTCAAGGCGCCGCCGAAAATCAGGGTCAGCGCGCAAAGCGCGGTGTCGGTCCAGGACATGCGCGCCATGCTGCAAGGGTCGCGCGGAAAAGAGTAGCCCCCATGCTTGTCGCTTCGCGTACTGCGCTGCCCCCGGGGGGGCTGTGCTTGCTTGGGGCGGCCCTGCGCTGCGCACGTCAGGGGTTCGGTCGGGAGGGGCTGCGCGTCGGCTTTGCACGAGGTAAACCCGGCTACAATCCAGAGTCGAATTTTGGGTATGTTCCCGCGCAACAAGCCGCCGAAAGCGTATGACCGGCGGCAATTTTTTGAGCGTTGCTTCGTGTCGCACACCAACCCCGCATTCCGTTTCACTGCGTCAGGCCAAGGTGGCCAGGGCCAGCAGGCTGTGCAATGGCTGCTCAAGCGCAATTGCTCGGTGACGCCGGCACAACTGCTGTGGCTGTATGTCTCGCTGTGCCTGGTTTCTCTGGGTATCGCGGGTTTTTTCTGGTCGCAGGGCGCAAAAATGGTGATGTTTTTTGCGTGGCTCGAACTCCTGGCGGTGGGCGCTGCGTTCTGGGTCTATGCCCGGCATGCCACGGATGGAGAACGCATCGTGCTGCAAGGAAAGCGCCTGGTGGTGGAACTGGAGAGCGCGGGGCGTCTTGAGCGGGCAGAGTTCAATCGCGAATGGGTTCGTGTCGAACCCAGGAACGGCGACGGTTCGCTGATCGAGGTATCGGGCCAGGGCCGATCGGTCAGGGTAGGGCGGCATGTGCGTCCGGAGTTGCGGCCAGTGCTGGCGCGGGAGCTCCGTCACGCTTTGCGTGACGCTTGAGTCGCGCTGGATGGCGGGGTACCGGGTCGGGGGTTGCCCGGGCGTCGTCGGGGCTGACTTTATAATCAGCCGCTTAATCAGTCGGTAATTGAGGCATTAATAGTGATCACGATGAACGTACGCACAACAATAGGGTCAGGCATGAAGCAAGCAGGCGCAGTTTTGACATCCCTGGTCCTGCAAGCGAATCGCAAGCTGGCTGCCGTCACGGCCCTGCTGGCTGCCTGGATAAGTACCGCAGCCTACGCGGTCAACGACCTGCCCGGCGGCCCGGCCGTCAATCAGCTCAATTTGCACCCGGCCGTGACCAAAATTGCCGAAGAGCAGCACTGGCTGCACTGGTTCATGATGATCATCTGCCTGGTCATTTTCCTGGCGGTGTTCGGTGTGATGTTTTATTCCATCTGGAAGCACCGCAAGTCCGTGGGCCATAAATCGGCCAATTTCCACGAGTCCGCCACAGTCGAGATCATCTGGACCATCGTTCCCTTCGTCATCGTGATCCTGATGGCCTTGCCGGCCACCAAGGTGCTGGTGGCTTCCAAGGACACCACCGGCGCCGACCTGACCATCAAGGCCACCGGCATGCAGTGGAAGTGGGGCTATGACTACATCAAGGGCGAGGGCGAAGGCATCGCCTTTGTCTCGACCCTGGACAGCACGCACCGTGAAATGTCGAACAGCGGCGGCCCGGCCAAGGGTGAAGCCCCGGACGATTACCTGCTCAAGGTGGACAACCCGCTGGTGGTGCCTGTCGACCGCAAGATCCGCATCATCACCACGGCCAATGACGTGATCCATGCTTTCATGGTGCCGGCCTTCGGCATCAAGCAGGATGCCATTCCGGGGTTCGTGCGCGATACCTGGTTCCGTCCCGAAAAAATTGGCGACTACTACGGCCAGTGTGCCGAGCTGTGCGGCAAGGAGCACGCCTACATGCCCATCCATGTGAAAGTGGTTTCGGGTGAAGACTACGCCAAATGGGTCGGTGTCAAGGCCAAGGAGGCTGCGGCCAAGGCGGATGATCCTTCCAAAGTCTGGGCGTTGCCGGAATTGAAGGCCCGCGGCGAAAAAGTCTATGCTGCCAATTGCGCGGCCTGCCACCAGGCTAGCGGCAAGGGCGCCGGCCCGATCAAGCCGCTGGACGGCTCTGCCATCGTGATGGACAAGGACCACGGCAAGCAACTTCAGGTACTGCTCAACGGTGCAGCCGGTGGCGCGATGCCTTCGTGGAAAGCGCTCAGCGATACCGACTTGGCTGCAGTGGCCACCTACACCAAGAACAACTGGTCCAACCAGACCGGCCAGCTCGTCCAGCCTTCCGAAGTGCTGGCCGCGCGAAAATAAGCCGTCTACAGCCAGATACTCCCGCAGATTTCAAATACAGCCGACAAGGCCCTCCGGGCCTGCCGCAAAGACAAAGCTAC
>CAZIYA010000370.1:0-3819 GCA_964543355.1 uncultured Polaromonas sp.
GCACCGACCCGTCACACAACACCGTGACGATCTCCGAGATCGTCTTGATGAAGCTCATGTCGTGCTCCACCACCATCAGCGAATGTTTGCCTTTCAAAGACAGGAAGAGTTCAGCCGTCCGGGCGGTTTCCTCGTCGGTCATGCCGGCCACCGGTTCGTCGAGCAGCAGCAGCTTGGGGTCCTGCATCAGCAGCATGCCAATCTCCAGCCACTGCTTCTGCCCGTGGCTCAGGTTGCCCGCCATGCGGCTCACACTGTCGGCCAGGTGAATCGTCACCAGAGTCTCGGCGAGGCGGTCG
The DNA here is from genome assembly GCA_964543355.1 of uncultured Polaromonas sp. Classification (GTDB taxonomy): domain Bacteria; phylum Pseudomonadota; class Gammaproteobacteria; order Burkholderiales; family Burkholderiaceae_C; genus Polaromonas. The sequence continues at coordinate 300 of CAZIYA010000370.1, forward strand.
CCTTGTTCAGAATCCAGCCGGAAGAACATGGAGGACTTCACGCCCTTGTTGGTCTTGAGCGCAAGCTCGAGGTTTTCAAACACCGTGAGCTGCTCGAACACCGTGGGCTTCTGGAATTTGCGGCCAATGCCGAGCTGCGCAATCTGCGGCTCGGTGTGACGCAGCAGGTCGATCGTGCTGCCAAAGTAGACCGTGCCTTCATCAGGCCGGGTCTTGCCCGTGATGATGTCCATCATCGTCGTCTTGCCGGCGCCGTTGGGGCCGATGATGCAGCGCAGCTCGCCGGGTGCGATGTCGAGTGACAGCTTGTTGATCGCCTTGAAACCGTCAAAGCTGACGCTCACGTCTTCGAGATAAAGAATGCGTCCGTGTGTGACATCAACCTCGCCCGGCAGGGCAATACGGCCCGCGCTGGCGTTGCGCCCGCCGGACTCGGTGTTGGTCTTGCTGGCTTCCAGGGCGGCGCGGCGTTGTTCGATGCGGCGCGCGCCCTGTTCAAGAAGATCGGGGGTCATTTGGACGCTCCCTTGCGGAGCTTCTTCACCAACCCGACCACGCCGTTGGGCAAAAACAGCGTGACCGCAATAAACAGCATGCCGAGAAAGTACAGCCAGTACTCGGGGTAGGCCACCGTGAGCCAGCTCTTGGCGCCGTTGACGATGAACGCGCCGACGATGGGGCCGATCAAGGTGGCACGCCCGCCGACCGCGGCCCAGATGGCCATCTCGATCGAGTTGGCCGGGCTCATTTCGCTCGGGTTGATGATGCCGACCTGCGGCACATACAGCGCGCCGGCAATGCCGCACATCACGGCCGAGAAGGTCCAGATCGTGAGCTTGTAGCCAATGGGGTTGTAGCCCGAAAACATCACGCGGGTTTCCGCGTCGCGGATCGCCTGCAGCACGCGACCGAACTTGCTACGCACCAGCCACTTGCCAAACAGGAAGAAGCCGAGCAGGGTCAGCCCGGTGATCACGAACAGCCCCATGCGCATGTTGGGTGTGGCGATCGGCGTGTCCAGGATGCGTTTGAAGTCGGTGAACCCGTTGTTGCCGCCGAAACCGGTCTCGTTGCGGAAGAACAGCAGCATGGCCGCAAAGGTCATGGCCTGCGTGATGATGGAAAAGTAGACACCCTTGATGCGCGAGCGGAATGCGAAGTAGCCGAACACGAAGGCGACCAGCCCGGGCACCAGCACAATCAGGAACAAGGTCGCAATGAAGCTGTCGCTGAAAGTCCAGTGCCAGGGCAGCTCTTTCCAGTCGAGGAACACCATGAAGTCCGGCAGGTCACTTTTGTAGTTGCCGTCGCGGCCGATCTGGCGCATCAAATACATGCCCATGGCGTAGCCGCCCAGCGCAAAGAACAGGCCGTGCCCGAGCGACAGGATGCCGGTGTAGCCCCAGATCAGGTCCATGGCCAGCGCCACGATGGCGTAACACATGATCTTGCCGAGCAGCGCCACCGCGTAGGTGCTCATGTGGAACATGCTGCTCTCGGGCACCATCAGGTTCAACACCGGGGCCAGCGCGCAAACCACGAGCAGCGACACCATGAAGGCGCTCCAGCCAGCGCGCGTGAGCAAGGGGCCTTTGGCCGGAAGAGTGATCGAGTGTGAGGATTGCGTCATGTCATGCTTCCGCTGAGCGGCCCTTCATCGCAAAAATGCCCTGCGGACGTTTCTGGATGAAAATGATGATGAGCACCAGCACCGCAATCTTGGCCAGCACCGCGCCGGTCCAGCCTTCAAGGAATTTGTTCAAAATGCCCAGGCCCATGGCTGCGTAGACGGTGCCGGCGAGCTGGCCTACGCCGCCCAGCACCACGACCATGAAGGCATCGACGATATAGCCCTGGCCCAGGTCCGGGCCGACGTTGCCGACCTGGCTCAGCGCGCAGCCGGCCAGGCCCGCAATGCCCGAGCCGAGTGCAAACGCATAGGTGTCCACGCGCGCCGTGTTCACACCCATGCAGGAGGCAATCGGCCGGTTCTGCGTGACGCCGCGCACAAACAGGCCGAGACGCGTCTTGCTGATCAACCAGGCCATGCCCAGCAGCACCGTGATTGCAAACCCGATGATGACCAGGCGGTTGTAGGGTAGCGACAGGTTACCCAGCACCTGCACGCCGCCGCTCATCCAGACCGGGTTTTCGACACCGACATTCTGCGCACCGAAAATGGAGCGCACCAGTTGCTGCAGCATCAGGCTGATGCCCCAGGTCGCCAGCAGCGTCTCCAGCGGCCTGCCGTAAAGGAAACGGATCACACCGCGCTCCAGCGCCGCACCCATCAGCGCCGAGGCCATGAAGGCCACCGGCACTGCTGCCAGCAAATACCAGTCAAACAGCCCCGGCAGGTATTTCTGGAACAGGCCTTGCACCACATAAGTGGCGTAGGCGCCGATCATCATCAGCTCGCCGTGCGCCATGTTGATGACACCCATCAGGCCGTAGGTAATTGCCAGGCCCAGCGCCACCAGCAGCAGGATGCTGCCCAGGCTGATGCCGCTGAACACCGCGCCCAGCTTGTCACCCCAGGCCAGTGCGGCTTCGACCTTGCGCAACGAGGCCTGCAGCGCACTCTTGACCTCGGAGTCTTCTTCTGCCGACAGACGCGCAATCAGCACGGTCTTGCTGATCGGGTTGTTGCTGCCCGACAGGCGGGCGGCGGCCTCCAGGCGTTTGCCCTTGTCGCTGCTGCCCAGAAGGATGGTGGCGCGCACCATCTCGAGCTGGTTTTTGAGCGCCGGCACGGTCTCGGCGGCCCAGGCTTTTTCGATCATCGGCAGGCGCGACTCGTCGCTGCCGCTGGCCAGCACCTTGATGGCGTCGGCGCGCACATTTCCATCTTTGGAAAACAGCTTGAACGCGGCCAGCGCCGTGTCCAGCTCGCCGCGCATCATGTTGTTGTTGATCACATCCTCCGCATCGTCGGGCACAGCCAACTCCGCGCCGGTGAACGGGTCGTAGCCCTTGTCGTCCTTGATGACAAACACCTTGTCACCGGCGGTCTTGACCGCGTCGTCGGCCAGCGCCTGGATAAAAGCCTGCGTCCTGTCGTCCGCATTGGTCGCGGCCTTGTTCAGGGCTTCGACGCGCGCTTCGGTCTCACCGAGCGCCATGCCTTTGACTTCGCCCGCGCTCAAGGCATGGGCGCCGTTAGCTATAAAAAACGTAGCAAATAGAAGGAGTGTGCGAAGCATCATGATGAAGAACCTGTAGGGTGGGCACAGCAACGGGCCGATACCGGTTTGCCGCGATACCCAGGCTGCAACTTCCTGGAAAAACATGCACCGGGATAGTGCAAGAAATGGGCCAGACCACAAAAAAGCCGCACCTGTTTTTTCGCAAACCAGGTGCGGCTTGCGCCGCAGCCCCCCACAAGGGGCTTGCGGTAGCCGCCTTATTTGGAGGCCATTTTTGCCGGCTCGTCAGGCTTTTTGTCGTTGCCTTCGATGTACGGGCTCCATGGCTTGGCTTTCACCGGGCCGGGTGTCTTCCAGACCACGTTGAACTGGCC
>CAZIYA010000371.1:0-3766 GCA_964543355.1 uncultured Polaromonas sp.
AGCCTGTCGGCTTGGGGCGTCGAAGCGAAAATCGGCCCCAGCGAGGACAGTTTTTGCCGGGTTTGCAGGCCCATAGCCCAGCTATGGGACAAAAAGACGGTGAAAAATGGACCGCTGCCGTCGATTTGCAGCCGACGATCTTCAAGTCCGACAGGCACCTAAACGTGGCGCTTCCTGGGTGCGGACGCCTGTGGCGCTGATCCCTGCGCATCAGCCAGTTCGTGCAGGGCTTCGATGATGTGGCAATGCGTGTCGCTACCGTCGCAGCGGTTGCGCAGGGCCTTGAGGTCTTTCTCCAGCGCCTTCAGCTCCGCCAGCCGTGCGCGCACATGGCCCAGGTGCCCGTCGAGTGCGTCGCGTGCCGCCGCGCAATCCGTCTTGTTGTTCAGGTCCAGCCCGAGCAGGGTGCGCACCTCGTCGAGCGACATGTCCATGGCCCGGCACAGGCGGATGAAACGCAGCTGGTGCACATCACCTTCGCTATACAAACGATAGCTGTTATCGCCCCGTCCATGCGGGCTGAGCAGGTTTTCCTTCTCATAAAATCGGATGTTCGCCGGACTGACGCCGCTTTGCCGCGCGGCCTCGCCGATCTGATAACCCCGGACGGCGGATGGACTTGAAACAGGCATCGCTTGACCTTGAAGTGACTTGAGGGTTTCCAATCATGCCATCAACCCGAAAAACTGGAGAAGCCTTCCATGTCTGCCCACTGCTGCGACCATGACCCCCAACCCGGCTCCGCTCAGGCCAACAGCCCGCGTTACCGGAAGATCCTCTGGGTCGCGCTGGCCGTCAACCTGGCCATGTTTGCCATCGAGATTGCAGCCGGCTTTCGCTCCGGCTCGGTTTCGCTGCTGGCTGACGCCATCGATTTTTTTGGCGACGCTGCCAACTACGGCGTGAGTCTGGCGGTGTTGTCCCTGGGCCTGGCCTGGCGTTCCCGCGCGGCGCTGCTCAAGGCCGCGAGCATGCTGGCCTTCGGCGTGTTTGTGCTGGGCCGGGCGGGGTGGGTGGCCACCCAGGGCGGTGCCCCCGAAGCGCTGACCATGGGTGCCATCGGCCTGCTCGCGCTGCTCGCCAACGTGCTGGTCGCGGCCCTGCTGTACGCGTACCGGGAAGGCGATGCCAACATGCGCAGCGTGTGGCTGTGCTCGCGCAACGATGCCATCGGCAACCTGGCCGTGATGCTGGCGGCGCTGGGCGTGTTCGGCACCGGCAGCGCCTGGCCCGACCTCGCCGTGGCGGTGGTGATGGGCGGCCTCGCGGTCTGGGGCGGCTGGTCGGTCATGCAGCAGGCACGGCGCGAACTGCGCACCAGCCGCTTGTCCCAGGCACAAGCATGAACAACTTCACGCCTGAGCAGCGCCGCCAGGTTTTCAGGCAGCTGATGCACGGTTTCAGGACCGCCCCTTCCGCGGAACCCGACGCGCGCTGGGCATGGCTGGAGGCTGCGCATGTGGTCGGGCAGCATGACTTCACGCTGCACTGGGTTTCACACACTGCGATGTTGCGTTTTGCGCTGCAGACACAGAACCTGCGCGAGGCGGTCGGCCAGCTGCTGCGTCTGGCCCTGGTTCCGCCAGGCCACCTTCTGCAACGCCTTCCTGCAGGCAACAGCGGCCGCGCTACGGTCAGCGCGTTTGCCTCCATGCCGGTTCGCGAGCCTTTAAACCGGCTGATCCGGCACGCTGCAGCGAGCGCCCATCCTTCTTCTTTTTGAACTTTCCGCCGACCGCCGTATCATTCACCTATGCGCCGTCCCCTCTTCATCGCCATGATTTTCCTGCTGCTCCTGCGCGGCTGGGTGGGCGATGCGATGGCCACGGGCATGGCGGCAGGCCAATTTCAGCGGAACCTGGACGCTACTGAATTTGTAGCTACTCACGCCCATCCAGAAAGGGCTGAGGGGCATTTCGACCATCAAATGACCGGGGAGGCAGCCGATGAGTCGATGGCGCCTACGGCGGCGGCACCTCCGGATTGTGCAGGGCACGCTGTGGGCCCGGCTTCCGGATCCCCGACCCACGGGGCCAGCGCGGATTGCGAATCCTGCGCCGCCTGCCAGACCTGCCACACAGTAGCCTTGTCGCCCCTGGCGCCCAGCACAGCCTCCCTCACCATTCCCCCTGCGCTGCCGCATTCGCTGGCCGCCCAATTTGCCAGCGCGGTCGCCGCGTTGGGTCAAAAACCACCCATTTCCTGACTTCCAGGCCCGTAGTGGGCCTGTACTTGCCATCCGGCACCGGGCTGCTTGCCTCCCAGGCCCGTTCACGCCGGATTCGCGCGATTTTTCCAATCGCCCCGCCAGTCTGTCAGGAGATTTTTGTGACCATCCGTTTCTTTTTATCCATGCTGGTTCTGCCGCTGGTTCTCCCGCTGGGTATTGCCCAGGCCCAGGGTTCGCCGGCCACGCAGGCGGCTGACCCCGCATCGCCCGTGCCCCGCGTACCCTACCGCTCCGTGTTTTCCGACCTGCCCACCGGCGTCGAAGCCGACCGCGAAGACTGGAAAAAAGCCAACACTGACGTCGGCCGTTTCACGCGCGGCCACATCGACATCCTCAAGTCGGAGCAGCAGGCAGCGCCCGCTGCCACGCCGGATAGCGCCACACCTGCGGCGGCCCATCCCCACAAACATTGAACCGCACCATGTTTTCATTCCACAAATCCGCAACGGCCATACTGGCGGCCGCGACGCTGGCCGGCTGTGCCAGCCTGTCGCCCGACGGCAACCAGGCCGACATCGACACATTGACCTCCGGCAAAACGGCGGGAGTCCAGGCTCCGGTGGGGCGCAGCGACAGCCCGGAAACCCGCGAAGCCGTGGCCCGGCTGCTGGCAGAACCGCTAAGCGCTGAATCAGCGGTGCGTATTGCGCTGCTGAACAACCCTGGCATTCACGCCTCCATGGCCTCCCTGGGCATCAGCGACGCCGACCGTGTGCGCGCCGGCACGTTGCCGAACCCGCATTTTTCGATTGGCCGTTTCGTCGAAGGCAGCAAGGTGGAGATTGAGCGCGGCATCGGCTTCAATGTCATCGGCCTGCTGACCCTGCCCTGGCGCGCCAGATACCAGAGCCAGCAGCATGAGGTGGCCAAGCTGCAGGCCGCACAGGAGGTCGTCAAACTCGCCGCCGACACGCGCAAGGCCTGGATCAACGCCGTTGCCGCGCAGCAGACCGCCAGCTACATGAAAGACGCCAAGGAAGCGGCCGAGGCCAGCGGTGAGCTGGCGCGGCGGCTGGCTCGTGTGGGCAACTGGAGCAAGCTGAACCAGGCGCGCGAGCAGGCCTTTGTCGCGGATGCAGGCGCGCAGCTGGCACGCAGCCAGAACACGGCTTATGCCGCGCGCGAAAAACTCATACGCCTGATGGGCTTGTGGGGTGCGCAAACGCAGTTCACGCTCAGCGAGCGCCTGCCGGACATCCCAAAAACAGTGGCGGAGATGTCGGACATCGAGGCCCGCGCGCTGCGCGACCGTCTGGACGTGCGCGCCAGCATGGCGCAGGCAGCGTATGTGGCCGACAACATGGGCTTGACCCGCAGCACCGGCTTCATCAACGCGCTCGACGCGAAGTATTCACGCAACACCACGTTTGACAACGCGACCGGCGACAAGGAGATCAAGCGCGGCTGGGAGCTGGAATTGCCGCTGCCGATTTTTGACTGGGGCGGTGCCAGCAACGCGCGCGCGCAAGGCCAGTATCCCGACAAGCAGATCCGCATGGTGATCGGAAACACCGTTGGCAGCTCCTACGACACCTA
>CAZIYA010000372.1:0-3762 GCA_964543355.1 uncultured Polaromonas sp.
GTCTTCGTGCAGGGTGCCGTTGAGCATGGCAAACAGCGAGGACTTGCCCGCGCCATTGCGCCCCACCAGGCCGATTTTTTCGCCGGGGTTCATGCTGACAGACGCGCTGTCGAGAATCACTTTGGCGCCGCGACGCAGCACCACGTTTTTAAGGGTAATCATTTAAACCAAGCAGACACTAGAGAAAATCAGTCAGGCGGCGCGTTGCGCCACAGGGTTGGCCGGAGACGCAAGTCTCAAGCCAGCTGTTGGCGCGTGAGGAGCAGAACCTGGTCGGGGCCGGCGCTGGTTTCAAACCAGAGCGGTTCCAGGTGCGGGAAGGCGCGTTCAAAATTTTCGCGCTCGTTGCCGATTTCCAGCACCAAAACAGCATTTTCGCTCATATGGCGGGCTGCGTTCAGAAAAAGGCTTCTGATGAAGTCCATGCCGTCTTTGCCGCCGGCCAGTGCCAGGGCCGGTTCGGCCCGAAATTCGGCGGGCAGGGCGGCCATGGTGGCGGCATTCACATAGGGCGGGTTGCACAGGATCAGGTCGTACGGGCCGGGACAGGCGGCCAGGCCGTCGGATTCAATCAGCGTGATGCGGTCCTGGAACTCGTGGATGTCCACATTGATGCGCGCCACGGCCAGCGCATCGCCGCTGATGTCGGCGGCATCCACCGCAACGTCCGGGTAGGCCATGGCGGCCAGGATGGCCAGGCTGCCGTTGCCGGTGCACAGGTCCAGTACGCGAAAAACTGGCGCCCCCACGCTTGCCACTTCGTGTGCTGCGCTGCCCCCCGAGGGGGCGTTCGCTTGCTCGGGGCGGCCCGGCGCGGCGCTCGGCTCGCTGAGCCAGGGGTCTATGCTTTCATCGACCAGCAGTTCGGCGATGAGGGAGCGCGGAATGATCACCCGTTCATCGACATAGAAGGGCACGCCCTGCAGCCAGGCCTCCCGTGTCAGGTAGGCGGCAGGCTTGCGCGTGCTGATGCGTGCTTCCAGAAGTGTAGCTACCTGCGCAGCATCGGCGGGGGCCACAGGCATGTTTTCCACTTCATCGAGCTCGTCCAGCGGCAGGCCAAGACGCCACAGCACCAGCCAGGCGGCTTCGTCAAAAGCGGTGAGGGTACCCTGGCCGAAACCGTCCGCCTGCGTGAGGCCGGCCGCCTCGAGCCGGTCGGCCCAGTGCTCGACCAGGGCGATGACGGTTGTCGGAGCAGGCGCGGCGTTCACAGGGCAGCCAGGCGCTCCAGAACGCCTTTGTAGATGTTTTTCAGCGGGTCCAGCGAGCTGACCAGCACGTGTTCGTCGATCTTGTGGATGGACGCGTTGATCGGGCCGAACTCGATGAGCTGCGGGCAGATGCTGGCGATAAAGCGCCCGTCACTGGTGCCGCCCGTGGTGGACAGCTCGGTTGCCACGCCGGTCTCGGCTTTGATGGACCCGGTGACGGCCTGGACCAGCTCTCCCGGCGTGGTCAGAAAGGGCTGGCCGCCCAGTGTCCATTTCAGCCTGTAGTCGAGCTTGTGTTTCTGCAGGATGGCCTCCAGCCGCGTCTTCAGGCTGTCGGCCGTTGATTCGGTGGAAAAGCGGAAGTTGAAGTCCACCACCAGTTCACCCGGAATGATGTTGGAGGCACCGCTGCCGCCGTGCACGTTCGAGACCTGCCAGCTGGTCGCCGGGAAAAATTCGTTGCCCTTGTCCCATTCGGTGGCCACCAGCTCGGCCAGCGCCGGTGCAAAGCGGTGAATCGGGTTGTCGGCCAGGTGCGGGTAGGCGATGTGGCCCTGCACGCCCTTGACCGTGAGCTTGCCGCTCAGCGTGCCGCGGCGGCCGTTCTTGATCATGTCGCCGAGATGGTTCACCGAGGTGGGCTCACCGACGATGCAGTAGTCCAGCACCTCGCCGCGCTCTTTCAGCTGCTGCACGACAACGGCCGTGCCGTCCACGGACGGACCTTCCTCGTCGCTGGTGATCAGGAAGGCGATGGACAGATTCGGCTTGCGGTTGGCCGCCAGGAATTCTTCAACAGCCACCACCATGGCGGCAATCGAGGTTTTCATGTCGGCTGCGCCGCGGCCGTACAACACGCCGTCGCGGTGGCTGGGCGTGAAGGGCGGGCTGCTCCACTGGTCCCGCGGGCCGGTGGGCACCACATCGGTATGGCCGGCGAAGACCAGGGTTCGAGGCGCTACCGAATCAGGAGCTGCCTGCGCCCGCCCCACCTGGGTTACAGGCACAAAACCCTTGAATTTTGCCCACAGGTTGGTGACCCGGAAGTTCTCCGGCCCGCTGGTAATGGTTTCGCAGTCGAAACCCAGGGGCGCCAGCCGGGCCGCAAGAATGGCCTGGCAGCCGGCGTCATCGGGCGTGATCGAAGGGCGGGAGATCAGCTGTTCGGCGAGTCTGAGCGTGGAAGACATGAAAACGCAGGCCCTGCCCGTTTACGGGTTGCCATAACCGGTGTTGCCGGTTTTCGCGTCGTGGCGAATGTCGAGGGTGATCTCCGTGAAGGATGCTTCCTCTTCCTGGTCTTCTTCAGGTTCCTCGGCCGCCTTGGCCGCCATGGCAAAGTCGTTTTCCAGGCGCCACATCAGGTTGGTCGGCGAGTCGGCATGCAGCAGGCCTTCCTTGCGCGTGACGGTGCCGTTGACGATCAGTTTGGCAATGTCCTGCTCGAAGGTTTGCGAGCCCTCGGCCATGGACTTTTCCATCGCTTCCTTGACGCCGGAAAAGTCACCTTTTTCAATCAGCTCGGAGATCAGCTTGGTATTGAGCATGACCTCCACCGCCGGCGCGCGGCCGCCTGCCTGCGTACGCAGCAGGCGCTGCGAGACGATGGCTTTCATCGCCGCGCCAAGATCGCCGAGCATGGTGTTACGCACCTCGACCGGGTAAAAACTCAAAATGCGGTTGAGGGCCTGGTAGCTGTTGTTGGCGTGCATGGTGGCCAGGCACAAATGGCCCGACTGGGCATAGGCAATCGCGGCCGACATGGTTTCACGATCGCGGATCTCGCCGATCAGGATCACATCGGGCGCCTGGCGCAGCGCGTTTTTCAGCGCCACCTGCAGCGACTGCGTGTCGCTGCCGACCTCGCGCTGGTTGACCACCGACTTCTTGTTGGTGAACAGGAATTCGACCGGGTCTTCGATGGTCAGGATGTGACCCGGCATGGTGGCATTGCGGTGGTCCATCATGGCCGCCAGCGTGGTGCTTTTGCCGGCGCCGGTGGAACCCACCATCAGCAGCAGGCCGCGTTTTTCCATGATCAGGTCGGCCAGGATGGGCGGCACGTTCAGGCTTTCCAGCGCCGGGATTTCCCCGGGCACGTAGCGAATCACCGCGGCATAGGTGCTGCGCTGCCGGAAACCGCTGATGCGGAAGTTGCCGACGCCGGCCAGCGGAAAACCCATGTTGAGCTCGCCGAGTTCTTCGAGCTCTTCGATGCGTTCGGGCGGCAGCACCTCGGCCAGCAGATTGCGCGGCGCGTCGGGCGGCAGGATCTGGCTGTTGATGGGAATGGCTTCGCCGTTGATCTTGATCAGCGCAGGGGAGTGAGCCGACAGGTAGACGTCCGAGGCCTTTTTGTCGGCCATCAAACGGAGAATGCGTTCCATCGTGCTCATAGTTCCAACCTCATGCTCTAAAACTCAAATTTCCAGCGACGCGCTGCAAGCAGCGTTGATGCTTTCTCTGCACAAGCAGGGGCCGCGGGTCCGGCTCTGCCGGCCCGCAGGCGCAGCGGCCCCCTCGGGGGGCAGGGAGCTACACGCAGTGA
>CAZIYA010000373.1:0-3760 GCA_964543355.1 uncultured Polaromonas sp.
CAGCGCGCCGACTTCCACATGCAGGTCAATGCGGTCCAGCAGCGGGCCGCTGAGCTTTCCCTGATAACGCGAGACCTGGTCCGGCGAGCAGCGGCAGGCACGCAGGCTGGAGCCCAGGTAGCCGCAGGGGCAGGGGTTCATCGCCGCGATGAGCTGGAAACGCGCGGGAAATTCGGCGCGCTGGGCTGCACGCGAAATGGTGATGGTGCCCGACTCCAGCGGTTCGCGCAGTGCTTCAAGTGCAGCGCGTGGAAATTCCGGCAATTCATCAAGGAACAACACGCCCTGGTGCGCCAGCGAGATTTCGCCTGGCCGCGGCGGCGAGCCGCCGCCTACCAGTGCGACCGCGCTGGCGGTATGGTGCGGCGCGCAGGTGGGCCGGACGGCCCACTTGTCCAGCGAAAAGCGGCCGCCCAGTGAGGCAATGGCGGCGCTTTCCAGTGCCTCCTCGGTGGTCATGGCCGGCAACAAGCCGGCAAAACGCTGGGCGAGCATGGATTTGCCCGAACCCGGTGCGCCCACCATCAGCAGGCTATGGCCGCCTGCGGCGGCAATTTCCAGGGCACGCTTGGCGGCCGCCTGCCCTTTGACGTCGGACAGGTCGGGGTAGGGTGCGGGATGCTGCTGCGTACTGGCCTGCACCCGGACCCAGCCCTCAGAGTCTTGAGGAACCGTATCGCCGGGCAAAAATTGCCTGACCACGTCCAGCAGGTGATGCGCACGGTAGACCTCCGCATGCGGCACCAGCGCGGCCTCCTCGGCGCTGCCGCCGGGTAGCACCAGTTTGGGCCGGGCCTGGCCGGCATCCTGCCCTGGCAGCGCCAGGCTCATGGCCAGCGCCCCGCGTATGGGACGCAATTCTCCGCCCAGCGAAAGTTCACCCGCAAATTCATAGCCGGCCAGTTTGCCGGTGTCTATCTGCCCGCTGGCAGCCAGAATGCCCAAGGCGATAGGCAAGTCGAAGCGGCCGGAGTCTTTGGGCAGGTCGGCCGGCGCCAGGTTGACCGTGATGCGCTTGTTGCCGGGAAACTCCAGACCGGTGTTCTGGATGGCTGAACGCACACGTTCCCGCGCCTCCTTGACCTCGGTTTCCGCCAGTCCCACCAGCGTGAAACTCGGCAAGCCGTTGGCCAGGTGCACTTCAACGCAGACTGGATGCGCTTGCATACCCAAAAGGGCGCGGCTTTGCACTAAAGATAAGCTCATTTTTCCTCCTCCCTCTCTGTGCACCAATAATGCGCACCCGGAAAGGCACCTATTTGGTGCGGTTATTGCTCGTTCTCACCATGTTGTAACGCGGGAGCTTTACAGATGTACCGGTGCACAACATTGAAGCTGGCGAAGTTTTGGCACGCTCCGTGCTAATTGATCCCCGTCTACAGCAGCCCCTCACTTTAACTATCTATGGAGTTTGTATGAAATTCGCCGTCAAAAAATCAATGCTGGTGATGGTTCTGGCGCTTGCCGGTTCGGCCTTCGCCCAGACAGCAGCTCCTGCACCGGCATCCACCGTGTCCTTTAATGTGGGTGCCACCACCGACTACCGCTATCGCGGCATTTCTCAAACCGGCAAGAAACCGGCGATCAATGGCGGCATTGACTACGCACACAGCAGCGGGTTTTACCTTGGCACCTGGGCTTCGACCATCACCTGGCTGAAAGACTCAACCGCCAATCCCAACACCACCAAGGGGCCGGTTGAAATTGACTTTTACGGCGGCTACAAGGGTTCCCTGGCCGAAGGCCTGGGTTATGACGTGGGTGGCTTGTATTACTGGTATGCCGGCAATGACATGAAGAAGACAGCCGGCTTCGTGAGCCCCAACACGTTTGAGTTGTACGGCGCCCTTACCTTTGGTATCGTCACGGCCAAATACTCGCATGCCACGACCAACCTGTTTGGTACGGCCAACAGCAAAAACAGCGGCTACCTAGACCTCAGCGCGAATTTTGACCTGGGCTCGGGCTGGTCCGTTGTTCCGCACGTCGGCGCGCAAAAAATCAAGAACGGCAACTCCTATACAGATTATTCTGTGGCCGTCAACAAAGACATCGACGGGCTGATTTTGAGCCTGGCCGTTGTGGGAACCAATGGCCTGGGTGGGGCTTACACGCTGCCCGGTTCCGGTACCCGTGACCTGGCCAAAGACGGCCTGGTTTTCTCGATCAAGAAAAATTTCTGAAGCAACACGGCGCAATCTGAGCCAAAGGAGAATTTTATGAAACTGGTAACGGCCATCATCAAACCGTTCAAGCTGGACGAGGTGCGTGAAGCGCTTTCCGGGATTGGCGTGCAGGGCATCACCGTGACCGAGGTCAAGGGCTTCGGTCGCCAGAAGGGCCACACCGAGCTCTACCGCGGCGCTGAATATGTCGTGGACTTTCTGCCCAAGGTCAAGATCGAGGCGGCAGTGTCCGACGAATTGGTCGATCGCGTGATTGAAGCCGTTGAGGGCGCGGCCCGCACCGGCAAGATCGGCGACGGCAAGGTCTTCGTTTACAACCTGGAGCAAGTCGTGCGCATTCGCACGGGCGAGACCGGCAAAGAAGCGCTGTAAGCCTCAATCCTGAAAAAAAGAGAACATAGACATGAAAAAACTACTTGCCTCCCTGGCTCTGGGACTGAGCCTGTTCACCGGTGCTGCCGCCGTTCTGGCGCAGGCGCCCGCTGCTGCTCCTGCCGCTTCCGAAGCCGCAGCACCTGCCGCTCCGGCTGCGGCGACAGCTGCTCCCGCAGCGGCGGCCGCACCCGCGGCTGCCGAAGCTGCAGCACCTGCTGCCCCTGCCCCCGTACCCAACAAGGGCGATACCGCCTGGATGATGGTCTCGACCATGCTGGTCATCCTGATGACCATCCCCGGCCTGGCGCTGTTTTACGGCGGCCTGGTCCGCAGCAAGAACATGCTGTCGGTGCTGATGCAGGTCATGGTCACCTTCTCGATGATTATTGTGCTGTGGTTCATCTACGGCTACAGCCTCGCTTTTACCGAGGGCAATGCTTTCTTCGGCGGCTTCGACCGGCTGTTCATGAAGGGCGTCTGGGACAACGTTGCAGGCACTTTCGCCAACGGTGCAACCTTCAGCAAGGGCGTTGTGATTCCTGAAATCATCTTCGCAGCCTTCCAGGCCACCTTCGCCGGCATCACCTGCGCACTGATCGTCGGCGCTTTTGCCGAACGCATGAAGTTCTCCGCTGTGCTGATGTTCATGGTTATCTGGTTCACCTTCAGCTATGCACCGATGGCCCACATGGTCTGGTTCTGGATGGGTCCTGACGCCTACACCGCCGCTGGCGTGGTTGACGAAATGACTTCCAAAGCCGGTTACATCTGGCAGTCGGGTGCGCTTGATTTTGCCGGCGGTACCGTCGTGCACATCAATGCCGCCGTCGCCGGCCTGGTCGGCGCCTACATGGTCGGCAAGCGTATCGGTTACGGCAAGGAAGCCATGGCGCCTCACAGCCTGACACTGACCATGGTCGGCTCCGCCCTGCTGTGGGTGGGCTGGTTCGGTTTCAACGCCGGTTCTGCCCTGGAAGCCAACGGTTTCGCCGCCCTGGCCTTCATCAATACGCTGGGCGCTACCGCCGCAGCCGTGCTGGCCTGGTGCGTCGGTGAAGCGCTGATGCGCGGCAAGGCGTCGATGCTGGGTGCAGCTTCCGGCGCCGTCGCTGGCCTGGTGGCGATCACGCCCGCAGCCGGCAACGTCGGCATCGGCGGCGGCCTGATCATCGGCCTGGTGGCGGGTTTCGCCTGCCTCT
>CAZIYA010000374.1:0-3735 GCA_964543355.1 uncultured Polaromonas sp.
GCCAGTTGCTGTATTCCTTGATGCCCTGGCGGATTTCCTCGTCTTCGAGCACGTTCACGGTCGCAGGCTTGTTCACGCCGCAGGCGTTGAGCACCTGGATGGCGCGGCCGGAAAAACCGCACATGGGAAACTGGGCGGTGCCTTTCATGAAAAGCACGACCTCGCTGGATTTGACAATCTGGTCAATGCGCTGCTGGGTATCGTTCATTTCAGGTCCTTAGGTGGGGCACGGAGCAACCGGGGAAAAACCGGCCTGTGCAGGGGTAAGTGGATTTCAAAAACGGAAAATCAATAGCCGATTATCCAGCCGTTTGCCCACTGCTGCCTGAAGGGCCGGGCCAGCGTCCCCCCGAGCAGCGGGCAATGCCGGCCAGGTCGTTCCGGCTTTGCACCTCGGTGAAGCCGCGCTGTACAAGGAGGTCGCAGACCGCCCGGGCCTGATCGTGGCCATGCTCAAGCAGCAGCCAGCCTCGCGGGTGCAGATGTACGGGGGCCTGCGCGATGATCTGGCGCAGGTCGCTCAGGCCGTCTTTCCCGGCAATCAGGGCCTGCAGCGGCTCATGGCGCAGGGCGGTCAGGTGTTCATCGGCACTCGCCACATAGGGCGGATTGCTGACGATGAGGTGAAAGTGGCCACTTACATTTATAAACCAGTTCCCTTGAATGAAGCAGACAGGCAGCTGGTGTGTCGTTGCGTTGGCGCTCGCTACGGCCAGGGCATCGCTGCTGGCATCCACCGCGGTCAGGTCCAGCGCGGGGCGGCTTTTTTTCAGCGCCAGGGCAATGGCACCACTGCCCGTGCCCAAGTCGAGCACGCGGGCGGAGGCCGACAGTTCCGCCCCTGCCAACTGCTCCAGCGCCCATTCCACCAGGGTTTCCGTGTCTGGTCGTGGCACCAGCACGCGCGGGTCCACTTGCAGCTTCAGGCCAAAAAAATCCTGGCTGCCAACAAGGTAAGCGAGAGGCTCGCCTTCGGCGCGACGCTGGCTCAGGCGTTCGAACAGCTGTGCCACCTCGTCCGTCAGTGCGTCGGTGTCATGTGCCAGCAACCAGGCCCGGTCAGTGTCGGGCTTGCCCAGCGCGTGCAGCAGCAACAGCTGGGCATCCAGCCGCTCCAGTCCCAGGGACTGGGCCGCAGACAGGGCCTGTGCACAGGTGATGGTGGTCAAGGACGGATTCCTGAAGTCATGGCGCCACTATGTATTTGATAGCTGGTGGCGCCCGACCACAAAGGGCTGGAGGCCGATTTTGTTCATAAAAGTGGTTGTCAACCGTTCGAGGCTGTTTCCAGCTCCGCCAGCAATTCGGCGCCGCGCGCCACCTGCAGGGCGGTGACCACGTCGTCCAGATCCCCCTCCATGATGGTCAGCAGCTTGTACAGGGTCAGGTTGATGCGGTGGTCGGTCAGTCGCCCTTGGGGGAAGTTGTAGGTTCGTATCCGGTCGCTTCTGTCGCCGCTTCCGATCAGCCCCTTGCGCATGGCGGCATCCTTGGCGGCGCGCTCGGAGCGGTCTTTTTCATGGATGCGGGCCGTCAGCACCTTGAGCGCCTGGGCCTTGTTGCTGTGCTGGCTGCGGCCCTCCTGGCATTCAGCCACGATGCCGGTGGGCAGGTGGGTGATGCGCACCGCCGAGTCGGTCTTGTTGATGTGCTGGCCGCCGGCGCCGCTGGCGCGGTAGGTGTCGATGCGCAAGTCGGCCGGGTTGATCTGGATGGCGACCGCTTCGTCGGGTTCGGGCAGCACGGCCACGGTGCAGGCGCTGGTGTGGATGCGGCCCTGGGTTTCCGTGGCGGGCACGCGCTGCACGCGATGGCCGCCCGATTCGAAACGCAGCTTGCCATAAACACCCACACCCAGCGTGTCAGTCGGGCCCTCAATGCGCAGCACCACCTCCTTGTAGCCGCCCAGTTCACTGGCCGACTCGCTGATGATCTCCGTGCGCCAGCCCTTGCGCTCGGCATAACGCGTGTACATGCGAAACAGGTCGCCCGCAAACAGGGCCGATTCGTCGCCGCCTGTGCCGGCGCGGATTTCGATGAACGCCGGGCGTGCATCGTCCGGATCCCTGGGAATCAGCATCAGCTGCAGGGCTTCGTCGAGCCGGGTGATGTCGGCACGGGCTGCTTCGATTTCCTCTTCAGCCATGGCTGCCATCTCGGGATCGTCCCTGGCTTCCGCCAGCATGGCTTGGGCGCTGGCCATGTCAGCTTCCCGGGCTGTCAGCTGCTGGTATTGGGTGACCACAATGCTGGCCTCGGCGTGTTCGCGCGTCAGGTTGCGGAAGCGCTCCATGTTGCTGACCACGTCGGCGGCCGACAGCAGGGCATCGAGCTCGTGCAGGCGGAAAATCTGGCGGTCCAGGGTCTGGCGGAGAAAGGGTTTCATGAAAAGGCCGGAAGCAAAACGTTCAGGAAAGGGTGCCGGTGACTCGGCCCCGCGTTCAGCCCGATGCACGGGCTGTGGTTCGCGCACAAGTGGCGCTAACGCTCTTTCTGTTCCTGGGGCAGGTTGCCGCGCAGGAAGAGCCTGGAAACGGTCTGCGCGGTTGCCTCGCGATTGTCCGCATTGCCGGCGTGCAATTCGGCAAGTGCACCGTGCAGCATTTTCTGGGTCAGGCCGCGCGACAGCGCCTCGAGGACGGTTTCCACGGACTCGCCTTTGGCGAGCAGCTTCCTGGCGCGGGCAATTTCCGTGGCGCGCCATTCGTCGGTCTGGGCATTGAGCTGCTGGATCAGCGGCACACTGCGCCGCTGGTCCAGCCAGTGCATGAAGTTCTGCACCCCCGCGTCAATGATGACTTCGGCTTGCGCGACGGCGGCCTGCCGGCTGTCCTTGCCGGTCTGCACCACGTGCGCCAGGTCATCCACGGTGTAGAGGTAGATATCGGACAGCTCCCTGACCTCAGGCTCGATGTCGCGAGGCACGGCCAGGTCGACCATGAACATCGGGCGGTGTTTGCGCAGTTTGACAGCGCGCTCGACAGCGCCCAGGCCGATGATGGGCAGGGTGCTGGCGGTGCAGCTGATCACCGCATCGAATTCATGCAGCCGGTTCGGCAAGTCTGCCAGCCGCATGACCTCGGCTCCGAAGCGACCCGCGAGCTTCTCGCCGCGTTCCAGCGTGCGGTTGGCCACTGTCATGGCTTTCGGATTTTTGGCGGCAAAGTGGGTGGCCGCCAGGTCGATCATTTCGCCTGCGCCGACAAAGAGCACCTTGATGTCGCTCAAATCTTCAAACAGCTGCCCCGCCAGTCGCACTGACGCCGCCGCCAGGCTGATGCTGTGCGCGCCGATCTCGGTGCTGGTGCGGACTTCCTTGGCGACCGCGAAGGAGCGCTGGAACAGCTGGTGCAGCGTCGTGCCCATGGCGCCCGCGTCTTCAGCGGCGCGCACCGCGTCCTTCATCTGGCCGAGGATCTGCGGTTCACCCAGCACCATGGAATCCAGCCCGCTGGCGACGCGAAAGGCGTGACGTGCCGCCTGGTCGTTTTCAAGGGTGTAGGCATGCGAACGCAACAGGGCAGGCGAGACGCCGCCGCGATGCGCCAGCCATTCCATGGTGTGGTCCAGCTCGGATCTGCCGCCGGCACAATAGATTTCGGTGCGGTTGCAGGTGGACAGCAGCGTGGCTTCGGGCCGGCGCGCCAGCGATTCCCGCAAGCCCCTCAAGGTCGGTTCGATCTGGTCGATGGCGAACGCAAAGCGCCCGCGCAAATCGAGCGGTGCGGTGGTATG
>CAZIYA010000375.1:0-3660 GCA_964543355.1 uncultured Polaromonas sp.
CACGTGGGAGGTGTAAACGGATGCGGTGATTTTGGCCATGGTCAGGAGTTCGTTTTCTGGCCGGCGTGGCCCTGGGGTTGGCGGTGGGCCTGCGCGTCGCCGTCTTCGCCAACCACGCGGTTGCCGTTGGCGGAGCGACCGCCCTTGATCATCATGTCGCGGTATTCCTCTTCGGTCATGCCGGTCATGCTGCCTGCCATCTGCTGGAAGCTCTTGCCATCGGTGGCGCCTATCTTGGCAAGAAAATAGATGTTGCCGCCCGCTTTGATGCAGCGATTCAGGTCACGCGCCAGCACCGCCTGCTTCTGTTCCTCGCTCATGGGCCACTCGTCGAGGTAGGCACGTTCGTTGGCCTTGAAGCGCTCGCGATTGGCGGCCTTCATCAGCGACATGCAGAACTGGTTCAGGTGATAACCCAGGCGCGACTGCTCGGCATCAAAAATGGTGGTGCCGGGAACGTCCAGGTAAGGTTTATCGAGCGACATATCTGTTTCCTGTCATTTGCTGCATACGAAACTCGCGGCTTGCGCCGCATCGCCGGCTCGGTAGCGCGGCCACAGCGGCCATTCGCAGAGCGGACGGGCACGGGCCGTCGCGAACGGTGGCACCACTGGCTGCTCAAGCAATTGCAGTCCGGCCGGCGCCTGGCCGCGTTCGACCCAGGCAACCAGTGCCGGCAGGATGTCCGCATTGGCCGGCGCACCGCTGCCCACGTGGTCCACACCCGGTGCAGTGTAGAGCTTGAAGAAGCGGTCCACGCCGCCCTGCCCCATCCGTGCCACCACCGACTCGTAGTAGCGGATGCCGACGTAGGGGCTCTGCGCGTAGTCGGCCATGTTCTCCAGCAGCATCAGCTTGCCGCCGCGGGCGCTGAAGGCGGAGAGGTCAGGGTTGGTGGAGTCCATCAACGCGGAGACCTGGCTGACCCGTGCGGCGAAGTTCTCGGGCTTGAAGTTGCGTACATCGAAAGCGGGATCACGGGCATAGAAATGCTGCACAGCGCCACTGCCATAAATCCAGGCGATGCCATTGGTGGGCTGAGGCGGCTGCGCCGGTGCGCTGGTACCCAGCCACCAGGCATTCCAGCCACCGGTGGGGCCGAAAGCGGGCGTGGCCTCGCCGGAAACACCCCAGCCGGGGTATTCCGTGACGCCGCTGGCCAGTGCAAACGGCATGCGGTAGGTCGAATGCAAGGTCTGCACGGCGCGCACCTGGGCGTCGCTGAGGCAGGCGTCGCCGCCCTGCCCGGCCGCGCAACGCAGCTTCGTCACGTCGAAGCGCGTGCGGCAGCCTGCAAAGTCGGACACCACGCCATCGGCCAGGCCGTCGGCCGCATCGCACGAAGCCAGCACGGCGTCGTGAACCAGCTTCACCTGTGCCGGCCGCATCCAGCCGCCGTCCATCGTCGCCAGCCCGTTGCGAGTACCCGCAAACTGCAGTGCCGTCCAGTTGATCACCGGCACGCGGCTGAAGATGCCGTCGAAATCAGCCGGGTAACGCTGGGCCATGGTCAGGCCTTCGCGCCCGCCTTCCGAACTGCCCACGAAATACAGCTTCGCCGGTGCACGGCCATAGGCCCGCTGCATCAGGGCCACAGCCACATCGCGCACCTTCTTGTAGGAAGCATGGGCGAAGTTGACCAGCGCCTCGTCATTCGCAGCGAAGGCCTGCGGCGGCACGCCCGCCGCATTCTGGTGGCCGGAGTCGGTGCCATAGGTGACATAGCCCTGCGCCAGCGGCGTGGGTTGGTCGAAACGCGCGGCGGGAATCAGCCCCAGGGCGCTGATCAATGTGCCGTTGAAACCACCGCCACCGTATTGCACGCTGCGGCCGTTCCATTGCAGCGGCAGATTGACCTGGAACAGGATGGGCGGAGCCTTGGGATCGAGCGGCGCAATACGGCCCAGCACCTGGCAATGCGCGGGCGTGGCCGGCGTGATGCGCGCCGCGGGGGTGGCACCGCGAGCGGCCACGCTCAAGGCCACCGGCTGCGTCAGGCGGGTGGAGTCGATGCTGGCCGCACCGCTGGGCAGGCCGATGGCGCTGGCGGGAATGGTGGCGCCCAGGCGCGCACAGGCCGCAGCAGGGTCCGTCCCCAGGCTCACCGGCGCGGTCACCGGCCCCGTGGTACTGCAGGCAGACAGCAGCGCGGCGCTTGCCGCGGCAGCCAATGTCCATCGAAAAATAGGTGTATGCACGCTCATGGTTTGTCTCCTGTTTTTATAGCCGGACTCAGCCCCAGTACAGCCTGGTGGGGTTATCCACCAGCAGCTTGCGTTGCAACTCGGCCGTCCTTGCAATGTGCGGAATGAAGTCCACCAGCAGCCCGTCGTCGGGCATGTGGTCCTTCAGGTTCGGGTGCGGCCAGTCGGTGCCCCAGAGCACGCGGTCGGGGAATGTTTCGACCAGGTGCCGGGCAAAGGGCACCACATCGCGGTAGGCGTTTTGCTCGCCCTTCAGGGCCGGCGGGCCGGACACGCTGAGGCGTTCGGGGCAGCTGACCTTGCTCCAGATGTTGTCGTGCTCACGCATCATCTTCACAAACAGCCCGAACTCGGGGCCGTCCACCGGCTTGCTGACATCGGGCCGGCCCATGTGGTCCACCACCACGGTAGTGGGCAGCGCGGTGAAAAAGTCGTACAGCTCGGGCAGATCCTGCGCCTCGAAATAAACCACCACATGCCAACCCAACGGCGCAATACGATTGGCAATCTCAAGCAGTACCTCACGCGGCGTGAAGTCGGCCAGGCGTTTGACAAAGTTGAAGCGTGTACCGCGCACACCGGCGGCATGCATGTCCTGCAGCTCGGCATCGGACACATCACGCTTGACCGTGGCCACGCCGCGTGCCTTGTTGTTCGAGTGCCTGAGGGCATCGACCAGTGCGCGGTTGTCGCTGCCGTGGCAGGTGGCCTGCACGATCACATTTTTATCGAAGCCCAGGTGGTCGCGCAGCGCGAACAGCTGCTCTTTGGAGGCATCACACGGCGTGTACTTGCGTTCGGATGCGTAAGGGAATTGCGCACCGGGGCCGAACACATGGCAATGCGCGTCCACCGCGCCGGCCGGCAGCTTGAAACGGGGTTTGCTGGGGCCGTCGTACCAGTCAAGCCAGCCGGGGGTTTTGGTGAAGTCGCCAGTTGCAGGTTTTCCCATGATCGGCATTCAGTCGATGTATTTCAAACCGGCCTTGGCCAGCGGTTCGCGCATGCTGTACATGTCCAGGCCCAGAATGCCGGAGGCCAGCTTGGCGCGCTTTTCCCCTTCATTGGCTTCGCGGGCGGCGGCGGCATCGGCGGTCTTTGCCGCCAGCGCGGCCGGCACCACAACCACGCCATCGTCATCGGCGACGATCACATCGCCCGGGTTGACGCTCATGCCCGCGCAGACCACCGGGATGTTGACCGAACCCAGCGTGGCCTTGACCGTGCCCTTGGAACTGACGGCGCGGCTCCACACAGGAAAGCCCATCTCCTGCAGCGTCTTCACGTCGCGACAGCCGCCGTCGATGATCAGGCCCCGCGCGCCGCGCGCCATGAAACTGGTGGCCAGCAGGTCGCCGAAAAAACCATCGGTGTTGTCGGCAGTACAAGCCGCCACCACGATGTCGCCGGGCTGGATCTGCTCGGCCGCCACGTGCATCATCCAGTTGTCGCCGGG
>CAZIYA010000376.1:0-3647 GCA_964543355.1 uncultured Polaromonas sp.
GAAACGAGCCCAGGCCGGTATAAACCGCGTGCCCGAAGCTCAGCATGCCGCCCTGCCCCAACAGCATGTTGTAGGACAGGCAGGCGATGATGGCAATGCCCATTTGCGACAGCACGGTCATGGCCAGGCCGCTGCCGAACAGAAGCGGTGCCACGGCGAGCAGCAGCGCAAACAGACCCCAGGTGAGCCAGCGCCCGATATTGAGGGGCGTGAATGTGTAATGTGTTTTCATGGCTTATCCCTCCCGCTTGCCGAGCAAACCGCGCGGCCTGAAGATCAGGATCAGCACCAGAAACAGATAGGGCAGGATGGGTGCCACTTGGGACAAAGTGAGCTTGATGTAGGAGTTGTTGGCCACGCCGGCACTGAGTGGCACGCCCAGCTGCTGCGCCAGGGTGGCGAGTGAATAGTCGAATGCCACGGCAAAGGTCTGGATCACGCCGATCAGCAGCGAAGCCACAAAGGCTCCCGACAGGGAGCCCATGCCGCCTACCACCACCACCACGAAGATGACAGAGCCCACAGTGGCCGCCATGGCTGGCTCCGTCAGGAAGGTACTGCCCCCAATCACACCAGCCAGACCCGCCAGCGCGGAACCGGCGCCAAACACCAGCATGAAGACGCGCGGCACGTTGTGTCCCAGCGATTCGACCGCGTCCGGGTGCGTCAGCGCGGCCTGGATCACCAGGCCAATGCGGGTCCGGGTGAGCAGCAGCCAGACCGAGCCCAGCATCACCAGTGCCACGAGCATCATGAAGCCGCGCGTGGCGGGAAAAGGCGAGCAGACAATCCGCACGGCCGCATCGGCTGAGCTGCAAAGTTCGGCAGGCGCGCTGCCCCAGATCAGGCTCAGACCCTTGATCGAATCGTTGATCAGCGTGAAAGCCGGGCCCTGAAGTACCTCTGGCGGACGGAACTCCACCGCAATGCGCCCCCAGACCAGCTGGACCAGCTCCACAATCACATAGGACAGCCCGAAGGTGATCAGCAGCTCGGGCACATGACCGAACTTATGTACCTTGCGCAAGCTGACACGCTCAAACAGGGCACCCAGCCCGCCCACCACCAGCGGTGCAATCAGCAGCGCAGGCCAGAAACCGACAAACTGGGCCACGGTGTAGCCCACATAGGCACCCAGCATGTAGAAGCTGGCGTGCGCGAAGTTCAGCACGCCCATCATGCTGAAAATCAGCGTCAACCCGGAACTCAGCATGAACAGCAAAAGCCCATAGCTCAGCCCGTTCAGCATCGAGATGATGAAAAACTCCATTCCAGCTAACCTTCCTCACCGGTGAAAATAAAAGAGCCCGATACGGCAACCCGCTCGGGCTCTGGCTCAGGAACGCATGTTCAGGGGCGTTTCATCTGGCAGCTTGTCGGCGTGCTCGATACATAGTTCGGGTACTCCTTGAGCATCGCCAGGGTCATGCCAGTCTTCTCGGGGCTGTACGAGTTCTTGGCATCGGTTTTTTGCCAGACCGACATGTACAGCGGCTGCTGCAGCTGGTGATCGGTCTTGCGCATCTCCACCTCGCCGTTGAAGCTCTGCACACGCAGGCCTTCCATCGCCGCCGCTACCTTCACGGGGTCGGTGGACTTGGCCTTGGCCATCGCCGCACCCAGCATTTCATAGATGCGGATGGTTGAGCCGGTGTAGAAGTCGTCGTTGTACTTGGTGTTGAACTCCTTCATCCACTTTTCCATCTGCCCACCCATGTTGTAGTGGTTGTAGGCAATCTGATAGACGCGTCCGGCGCCGTTCTGTCCCAGTGCCGTCGGGGTGCCGGTAACGCCGGCGTAGTAGGTGAAGAACTTGCCGGTGTAGCCGTTTTCGTTGGCGGCCTTGATCAGCAGCGAGAGGTCGGAGCCCCAGTTGCCGGTGATGACTGTGTCGGCGCCCGAGGCCTTGATCTTGGCGATGTAGGGGGCAAAGTCACGCGTCTGCGCCAGCGGGTGCAGGTCTTCGCCGACGAACTGGATGTCCGGACGCTTGCGTCCCAGGGATTCCTTGGCGTACTTGGCAACCTGGTGGCCGTGCGAGTAGTTCTGGTTCAGCAGGTAGATCTTCTTGATGTCTTTCTGATCCGCCATGAAGCTGGACATGGCTTCCATCTTCATCGATGTGTCTGCATCAAAACGGAAGTGCCAGTAGCTGCACTTGCTGTTGGTCAGGTCCGGGTCCACCGCCGAGTCATTGAGGTACATCACCTCCTTGCCGGGGTTGCGCGCGTTATGCTTTTCCACCGCGTCGGCCAAGGCCAGGGCCACTGACGAGCCATTGCCCTGGATGATGTAACGCACGCCCTGGTCGATGGCGGCCTTCAGCGCGTTCAGGCTCTCTGCCGGGCTGAGTTTGTTGTCGATGGTCGAGAACTCGAATTTCACACCGGCGGGGTTGCCTGTGCCGCTGTATTTCTCGGCAAAAAACTGGTACCCCTTGGACTGGGCGATGCCAACCGGCCCCAGTAACCCGGTCAAAGGGTCAATCCTGACCAGCTTGACGGTTTCACCCTTGAGCGGCCCGGCCGCGAACATCGGCGCGCCGGCCGTTTTGGCGGGAGCGGCTTTGGCAGCAGGTGCCGGTTTGGCCGCCGGCGCCGCCGGTTTGGCTGGTGCGGCAGACTGCGCAAATACGCTGCCGGCGCACGCAAAAACCGTGGCAACGGCGATATGTTTCAGCTGGAATCTCATGAAATGTCTCCTTGGTAATCAACAATGCAACAATCAAACGAGGGTACAAGTTTTGTGCGGTGCAGCGGTCAGGGATTGCCCCTAAGCACAGGGAGTTTCTATCGCCAAGGCGACACCGCCATGCGGTCGGCATGGGGTGCGCACACCAGAATCAGGCGGAAGGCAATTTGTAGTCCTTGAGCTGTTCACGCAAACGGGTCTTGAGCATCTTGCCGGTAGCGCCCAGCGGGATGGCATCGACAAAAACCACGTCGTCCGGGATCTGCCATTTGGCGGTCTTGCCTTCGTAAAACTTGATCAGTTCTTCGCGAGTGACCTCGGCGCCCGGTTTTTTGACCACGGCGATGATGGGCCGCTCGTCCCATTTGGGGTGCCTGACACCGATACAGGCGGCCATGGCCACGGCCGGATGCGCCACCGCGATGTTTTCGATGTCGATCGAGCTGATCCACTCGCCGCCGGACTTGATCACGTCCTTGCTGCGGTCGGTGATCTGCATGTAGCCGTCAGGGTCGATGGTGGCCACGTCGCCGGTCGGGAACCAGCCGTCCACCAGCGGGTTGCCGCCTTCACCCTTGAAGTACTCGGCGACGATCCATGGCCCTTTGACATGCAGGTCGCCGAAGGCCTTGCCGTCCCAGGCGATTTCCTGGCCCTCCGGGTCGACAATTTTCATGTCCACGCCGTAAATCGCCCGTCCCTGCTTCAGGCGTATCTTCATCTGCTCATCTTTGGACATCGTGAGATGTTTGTTCTTCAGCGTGCACAGCGTGCCCAGCGGCGACATTTCCGTCATGCCCCAGGCGTGCAGCACCTCGACGCCGTAGTCTTCCTGGAAAGCGTGAATCATGGCGGGCGGACAGGCCGAGCCGCCAATCACGGTGCGCTTGAGGGTGGAAAACTTCAGGCCGGCCGGTTTCATGTGGCCCAGCATCATCTGCCAGACGGTGGGCACG
>CAZIYA010000377.1:0-3636 GCA_964543355.1 uncultured Polaromonas sp.
AATTGGCCTGGCCGTGCTGGCCACCACGTTTTCCATCGTGGCGGTGTTCCTGCCGATCGGCTTCATGGGCGGCATCATCGGCAAGTTTTTCCACGAGTTCGGCATCACCATCGTGGCGGCGGTGCTGATCTCGATGTTTGTCAGCTTCACGCTCGACCCCATGCTCTCGAGCATCTGGCATGACCCGAGCATTGAAGCGCACGGCAAGCACCACGCACCGGTGACCTTCTACGACAAAACCATAGGCCGCGTCACCGGCTGGTTCGAGCGTGCCACCGATTCGCTGGCCGAGACCTACCAGAACATCCTGCGCTGGTCGCTGCTACACAAGCTGGCCACCCTCGGGCTGGCCCTGGGAATTTTCGTGACCAGCATTTTCATGGTGCCGCTGCTCGGCACCGAGTTCGTCCCCAAGGCCGACTTCTCGGAAACCTCGCTCAATTTCTACACACCGGTCGGCTCCTCGCTGGAAGCCACCGAGGCCAAGACCCGGCAGGTCGAAACCATCCTGCGCGAGTTTCCGGAAGTCAGCTACACGCTGTCCACCATCAACACCGGCAATGCGCAGGGCAAGATGTACGCGAGCATTTACATCCGCCTGGTGGACCGCAAGGCCAGAACCCGAAACGCGGACGAAATGTCGGGTGTGCTGCGCGAGCGCCTGAAACAGGTGCCCGGCATCACCGTCACCCACGTCGGCCTGCTCGACGCCGTGGGCGGCAACAAGCAGGTGGAGTTTTCACTGCAGGGCGCCGACCTGAAAGAGCTGGAGCGCCTGACGCGCCTGGTGATGGACAAAATCAGCGGCATCCCCGGCCTGGTGGACCTCGACTCCAGCCTCAAGGCCGACAAGCCGACCATCGAGGTGGACGTCAAGCGTGATGCGGCGTCCGACCTCGGCCTGACGGTGTCGCAGATCGCTGCCTCGCTGCGCACCCTGGTCGCCGGGCAAACCGTCGGCAACTGGCGCGCGTCCGACGACCAGACCTACGACGTGAACGTGCGCCTCGCCCCCGATTCGCGCAATGCACCGCAGGATCTGGAACGCCTGCCCTTCATCAGCACGGTCATCGGCAGCAACGCCGACGGCTCGGCGCGCACGGTTCAGCTGAGCCAGGTGGCCACGGTGAAGGAAACCACCGGTCCGAACCAGATCAACCGGCGCGACCTGACGCGTGAGGTCGCCATCAACGCCAATGTGTACAACCGCTCGGCCGGCGAAGTGTCCACCGACATCCGCACGGCGCTGGACAGCATCAGCTTTCCGCCCGGCTACCGCTACCAGTTCGCCGGCTCGACCAAAAACATGGCTGAGTCTTTCGGCTACGCGGTGTCGGCGCTGATCATGGCTGTCTTGTTCATCTACATGATCCTTGCCAGCCAGTTCAAGAGCTTCCTGCAGCCGCTGGCGCTGATGACTTCGCTGCCGCTGACCCTGATCGGCGTGGTGCTGGCGCTGCTGCTGTTCCGCTCGACGCTGTCGATGTTTTCCATCATCGGCGTGGTGATGCTGATGGGCCTGGTCACAAAGAACGCCATCCTGCTGGTGGACTTTGCCATCCGCATGAGGGAAGAAGGCATGGAGCGCAGCGAGGCGCTGCTGATGGCGGCCCGCGTGCGGCTGCGCCCCATCCTGATGACCACGCTGGCCATGATCTTCGGCATGGTGCCGCTGGCCTTTGCGCTGACCGAAGGCTCGGAACAGCGCGCGCCCATGGGCCAGGCGGTCATCGGCGGCGTCATCACTTCGTCGCTGCTGACCCTGGTGGTGGTGCCGGTGGCGTATTGCTACCTCGACGACCTCGCGCAGTGGCTCAAGCGCCGCTTTACCGGCCGGCAGGCCCTGCCGGCGCCGGCACTGGCGCCGGTGACCCCCCGTTAAAATCAGAGGTTCACTCCGCACCACCCCGCATTTTTTACAGGCCCCACCATGAACTACGAACAAGCCCGCTTCAACATGATTGAACAGCAGATCCGCCCCTGGGAAGTGCTGGACAGCCAGGTCCTTTCCCTGCTCGCCGTGGTCAAGCGCGAGGACTTTGTGCCGCCCGCAATGCGGGCCCTGGCTTTTGCCGACATGGAGATTCCGCTCGGCTCCAAACCCGGCCAATGCATGCTGGCGCCCAAAGTCGAAGCGCGCATGCTGCAGGACCTGGCCGTGCAGAAGCACGAAAAAGTGCTCGAAATCGGCGCCGGCTCCGGCTATATGGCGGCCTTGCTGGCGCACCGCGCCCAGCAGGTCATCACCATGGAGATCGATGCCGACCTGGCCCAGCTGGCGCGCAACAACCTGAAAAAAGCCGGCGTGTACAACGCCGAAGTGCGCACCGGCGATGGCTCCGCCAAGCTTGGGCAGGCTGTCTCCGGCAGCGACCTGCTCAGCGGGCCTTTCGATGTGATTGTGCTCAGCGGTTCGGTGGCCGAAGTGCCGCCCGCGCTGCTGGCGATGCTCAAGCCCGGTGGTCGCCTCTGCGCCATCGTCGGCTTCGAGCCCATGATGCGCGCCACCTTGGTCACCTGCGTGGGCGAAGCCGCCT
Source organism: uncultured Polaromonas sp. (assembly GCA_964543355.1). GTDB lineage: Bacteria > Pseudomonadota > Gammaproteobacteria > Burkholderiales > Burkholderiaceae_C > Polaromonas. Next base: position 2,538 of record CAZIYA010000377.1, read on the forward strand.
TCCGCACCGCGCAAGCGTGGGACACGGTGGCACCGCGCCTGCTCAATTTCCCCGAGCCTTCGAAATTCAACTTTTAACCTGCCACAAGCAAACTCCTGATGATTGCCCAGCTTTCTCCTGCCGATTTCAACGCCTGGCGCGACAGCCTTCCGGCCGGCGCGCCCACGCCTCTGGTGCTGGACGTGCGGGAACCGTGGGAGATACAAACCGCATCGGTCAAGGAAGACGGCTTCACGCTGGTACACATTCCCATGCGCGACGTCCCTGCCCGGCTGGAAGAGCTGAAAGAGGAATTGCCGGCCGACCAGCCGGTGGCCTGCCTGTGCCACCACGGCGCGCGCAGCATGCAGGTCGCCAACTATCTGGCACAGAACGGTTTCACGCAGGTGGTGAACCTGCACGGCGGCATCAACGCGTGGTCGGCGCTGCGCGACGCCTCCGTACCGCGTTACTGACCTTCCAATCTGCCCTCCTCCTCTTTACCGATTCCATTTTCATCAGGACTCCCATGAAAACGCTCTTGAAAAAACCGGCCATGTTGCCCTTGTCGCTTGCGTTGAGTGCCGTGCTGGCGGCTTTTGCCCCGGCCGTCCAGGCGCAGAACCTGGTGGAGCTGTACCGTTCGGCACGCGACTACGATGCGGCCTACCAGTCAGCCCGCTCGCTGTACGAAGCCAACCTGGCCAAGGCCGACCAGGCCAAGGCGGGCATCTTGCCGTCAGCCGGGCTGTCGATGGGTGCCTCGCGCACCAATTTTGAAAACAACAACCCGGTGATGGATCGCAACTTCCCGACGCAGACGGCCGCGCTGAACGCATCGCAGCCGCTGTATCGTCCCGGCAACTGGGCCACGTACGAGCAGGGCAAGCAGCAGGTCGAGCTGTCCCGGGCCCAGCTCGAAGCGGCCGAACAGGACCTGATCGTGCGCACCAGCCAGGCTTACTTTGACGTGTTGGCCGCGCAGGACACGCTGGCTTTCGTCAGGGCGCAAAAAGCCTCTGTCGGCGAACAGCTAGCTTCGGCCAAACGCAACTTCGAAGTGGGCACCTCCACCATCACCGACTCGCGCGAGTCGCAGGCGCGTTTCGACCTGGTGACC